>JAFAIO010000067.1 GCA_019236675.1 Verrucomicrobiota bacterium
GCTGAAGGTCGGGCTTAGCTACTACTAGGCTCCACTGGGCAGGCGGATTACTTGCCAAGCCTCCTCGTTGGTGTGCTTTTGCTTTAGCAGGTCCAAAGCGTTGCTGCTCCAATAAATAATGTTCCCTGTTGGAATTGCACCCGCGCACCGGGTTGAAGATGCTGAAGGGGCGGTAGAAATTTGTTACCGAGCGTTGTGTCATTATTAGATGAGGCGTTGAACCCATACCTGCCGCCCCTTCAGGCGGGTCGTCTTTCTCATCACTACCAGGGGTTAAAACCCTTGGCTGAGTCCTTACGTCCCTTCGGGACTAGGTCCGTCTCCACGGAGGACGCGGTTTTCTCCTCCTCATCCCTTCCTTTGGTGCAACACCTTGAACGCGGTTCCGGCGCCATTCTCATTCAAGGTGAACAGCACCGCAGCATCGGCTCGTTCTAGCGCATTCGGATTCCAGCGAGCTACGAATTCTCGTTGAGTCAGGTAGTCGACGGTCTTGAGAGCAACACTATCGCCCCAACCCTGTAAATCTACGAAGTTAACATCGGCCGTGAGGTCCTGATACCCTGGACGGCGAAAAATGTCGATGCCTTCGATTCGCTCTTGTCGGAAATAAGCGCGAACGGTTCCCTCCGGTCGCCGGTGATAGATTTCCTCGGGCCGTCCGCCGTAGTCGATGGTCAAGATCGCGCCCGTTCCGAGTTTAACTGACACGCTTGCTAACCATTCGCGGAAGCTTTCGTGGACTTCGATCGTTTGTCCGACAGCAAAACCTGCATTTAACGCGCTGCATGCCACTGAGATCGGCGCGGGCGATAGTTCTTGCCGCCATTGATCGTCGTCATAGCGGAGATAAACATCTGCCCAAGCCGTTTCGGATCGAACCAGACGGCGGCACGGGAAAGCATCCACAAACTCGTTGGAGATAACGATCGCTTTTCCGTGCGCGTCCTGTAAGGCCGATTCCATCGAATCCACCAAACGAAAACGACGCCGTCTGCTTACTGATTCATCAAGGATGGCTGATTCCGGTCGCAGATCGATGCCGAAATATCGAACCCGGTTCCAGAGGGGCATTTGCGAAAGGATGACTTTCGCCAGTGCTCCGGTCCCCACGCCCGGTTCGATGATGACCAGAGGATCCAATCCAAGATATTTTGCTTCTGCGACCAGCCAACGGAAGATCGCTTTCCCTAACACGGGGCTGAGAGTGGTGGATGTGGAGAAATCACCGGATTTCCCAATTCCTTTGATTCGACGGGTATAATAGCCGTGAACCGGATGGAACAAGGCCAGTTCCATGAAACGGTCAAACCGGAGCCGGCCGCCTTCATTCTTGGCGATCTCAGCGAGCCAGCTTGGCATAGGATTGTAAACGATTACTCACCCCTTTGGAACCTAAGGGCCGCTCTTTGTTTGTCCCGTGGAAACTAGACTGGGTTTTGCCCGAAGTTGGCTTTCGTTTTTGTCCCGAAGGGACGTAAGGACTCAGCCAGGGGTTTCAACCCCTGGCTAACCGTCCAACCCGCGCCCGCCCTAAAGGGGCGGCAGAAATCCGCGACCGGGCGTTGCGCCAATTTGCGAAGCGCGGAACTGATATCTTCTGCCCCTTCAGGGCGGACCATCTGTTCAATCGATACCAGGGGTTAAAACCCGGGTTAAAACCCCTGCCTGAGTCCTTACGTCCCTTCGGGACAAAATCCGAAAATGACTACCGGTCACCGCTTACGAAAACTTCGGATAAAGATCCGAAAGATCGGTCAGGCTCACGACAAATTCCTTCAAGAGCCGAACGCAATGGTCGACGTCCCGTAGGTCGACCATCTCGACAGTTGAATGCATGTACCGGAGAGGAATTGAAATGAGCGCGCTTGGAATTCCTTGTTTCGATTGAAAGATCGAATCGGTATCGGTGCCGGTGGTACGGGAGGTGGCTTCGTGTTGCAGCTGAATATCAACTCGGCGCGACACCTCGATGAGCTGCGCCACTAACCGTGGATGATTAGCGCTACCATGGGTTACAGATGGACCTCCGCCCAGCTTGATCGACCCGTGTTTGTTCCGGTCGATCCCGGGTGAGTCCGTCGCGTGAGTCACATCGAGAACCAGCGCGATCTTCGGGTCCAATCGATAAGTCGCCATCTTCGCCCCAAAACCCCCGATCTCTTCCTGGACGGCATTCAAACCGATTACGGTCGCCGCCGGGCGCTCGGGGGTGCTGGAAAGGCTGGCAAACAACTGGTTAATGATAAAACCGCCGATGCGATTATCGATTGCCCTGCCAACGAGACGATCGGTCGTGATCATTTCGACCGAATCAGTATAGACGGCAGGATGTCCCACGCGGATCCCTCGGCTTTCGACTTCCGCCCGCGACTTAGCTCCGATATCGACAAAAAGCTGATGCACCTCGGGAATTTTATCTTCGTCTTTCTCCCGCAGGTGAATGGCGGTGTTCCCGATGACTCCAAGTACTGGTCCGCGGTCACCAAGGATTTTCAGGCGTTTTCCGCGAGCGATTGCCCGATCACTGCCTCCGATTCTGTTTAAATAGAGGTACCCTTCGTCCCCAATATTCTGGATTATGAAGCCGATCTCATCAGCGTGCGCTTCCACCATCAAGGTGAGGCCTTCTTTTTGGCCATTGAGGACCGCCCACGCGTTGCCGTAGGCGTCGTTATCCACGGAGTCGCTATAACGGCTGATATGGTTGAGCCAGGTTTTCTGCGCTTCTGCCTCGAATCCGGTGGGGCTTGGCAGGTTAAGCAGGCGAAATAAGAATTCTTTAGCGTCGTCGTTCATTCTGACAATAAAAGTTCATCAAAAATGGCGTGGCACGACCTCGGCGAAGGGACCTTGTACCTACAGACGAATGATCCACGGACAGAATGGAAATCAGCCGAGCGGTCTAGAATCTATTTAAGCGGTCATAGTCGCGGATGATACTCTTGCCATCTTTCCGATAGGTGTCCAAGCGGAAAGAACCTGTGGGCGTGTCGGCGTCTCGGCGTAACCTCGTGGCGGCCAGCACGGTTTGGGCGATTACCACATAAGTCCCATGGGTCCCATCAGTCCCATCCATCGTCGCACGCCCATACGGCCTTTTTGGGCTGGCTTTTGCTTCTCCGAATCGTGGACAATCTGCCCCGATAGAACGCGCCATTTGGCGTGGCGAATATGAGCGATTCTGCCAGCACCTCTGCTCCGCCGTCATCTGGTTCGGTGGCATCGAAGAGTAGCGGTCCAGCCGGCGAAAGTATCCCTTCAAAGACCGCGCAACGCTTGCCTGGAGCGTTCCGAAGCCACTTTGGTCTGATGTTGGCTCTCGGGAAGCGGTACTTGCTCCGCCACAAGCTTTTGGTGGTTCTGTACATCGTCGCGTATCTGCTCGGACATTCAGTTCTGCCGGCCGCCATAGGTTTATATGCGCAGCAGATTTCAAACAGCATCCCTGTCGCCGAACTAAAGGCGTCAGGTAAAGACACCGCCAAACCCACGGTCGCGGAGGTGCGCCGGGTGCCTGCGCCGGCGGCGGATCGTTCCGGGCTTTGGCGAGCGTACGGCCTTTGGTTGGCGGCCACCTTAGGGGTGGCAATCATGGGGCTAGCATTCAGTTATATTGCGGCGGCGCTGGGTGGCAGGGTCAGCAACGCCATTCGCCGGGATTTGTTCGCGGCAATCTTGCGAAAGCCGTCCTTGTTCTTCCACGAACACGAATCGCAACAACTGACGATGTTGGTAAACCAATTGTCGCTCCAGGTGCAGTCGGCCCTACAAGACGTTTTGATCAACCCGCTACTCGATTTGTTCGGAGTTGTGCTTCTGGGGTACAGCTTGTTCCAATCGCTACAGGCTGTTCAGGCCAGAGGCGGCAACCAGGTCTGGCTCTTTTTCTTCGTTATCGTTTTGATCGCACTACTTTCGCCTTGGTTGGTGAGCCGCATGGGTTCCCGGCTCCGGCAAAGTTCGCACAATGTCCAGCAACAAAACCTGATTCTAGCGTCGCTAGTCGGAGGCGCGATGGGAGCTCCCGAAGAGATACAAGCGATGCGCGCCGAAGAAATCTTCGCTCAGAAACATGAGGCCGCCTTGAAGGAATCCTTACACCGGCGGCTCCATCAAACTCTCACCGTTGGTAGCCTCAACCTGCTGAATCGGTTCCCCGGAGATTTGGTCTTAGTGTCTCTGATGGGGCTTTCTGTGTTTATCGCGGCGAACGGCCTGGCTGGAATCAACGCCGGGGTTGTTGCCGGGCTGATGGCGCTGACTCCTTCGTTCATGGGATCGATTCAAGGTTTCTCCGCCCTTTCGATCAATTTTAATATGACTTGGCCTGCTATCGAGTCAGTGGGTTCGATCCTCTGCGCCGAACCGGCTTATACTCCAAATGAAAGCGGTCAGGATGACGCCGAAATTGCCGGTGAAATCGAAGCTCGCCGCCTCGTTTTTCAGTATCGCATCTCAGGGTCCCGGAGAATCTTTGATGATGCATCATTCGTAGTTCCGGCGGGCTCGATCACCGGTTTAATCGCGAAGGCGGGCCAAGGAAAGACTACGTTCTTCCGGCTCGCGTTGCGCTTTTACGAGCTCGCAGCCGGCGAGATCTTACTCCGCGGTATTCCCCATACCCAGTTTTCGTTGGAGAGTTTGCGGCGCCAGATTGTCTTGATGCCCCAATCGCCGGCCTTCTTCCATGACACTATCCGGGAAAATCTCCGGGTCGCACGGCCGGCTGCGACGGATGCGGAAATCCAAGCACTCTGTGAGCGGACCGGAATTTGGTCTATTCTGGTGGAAGCATACGGCCAAGCCCCGCTGGACCGCCAGTTTTCCTCCGGCAACCTGCTATCCGGCGGCCAAAAGAAGCTTTTTGCTTTGACCCGCTGCCTCCTCCGGAAGCCATCCATTCTTTTCTTAGACGAACCGACGACCGGGATCGATCCCGAGGAAAAGTATAGCCTATTGCAAGTGATGCGACAGGTATGCGCCGGCAAAACCGTTCTCGTCGTCGACCACGATATTGTTGGTTGGCAAATCCCGTTTTGTGACCGCTTCATTGTTTTAGACCAAGGTAAAATCGCGCAAAGCGGCACTGCCGCCGAGCTTCTGTCAGGATCTGGGCTATTTCGGGATCTATTTGACCGCCAAATCGAAGGTGTGCGCCTGATGAATGAGGAGCTGAATCGAATCAGCAACCTCACGTCGTATTCGGGCGGCGCCGCCCCCAAGGACGCTTAGAAATGTCGCAAGTGCTGTAAAGATCCTCGTCTGACCAATAGAAACAGAACCGAGACGCCTAGAAAAGGCTCGGTTAAATCGAGATCGACGAATACAATAGAGAATAGCAAATGCCTGAGAAATCCAAAACTATCGAAGTTTATCTCACTCAGAAACCTGAGTCTCCCGCGGGGCCGGAAAACGCCTCGCGAGACATGGATGCGACTAATGCAGAACCGGAAGTCGGCGGGCGTGGTTACTATCGTTGGGTGGAGTGTTGGCACTGCCACTCAATGCGCCGCGTATATTGGGAATATCCTGGCCAGGTATTCATCTGCGGCAGTTGCGGGGCGGAATACATCCCAAACAACTGAGTCTACTGCACCTGCAATCGGAGCGATTAATTCGCCAAGGCACCAACCAGGTAAAACCCTGAATTGGTGCCTTGTTTCTTTTGGTTGTTGGTCCGTTTTTCATGTTGAAAACGCCAGGGGCTCCGGTCGGGAAAGTAATCAGTAATCAGTGTGTCAGTAATCAGTGCAGAGGCGGCTGAGCCGCTAATGGACAATCAGTCCCACTGCTTACTGCTTACTGCTTACTGCTTACTTTCATGCCACCCCTGGTACGTCGCCACAGCTCCCGAGTGCGCCACTAAATAGTGTAGTCCAGAAAGAAACTATCGATCTCCCGGATGGCTCGTTTGCAGCTGACTAAGCTGAAAAGATCTTGATCGTGCTCTTTGGCGTGCAGGCTGGAATCAATTTCCACCCACCAACGTTCTGCGCTTTGAGCAGCGTTTAGAATGGGTGTTAATTGTTTATAGATATTGTCTGGGCCTAACCCGCCGGCGTAGCCGCATCCGGCGAATCGTTTTAACCCTTTTGGCCACTTTTTCTGAGCCGATTCCTGACCTTCAGACTCATCAAAAAGGGTGGAACAAGAAATACCTTGAGCAGCCAAAGCATCGGCCACTTCAAGATTGCGGTCGCGGATGCGGAGAATGATTTGTTTGTCCGGGTTCTTCTCTAAGAGGTGGGTAAGGCCTGGAAGATCCACCCGGTCGGTCCCATCCGTAGAATTAATTTGGATTCGCCGAAACAGGGACCAAACGTCGCCGTAATGGGCGATGAGTTCCGTGTCGTCGCCTTGAAGAAACTCGGCGGCAGTTTTTCCCCAGAGTTGGGCTGAGAGATTTAGCTCCGGAGCCAGCTTACAGATCCATTCAACACTGGGGAACCCGGCCGCTCGGCCTTGGTGTTCCACCGCTAACCCAAGCCCCCATTCAACCGTGAAATAGTGCGACCGGATCTCTCTTAACCTCTCGACGTCGGCGGTCTCATCGATCCCGGCAAATGTGACTCCAAGAAAGCTCACGGGTTTACAGATTCACGGTTCAGGGTTTGCAATTGGCGGTTTGCAGTTGGCCTTTTCGGGTCAGGCTGCCGGTCACCACCCATAAGTCCAATAGGTCGCATAAGTCCGATTTTCGCATGCTTGCGCGCGTGGATTGTCCCAATACCCTCGCCATCGCCAAACCGCAAACCGCAAACGGCCAACCGTAAACTGCAAACTTGTCTGCGCCCGGGTTCGACGCGAAGGTTGGTTTGAGTCGAAAGGAGGTCCTATGCCTGTTAAGGAAATCCATCAGCACGATTACACCAAGGGGAGTATCCGGTATACGATACACGTCGAAGAAAGCGAAGGCGGGGCGATGTGGGGCACTTGGAACTGCCACGAATGCAACATTGGCGGTTCTGCCAGCAAAGGGTCGAACACGGTCGATGATGCGATCGAGGCAGCCAGAAGCGATCTTGAGCGTCACCATACCAGCAACCACGAGGTGTAATTAAATAGCGGCCACTGGTATGGGCAGTGGCCGCCGCTCTGGGTTTTGTGGAATGAACCGGTTTAAAACTTAAGGCGGCGGGATCACGACTTTTAAAAAGAAAATTTGACCATGTATCTTTATCGGACTTCGCGAGGCATTCTTGCCCGATCGGAGAAAAGCTACTTTCAGATCCCGGATACCGACTTTGACGAGTTATTAAGCCATCAGAGTCTGTATACTTATCTTTCGGACCTCAAGTCGGACGCCAAGACGGCGCGGCCGCCCTTGCCGGAAGAATTGCTAGCTCCGGTCGGAGCTCAGGAGGTTTGGGCGGCTGGTGTCACTTATGAACGGAGCCGCGAAGGACGCCGGGAAGACGCGCAGGAAAGCGGGGCGGCAATTTTTTATTCCCGGGTGTACGACGCCGAGCGGCCTGAGCTTTTCTTTAAAGCGGCTGGCTGGAGAGTTGTGGCGCCTCACGGCAAAATCCGCGTCAGGCGCGACGCGCGTTGGAGCGTGCCCGAACCGGAACTCGTGCTCGTCATTAATCGGGATGCAAAAATCATCGGTTACACCCTTGGTAATGATGTCTCTTCTCGCGATATCGAAGGCGAAAATCCGCTCTACCTGCCTCAAGCGAAAGTCTACGACGGCAGTTGTTCTCTCGGTCCCGCGATCCTGATAACGGAAGAGTCCCTGGATCTGAACACAGAGATCACTTTGCTGATTGAACGCGGCGGCCGAATGATTTTCCAAGGCCAAGTTCCGTTACGAAGGATCCATCGCGAACTGGATGTCTTGGTCGAATACCTGTACCGAGAACTCAGTTTTCCAGCCGGTGCCTTTCTGCTGACCGGTACCGGTATCGTTCCCCCAAACGATTTTACTTTGTTACCTGGCGATCTCGTAAAAATCACCGCCGCTCCTCTTGGGGAATTGGTGAACGAAGTTGCATAGCTCCCTCGGGAGCTTCGCAATGGTCCTCGTCCTCGAAAATGTGCCCGCGGAGACTGCGGAGGGGAGCCGCATTCCGCACTCCATTACCCCGACGTTGTTCCATACACGGCTCTTTCCGTCCGAACCGTGTGTTAGTTGCGGCTCCCTTGATCGCGTCATCAGTTCACCAAACGTGCAACCTCAAGCGGCGTGGCACGGCTCTCGGGGCGTCGCGGGTGTGGCAGAGCACAGACGTTGCGTTCACTCTTAGGTCGCAGGCACGCTGGGCATAACAACCCCGAATGCAACGCCGCTCCGACGGGTCCCCTGGTAAAGTTCGGGATCCGCTCCAGCCGTGAGCCCTATTGATCCGTCTATTTCGTTGCATGCCCCGTTACTCCGATTCCACACGATTTGAATCTCATTTTCGCTGCGCACGGAGATGGACCCGTAAATAATGGTTACACAACCGGTATCTCGATTCTTTCTTGAGACTACGCATTGAAAGGCCTGTATATCCGTGGCCCACTCTCCGTGAACGTCCTAATCGTAGACGCTAGTTTGAATGACCGTCGTAATTGTAGAGCCAGTTTGATGAATTGTTATCGAAGGGCCGTTGCCACTTCTATGGAACGTCCTTCCATCAAGGTTCGGGACGAGGCCAGTCGATGCTATCGGAGCCTCAGGCGAAGCGGATAGAACCGGCGTCGCCAAGGCAGTCGGGGTTGTTGGAATAGCAGGTTTCTCCGGAGGCTTATTTATGAGGGCTACGACGATAGTGACAATCCCCCCAAAAATTGCAGCGGCGAAGGTCAACCATGCGGCCAAGTTCCCGGAACCACCGCTCTTATTTTGCGGCGGAGCGGACGAACCTACACCTTCTTCGCTCACGAGTGATGTTTAGCGGACTGGGGTGTTTTTTCAAGGAGCCTCTCGCAGTCAGGAGAAAAAATCGTGCAAATTTCGGGCTTATCTTCCGATATAATTTCCCGCTGAATGTTATATCGTTGCTGCTCCAGAATCGTCTTCGGCGAACAGCAATCTCGATCGACTCGTGCCTAAGCCATCGTCTTCCTTAGAACGAGCCTGCTGCTCGCGCTGTTACATAACAAAAACAAAACTTGCTAATATCCTGTCTATACAACATGATTATGTACTGTTATGTCATCAAAGGTATATTCTGCTGCGGTCGTCGGAGTCGATGCCTTTGAAATCGAGGTCGAAGTGCACGCTGGGTGGGGCGAAGAAGGCAAAGTTACAGTCGTCGGGTTGCCGGATACCGCAGTGCGTGAGAGTAAAGATAGAGTGCGTTCGGCCATTAGCAATACCGCGCTACGTTGGCCACGCGGTAAGATCACCGTTAACCTTGCTCCGGCGACTGTTCGCAAAGAGGGTCCTAGCTTCGACCTGCCGATCGCTTTGGGTCTGCTCAAGTTGAATGACGACAACCGAATCCCGGATTTAAGCCCCTATTGTTTGGCCGGCGAACTCGCGCTCTCCGGTGAGCTCCGCCCAGTGCGCGGCGTTTTAGCCATTGCGCTGGAAGCCAAAAGACGGGGGCGTCAGATGCTCATCGTCCCAAAACGAAATGCGGAAGAGGCGGCTCCGGTACTCGGACTCGCGGCTTACGGTGCAAACAGCCTAAGCGAGGTGGTCAATTTTTTACGCGGAGAAGCGCCGCTCGAACCGGTTGCCGGTCAACCTAGTTTTGTCCCAAGCAAGAGTGATGACGACTTTGCCGAGGTCCATGGTCAGCAGCATGTCAAACGTGCGGTCGAAGTGGCTGCCGCTGGCAGCCATAATCTGCTGATGATCGGGCCTCCCGGGTCTGGTAAATCGATGATCGCAAAACGGTTACCCACTATTCTTCCACCAATCACGATGGCGGAAGCAATCGAGACCACCAAGATCCATAGCATCTGCGGATTACTGAATGGTTTCCGCCAATTCGTGACTGAACGCCCGTTCCGGAGCCCGCATCACACGGTATCAGATGCCGGTTTGTTAGGAGGATCGGCACAGCCTACACCGGGTGAAGTCAGCTTGGCTCATAATGGGGTTCTTTTCCTGGACGAATTGCCTGAGTTCCACCGATCCACTTTGGAAGTACTGCGCCAACCTTTGGAGGATGGCAAAGTTACGATTTCTCGGGCAGCCGGTTCGATGACCTTTCCGGCAAGTTTCATGTTGGTTGCCGCCATGAACCCTTGTCCGTGCGGTCACTACGGAAACCCGCGTCGAGAATGCCGGTGTTCGCCCAACCAGGTCCAACGATATCGGAGCAGGTTATCCGGGCCATTGCTTGACCGGATCGACATCCATGTTGAAGTGCCTGCCATCGAGATGAAAGAGCTTACCTCAACCTCGGAAGCGGAAGGTTCGGCTGCAATCCGAGACCGGGTGAGACGAGCCCGTCTGGTACAACAAAAACGGTTCGCGCGGGAAGGATTGATCCGTAACAACGGCCAAATGACCACTCGATTGCTGAAGAAACATTGCCGTCTGGACTCGGAGGGGATCGAATTGATCCGCAAAGCGGTAACGAACTTGAATCTTAGCGCCCGAGCCTATGATCGGATTCTGAAAGTCGCGCGCACGATTGCCGATTTGGCCGGCGCCGACCAGATCACCGCCGAGCATCTCGGTGAAGCCGTCCAATATCGGACCTTAGACCGCGGTCTGTGGTGAACGGAGTTCAGGAGTTCAGGCTTGTCCGACGTAGCTTTTGCATCCGCCAGGTGCGAGCTCTGTGGCTAGCGAAGTCGGAAGTTCAGGAGTTCAGGAGTTCAGGAGTTCAGGAGTTCAGGAGTTCAGGAGTTCAGGAGTTCAGGCTCGGGCGGGTCCGAAAATTGCAAGGTAAATAGGGGTCTGCATGGTTGGACATGGAATCAGTCGGCGCTATGCAACGTCTTACTGAACTCCTGAACTCCTGCAACTCCTGAACTCCTTATTTTCGGCCGGTTGTCGATCACTCGTCGAGCCTTGCCGACGCTCACTCGTTCAATAGTGCCGGGAGGTACCGCTGTGACTGAGGCAGTGACTCCAACCCATTCCTTGATCTTCTGGCCCAGTTCGTTTGCTAACTCGTGGCCTTGGGCTGCACTCAAACTCGTCCGGGTTTCGACCCTGACTTCAAGCTCATCCAATCGGTCCGCCCGCGACACGACCAATAAATAGTGAGGCGAGAGCCTCGGATCTTTCACGATTAACTCCTCGATTTGCGATGGAAACACATTCACGCCACGAATGATCAGCATATCGTCGGACCGGCCGATGATTCTGCCGATGCGTCGCATCGATCGC
>JAFAIO010000076.1 GCA_019236675.1 Verrucomicrobiota bacterium
TTCATCCCACACTTCAATGGGTTCGATGAATTCGCCGGTCGTGAAAATGCAGTGACGAATCGCCCCTACTCCCGTTCCGTCAATTCGAGCTTGTGTCGGATACGCTACTCCTGTGTGGAGAATCCAATCGCGTTGAGGAGGGATAGCCGAGAATGAGATCACGTTTGGCCAGACCTTTTCGGGCGGGGCATTAATGATTACGGACGACGTGACAGAAAGAAGCGGTGGGACCTCCGCGGCTTGTTTCTCCATGCCCATGGTAAGAGGCACGGAGAGGAGCACAAGCATCATCGCCGAGTTAGTTGGGGCGCTACGGTTACCGACAATACTGTAGGCTAGACTTCCACCAAATAACGACAATCCGATGCCAATGGGCGCAGCCATAATCAGACAGATGATTCCTTCCACAGCAGCGACAAAAAGACATAGTCCGCAAAAGAGGATTGGGAGGATTGCTACGATCTCGCAGCTCGCGAAACTTCTCTTCGTCCGGCCGGCGTAAATCAGAACCGAAATCAGACCCATTGCGAATGGCTGAGCAACAAAGAGACCCCATCCGTAATTGTGGAGCGCTTGAGTCGAGAAATAAGCGAGTGCCGTACCGATTACCCCAACTATGATGGTGCTAGATATGGCGCTTCCGATAGCGCTGGTCGGAAGCCAAGACAGCCAGCCGTCTTCGCTCCGCTTCTCCGTGACAGAGCCTGCCTTCGCTGCTTGAGATGAGGCGACTTCTTTCGCTGGAAGAACACACAGAACGGCAAAGAAAATCAGGTTGATCACCGGCAAAAAGAAAAGCAGACACAGTTCCAGTCGTAACCCGGCCGATCGAAGGCGCCGTAGCGTTAGGACAATACCTAGAAACAAGAAAGGAACTGAAGTCAGGAAAAGGGCGATATAGAAACCTTGATCGCCAGGAGGAACCGTATTAATAGCGGCGAAGCCGTGCGGTCGAATGTAGTTCCAGAAGTACCACGTGTGCTGAAATCCGAACCAGGCAATAGCCCGATCAAGATTGTACTTGATAGCCATTAACGCGAAACCCCACCAGAAGTAGGGGCCTCTATCCAAAGTCTTATTTGCAATCAAATCCTGTGCTCCGTTTTGTTGACGGTGTAAGAGATTCTAAACTGAGGCCCAGCTGAACTCGGTTCCCAGATAAGAGAAGATGCGGAAACCACGAACACGTCGTTTGGCCAGTTGGATGATGCCGCTGATTGCTTCGATGGCTCCCTTTGTCATGCAGCCTAGCTTTGGTGACTTCGGATCACGTTTCACTCATTTTTTTACCAATCACTTCTCACGGTCGCCTTCATATCGAACCAACCGCTGCCTTACTCAAGTCGCGCACGCGGTCACTCCCGAAATGCTCAATCAGCTTTGCTTTTACCTCCCTGAAGATCCGCCTACTGAGTGGCGTCATACCAACTGGTGTAGGTCCGCTGATATCCATCTCCAAACGACTGGGATTTGTATACTGCCAAAGCAGAATGAATGCTATGCCAGCCGAAAGGGGGCCCTTCTTGCCGCCTTGGTATGAGGCGATCATGTCTGAGCTTACGAGTTGCTGGGGTTCAAGGTCGTACTCTTTGGCAGTTTCTGCGAGCAGGCCTTTTACGTAAAGGACGTCGGCCGAGTCGACCAACAGGGCGCCGCTTTTCGGACGTACATCCACGGTTTGCCTTTCAACGCAGCCGGTGAGAGTCAAAATACCTAGCGTCACGATCAGGACCCCGGAGGTAATTATTCGCATTTTACTTTGATGGCTAATAGTTAGTCGTCTATTTTCCGGAATTCCTACGTATTCTTGCTTGTATACAAAACGCCTGCATCGACATTTCTTATACTGGGGTCTGGGTGGGTCCATTGACGTTTAATAGTGTCCTTCGGGATCACAGAAGTTGCTCATGCCCGAAAATGTCTTTTTGGTCCGAGTAGAGGCTAGAGACACCGGGAGCCTGTACCGCTATCTTGTCTGCATTGAGTGCGGCCTCCATCAGCTCGCTAAACACGACTGTGCACAGCAGTTCGCCAAATCGACTTTTCTAGCCAAATACAGCTCACTTAGACAGATTACGATTTACATCCCTGAGCCATACCGGGGAGAAGACCTCTCAAGTCTACCCAAAATGGATCAGGGGTGTGGATGCTGGGTGGTCGAGATTTGAAACTGATATTATCAGCGGGCGCCCTTTCCTTCCATGCCCCTACTTTAGGATCCGTCAAAGCCTTTCCTGAAGCTTTAGGAACTCCTCGACACCCAGTAGTTTCTTCACCTCGGCAAAGGTCATCGCCTGCGCAGCCAACTGGTCGACACGACCCGTGTTCTTCCACTCGTCGCACAACTCGCGCATGGCCCTCGCGCAGACCATCAGCGATTCGATGGGGCTAACTACGATCTTGTAACCAAGTTGCTCCAGCTCCTTCACCGGGAGAATCGGTGTCACCCCGCCGGTCAGCATGTTCACAAACAGTGGATGCTTCACCCGTTTTGGGATCGCCTCCAGTTCCGCGCGCGATTCCGGCGCTTCGATGAAGGCGATGTCCGCGCCGCTGTCGCAACATCGATTGACTCGGTCGATCGCGTCGTCCAAACCGTTCATCTGACGCGCGTCGGTACGGGCAAAAATCACGAAGTCCGGATCGCTCTTGGCCTGCACCGCCGCCCTGATCTTTAACACCATTTCCTCCGTCGGAATGACTCGTTTGTTGGCAAAATGGCCACAGCGCTTGGGCATCACTTGATCCTCCAGTAAGATACCGCTTGCACCCGCAGCCTCGAAGGCCTCGACCGTACGCTGGACGTTATGCAGATCACCGTACCCGGTGTCGCCATCGGCGATGAGCGGGATGCTGATGCGCGCCGACATGCGGCGGACCGCATCCGCCATTTCGGACATCGTGAGAAAGTTCAGGTCCGGCAGGCCAAGCATTGACGCGCTGGCGCCGAACCCGCCGATAAATACCGTCTCAAAGTCGGCCTGCTCGACGATCAGCGCGGTGAACACATCGTGAGCTCCGAGGCTGCAGATGATGCCGGGCTGATTCAGCAGCTCACGAAGCCGTTTAGGACCGGACTTAGGGACCAATGCGCGTTCTGGCATCACTTTCCTCCTGTTTTTTGCACCTTTATTTCTTTTGGAGTTCTTCTTTTAGTTTTTGTCGCAATTCGGCGATACGGGTTTGGGCAAAGGTGACACGATCTTCGTAGTTGGTCAGCAACTCGCGACCTCCCAGCCATGACTGTTGTTCCATGGTTAGAATTTGTCGATCCGCGTCATTCAAGATCCCCCGCAGGGTTTGATAGAGATGCTCCACTTGGCGGCCAGCCAAGATCGACGCACCAAGAGGCTGGCTAGGATTGGGATAAGGCTCAGAGCGCTCGAAAGCGAGAGAGTTAGCGCCAGCATTTACTTGGAAATAGAGATCGACTCGTCTTTGCGAACCTGAGCCGGATTCGTAGTCCACGGTGAGGTAACATTTTTGAGACGAAATGAAGTGTGCGTCGATAATGGAAAAATTTGCAGGCTGAGCCAGACTCTTGGTCTTCCGGGTTGTTCGTCGATTGGCGATTCGAGCGGCCGCTGCCAACAACGTTGAGCCAACTTCGGAGACACGGCCATCCGGCACATCTGCTAGGAGACATCCAAAGGGGTCTAGAACGTTAACAATAAGGAGATGGTCCTCCTGTGGGGCCCACGCACAGAATGCGTGGATCATTGGACTATCGGTCAGGTCCAACGGCGCGAAATCTACGGCCTTAAATCCCGAGAAAGCCAAAACCGGCTGCTGGCTCTGGATATTCAAGATGGAAAGCTGGGTCGCAGGATCGCGGTTTGCGCCCGCTTTATCGTTATCCTTTGACATTGAGCGCGCTTCAGATTGCGCAACCGCATAAGTGCCGCTAGGCGAAACGGTGCTCCAAAAGATTTGCATCTCGTTAGCAGCCGGCTCTGCGACCAGTTGGGACTGGCAGACAAACAACAGGTAAACCGGCAACAACTTCGGATTCATCCAGTATTCCGTAGGCGGATACGCTCTTAAAAGATGATCAGAGATATTTCGCTCACGTTGTTGTAGCTTACAGGCCTATGAGACCCGAACCAGAGGAAGAAAGTGTCGAAGAAGGGACCTTCGGCGGCACTAAGGAAAAGACGGTCGAGGAAAACACCGGCGACCAGGGTGGAGGGCAAAACTGAAGAGACTTTTCAAGCACCACCGTGGTGTTTGACTTAGGCGCAAAGCCCGGGATTAAACCCCGGGCTTTCTTAGTTCTCGCCAGGTATGTTAGCTGTACAAAAACCTGAATTAGGGACAGACCGAAACTCGGTAGAGAGGAACGAGACAAGGCGACACGTGACCTGTCCCTCACCGATCACTTTCTTCGTCTCGAATAATTGAGCTGTTCCTCTGGTGGTATTCCTTCTTTTAAAGTGAGACTTGCCACTCGATCAGGAGGACTTCCTCCGCCTTACGGAGTGCCGCTTCCGCGGCTTCGCAGAGACGTGCGGACCACTTGATTTCTCCGTCCCAGTCGTCGTCTGGGGCAATACGGGTAAGGCATTGCCAGCAGAGGCTCCAACCTTTGGGATCGCTTTTTACCTGGGCTGTCCGGCCAGCGTAACAACACAAGAAACGTTTGTCGTCCTTTTCCTCGCCGGGAACCGAATTCCACGTGAATAGACCATCTTTCACGGGGCTTCATTTTACCACGAAAACTCTGATTGTTAAATGAAGTTTTGGATGTCGATGCGAATACACCGATCGCGAGGTAGGGTCACGTCTTTTTGAAAGACGTGACCCGACTGCCCTCTGTTTAAGTGTATCTTTCCGCACGCCTCGATCTCACGCATTCCTTGTGTTGCCGGGCGTCTCACGCCCAGTCAGCGCTTCTTTACTGCAGCCACCGAATCTGCGCTTTGCGGCAGGCCATGAATCGATCGAGCACCAAGTTTACGCTCACCTCCTCCAAGCACGGTTATTTCAAGCTCCGACTTTTTGCTCTCGACTTCCTTCTTGACTAGCTTCTCCTTGGAATTTTCAACTATCCGACCCGTTTCAAGCAGAAGGTCATCCAGAAAGGTATTGACGCCTTCACTTATTGCGTGATCCTCCCCAGTCAGGCTCACCAATTCTTCGGTCAGTTGGCGTAGCGCGCGGATATGAAGCTTGATGTGCTCAACGAGGGTTGCCGGGCGAACAATCGTAATCCAGACACCCCCGTCAATCGCTCGTGTATAATCGATGATATCTTGCAGTCGTAAGTCTTCGTCTCGACCTGTCTCAAGTTTGGAGATCCGCCCCTGACTGCACCCTATAGCTTTAGCCAGGTCCTTTTGGGTAAGCCCTTTACTGACCCGCAGTCCGACTAGAAGCGGCACCGCGGTTTGGGCCTCGACTTCCTTAACGCTATCGATGATTTCTTTCGACGTGCCACTATCTTCTAACATCTCGCTCGTCGTGCGATAGCGCTTGCCAGTCGCTTTGGGTACGGGTCGGCTCATAGAGTTTCAATGAATCGATAACAGTCTTGGATATCTTCTCTTTGAGTATATTTATCACCAATTGTGATTAAGTATACCGTTTTAGAATTCTGGGCTGGATAAAGATAAAGTCGCGTCGGCGGCTGCTGCGGCTTGAACCCTTGTTGGGTGAGCGCAACAACTCCGCGCTTTTCGGGATGAATAAAACCTGCGCTGACTAAACGAGCGATCGGCTGTTCATCCAGCATCCGGCGATACCGAGCCAGGTTTCGTAGTACCGCAGCAAGCTGCAAAGGTCGCTTCGCTTGAAACTCCGCTTTGCGGCGTAAGTAGAGATCAGTAGGCTCCTCGTACCACGACTCCTCGGGCATACGGATTATTCCATTATGGAATATGCGCTGTCAATCTAGGTTTTCGCACTAGGGTCAAGCTCTAAGCGCTGGCATGAGCCTTGTTCTCTGCTCAGCCTAAGGATCTCATCGCTTGTTCGCGATTTTGTCCGGACACTACAAGTTGATATGGTTGCGATCACATCTAGCTTTGTTTTAGAGATTTAAGGCTCGTCCCCTCCCCCCATATGCGGAAATCGTCGAAGCGAAAGCCCTGGTACCGGATTCTTTACATTCAGGTTCTGATCGCCGTCTTCATCGGCATTCTGATCGGGTGGTTCTTTCCGGATACCGGTAAAGCGCTCAAACCGTTGGGAGACGGTTTCGTGAAGCTCGTGAAAATGATCATTGCGCCGATCATCTTCTGCACGGTGGCGCACGGAATCGCGTCCATGAGCGATATGAAGCGGCTTGGGCGCATTGGACTAAAGGCCCTTTTTTATTTCGAAATCGTCTCCACCCTGGCCTTGTTCATCGGCTTGATTGTGGTCAACCTCTTGCAGCCCGGCGCCGGGTTTAACATCGATCCCGCAACGCTCGACCCGAAAATCGGGCAAACTTACGCGGAGCAAGCGCACTCGCTCAACCCCACGGACTTCCTCTTGAATGTCATCCCGGCATCGTTTTTTGATGGACTGGCCAGAGGCGACATTTTGCAGGTGCTCTTGATCGCGATCCTTTCCGGCTTCGCCATTTCATTCATGGGAGAAAGCGGACGACCGATCCTCGGCTTCATCGACCAAGCGGCAAAGGTTTTTTTTCGAATCATGCATATCATCGTCAAGGCCGCGCCTCTAGGCGCATTGGGGGCGATGGCGTTTACCATTGGAAGTTACGGTTTAGGGGCCCTCGGTAAATTGCTGGCCTTGATGGGGGGATTCTATCTCACGTCTTTCATCTTTGTTGTTGTTGTCTTGGGCGCAATCTCAGCTTTTGCCGGCTTTTCGATCTTCGAATTCATCAATTACATCAAAGAGGAACTTCTGCTGGTTTTGGGTACGAGTTCTTCGGAAGCCGCGCTGCCAGGTATCATCGAGAAGATGCGACGACTGGGCTGTTCGGAGTCGACGGTCGGCCTGGTGATCCCTGCCGGGTACAGTTTTAACCTGGATGGAACGAACATTTATATGACGATGGCGGCGATGTTCCTTGCCCAGGCTACGAACATCCATCTGAGCCTGGGACAACAACTGACCCTGCTTCTGGTCGCGATGTTGTCTTCAAAGGGCGCCACCGGCGTGACCGGCGCTGGATTTATTACCTTGGCTGCTACGCTGGCGGTCGTTCCGAGCGTCCCCATTCAATCGTTGGCCTTGATCGTTGGTATCGACCGGTTCATGAGCGAATGCCGAGCACTTACCAACTTTGTTGGAAACGGTGTCGCAACCGTCGTGGTGAGTCGCTGGGAAAAAGAACTCAGCAAAGAGGAACTGAGGGCCAATCTCCGGCACGCGCTCAGTCCGGCCGAAATCGCCGCTGAAGACGTGGCCAACGTGAAACCGCTGGCGCCCGGGACCTGACCCGAGCAAAAGTTTCTTCTCTTTGCTTTGCGGGATTCAATTCGCACATTTGAAGTTCCGAACCAAGGGGACAGGTCAATAATCGGGGCGAAAAGTGAATTGACGGAAACGAGCGCCGGTTGCGGAACGCCAACAAACCAGATACAAAATCTGCTTCAAATGCGCTGCGGAACGATTTAACTCCAAACGATACCCAGCAACACCATCGCAGTTTTATGATCACGTTCATCAAACACGCCCTTTCGGCAAGCGCCGAGGCGAACATTGAGATCGCAGGTTGGATCCGATCCCGGCGAGACGCCAAAGCCTTTTCGTTCCTTGAGGTTAACGACGGTTCCTGCTTGCGCAATTTGCAGGTGATTGCCGACCAGGGGGTGCCGGGTTATGAGCAGGTGCTGCATGCCACGGCCGGTAGCTCGGTGCGAGTGAAGGGCCAACTAATTGCGTCTCCTGCCGCCGGCCAAAAATGGGAGCTTCGCGCCACGCAGGTGGAAATCCTCGGATCGGCGGATGCCACCTATCCCCTGCAAAAAAAAGGGCACAGCGTCGAATTCCTTCGCACCATCGCGCATTTGCGCCCGCGATCCAATCTGTTCGGCGCCGTTTTCCGGGTCCGGAGTCGTCTGGCATATGCGGTGCATCAGTTTTTTCAAGAGCGGGATTTTGTGTACGTCCAGACGCCGATCATTACGGCCAGCGATTGTGAAGGCGCGGGCGAATTGTTTCGCGTCACCACGCTAAAACAGGGCACGGACAAGACCGACGAACCAGACTTTTTCGGCAAGGCCACCTACCTAACGGTGAGCGGGCAACTGGAAGCCGAAACGTTCGCCTGTGCGTTGTCGAAAGTGTACACCTTTGGGCCCACCTTTCGGGCCGAGAATTCGAATACCTCTCGGCACGCGGCGGAATTTTGGATGATCGAACCGGAGATGGCGTTCTGCGATCTGCAGGGGGATATGGACCTCGCAGAGGAGTTTGTGAAAACAATGGTGCGACACGCTCTGGAGCACTGTCCGGATGAACTGGGCCTGTTTACCAAGTTTGTGGACAAAGGACTGATCGAGCGGCTCACTCTCGTGGCTGAACGCCCGTTCCAGCGGCTTCCCTATGCGGATGCGATCTCCATTCTGAACGCCTCCGGGCGGAGCTTTGAGTATCCCGTCATGGATGGCCTGAACCTGCAGTCGGAACACGAACGGTTTTTGGCCGAAGAGCATTTCCGCGTGCCGGTGATCCTCTTCGATTATCCTCAGCAGGCTAAGCCTTTCTATATGCGCGTGAACGATGATGGCAAAACGGTAGCCGCAATGGATGTGCTAGTACCGGAGATCGGCGAAATTATCGGCGGTTCGCAGCGCGAGGAGCGTCTGAGCGTGCTGCAGGAAAACATGCGCTCGCACGGCGTGCGCGAGGAAGATTATTGGTGGTATCTGGATCTCCGTCGCTTTGGCACCGTTCCCCATGCTGGTTTCGGTCTTGGGTTCGAACGGCTCCTGATGTTCTTAACGGGGGTGTCCAATATCAGGGATGTGATTCCGTTTGC
The DNA here is from genome assembly GCA_019236675.1 of Verrucomicrobiota bacterium. Classification (GTDB taxonomy): domain Bacteria; phylum Verrucomicrobiota; class Verrucomicrobiia; order Chthoniobacterales; family JAFAMB01; genus JAFAVN01. Next base: position 8,939 of record JAFAIO010000076.1, read on the forward strand.
CCGTACACCTGGCAATGCGGAATTCTAACCGCGAATGGACCCGAATAAGAACCGCGAATGGACACGAATAAAAGGATATTAACCGCAGATGCACGCAGATTGACGCGGATTAGAGAGATTCATCCGCTCCTAAAATCTAACCGCGCATGCGCCCGCCTTATCCCACGACTCCGGACTACGGCGTGGCACGCGATGAATCTACGGGAAACAAAGAGTCTGAGTCCGGCGGTTGTTATCTGCGTAAGTCTGCGTCCATCTGCGGTTGATCTTGGTCATTTATTCGTGTCCATTCGTGTCCATTCGCGGTTCTTATTCGGGTCCATTCGCGGTTACTTTTTGCCGGATGGTTTCTGTGCCTCCTTCGCCCAAGAGTCCTTGAGCGTGACTGTCCGGTTGAACACGAGGTGCTCAGGCGTGCTCTCTTTGTCCAGAACGAAATAGCCGATGCGTTCAAACTGATACCTGGTTTCGCTTCGCGCCTCTTCCAAGCTTGGTTCGCATCTCGCGGAAACGACTTCGAGTGAGGCGGGATTCAAATTGCGCTCGAAATCGGTTCCGGTCTCGGGCTCCGGTTCTAGGAAGAGTCGATCATAGAGACGCACCTCCGCATCGATCGAATCTGCTGCGCTAACCCAGTGGATTGTCCCTTTGACTTTACGATTCGCGTTCGGACCGCCACTCTTGCTGTCAAGATCGGCTGTACAACGGAGTTCTAAAATGTTGCCGGCTGCATCCTTAATGACCTCTTCGCATTTGATGATGTACGCATATTTGAGACGTACCTCACCGCCCGGCCGTAGTCGGAAATACTTTGGTGGGGGATTCTCCATGAAGTCGTCACGGTCAATATAAAGCTCCCGCCTGAACGTAACTGTACGGGTACCGGAGTTCGGGTCTTCCGGGTTATTGACCGCGTTGAGAATTTCGCTTTGATCTTCAGGATAGTTCGTTAGGATCACTTTGATCGGACGCAAGACAGCTAGACGCCGAAGGGCAGTCTTGTTCAACTCGTCGCGGATGGCGTGCTCGAGTACCGCGAAGTCGGTGACGCCGTCATATTTGGTGATGCCGATGTTGTAGGCGAAGGCACGCAGAGCACTGGCAGTGACACCGCGGCGGCGCAGCCCTGAGATCGTGGGCATCCGCGGATCGTCCCATCCGGAGACGAGCCCTTTTTCAACCAGTTGCATCAGCTTGCGTTTGCTTAGCACGGTATAGTTGAGATTCAGGCGGGCGAACTCGTATTGGTGAGGTAGCTGCCGCGGCAACTCGAGGTTCTCGAGAATCCAATCGTAAAGAGGCCGGTGCACTTCAAACTCCAACGTGCAAACGGAATGGGTCACACCTTCGATATAATCGCTCAAGCAGTGGGCGAAATCATACATCGGGTAAATGCACCAGCGGTCGCCAGTGCGATGATGCGCACTATGCCGAATCCGGTAGAGCACAGGGTCACGCAGCCAGACGTTAGGCGACTGCATATCGATCTTTGCCCGAAGTGTGCAATGGCCGTCGGGAAACTCGCCCCCGCGCATCCGTTGGAAGAGTTTCAGATTTTCCTCCGGCGAACGTCCGCGAAATGGACTCTCTTTTCCGCTTACGCGGTAGCTGTCAGTGTCCGTAGGCGAGAGCTCATCAACATAAGCTTTGCCTTTGGAGATGAGCTGAACTGCATATTCAAAAAATTGCTCGAAATAGTCCGAGGCGTAGAATGGCTCCGCCTTCTTATCGGAGTGGGCTTGGTCGACTGCCGAGTCTAGAGCTGCCTTATCTA
>JAFAIO010000089.1 GCA_019236675.1 Verrucomicrobiota bacterium
GCACTTACGCTCGATGGGAATTGAACGACCACATCGCTTTCACTTTCCGAGTGGAGAATTTATCCGACCAACATTACTATACGACGATTGGATTCCCGGCTCTGGGAACTGCGGTCTTCGGTGGAGCTGAAGTCCGGTTTTAACGACTCAAATCCATGCAAGCGACCTCGGAAAATGCACAAACCGTAAAATCGAGGACGGTTTTTGAACCCGGTAATGGCAGCTTGGAAATATTCGATCTTGATCCGTCGGAGACACTGCTGTTCGATTTACTGAAGGACCTGTTTGAGAACCATTGGCACGAAATCGAGTTCGGGATCTTAATCCAAGGCGCAGCCTGGGAGATCAAGGCGACCAGCAAACCGGAGAGCGTGACCTTACATGACGGCTATCTCACGGTCGATTTCGGCGCTTGGCATTTTCACATTTGTATCGGAGAGAACAAGGGCTCGAAGGCGCGGCCTACGGATCCCGCGCTAAAGGTCCATCGGCGCACTTCCAGAGCGGAACTTTATCGCCAGCTAAATGAGAGCGGAACGCCAAACTGCTGGGGACTTCGTCTTTACAATGGCAACAACGAACAGCAACTTACCGTTTTTCTTCCCAATCCCTTCCTAACCCTCGATATGCAGATCGCCAACGAGCCGGACTGGTCGCGATTAGCGCTTTGGGATAAGCTCCGGACAGAATGGCTCGGGCTTTCGCAACCCGATCCGTTCGACCGTTCCGGACTCAGATTTCAGCACCTCTAAACGATCTTCAGGAAGTTTTCCAAAATCGACCCTTCAGAAAAATCGACAATCATGAATCTGCTTAAAATCAAAGATATCCCCGCGGCACTGCGTGGGAACGACGTAAATGACACTCGGTCGTTTAGTTCGCCCCGCGAGTTTATCTGGCTCATCCTCTTACCTCTTTCGAGCCTCGTGTTCAGCTTGGGCTTTGCCTGTGCGACACCGCTGGCAGCGTTTGGAGCGCTCGCTGCAGTCGCGCTTAGCAAACGGGATGGGTTAATCTTGTGTGGAGCAGTCTGGCTGGTCAATCAGGTCGTGGGCTACACCCTCCTCGGGTATTCCTGGAATATTAACTCAGTGAGCTGGGGCCTGGCCCTGGGTGGCGCAACCATACTCGCCTCGTTAGCTTCTCGATGGATTTACCGCCGCAGCAAAACCCACTATCTCTTCCGATTGATAGTTGCATTCATCGCTGCTTTTGCCGTCTTTCAAGTAGGCCTTTACCTGGTAGAGCTTTTCGTTCTTGGAGGAGTGCAGGACTCCACCGGCGAGATTGTGACTAGAATTCTTGCCATCAATGCCAGCGCGTTCGTCGGCCTTTTGGCTCTACATTGGCTGGCTGTTTCTTTGGGGTTCATCCGTGTGGCTGCGGAGGCGCATACTAGCACCCCGGCGGTTGCGAGTCGCCCAGCCGCTTGATTTCTAGCTCCGCCCGCGTTTTTCTTAGGCAAGTTCCGACTCCCCACTGTCTTGGATATCTGCGGTCGCTGTGACCATCTGCCGAGACTCAACCGGTTTCCTTCGAATCAACATCGTCGAAAGCTGGCCGCTGGTGTTCGCACCGTTCATTTCCGAGGTTCCGAATCTAAGAATTTCACTCTCCGTACCAACATGTGCGCCGAAAACACATTGATCACCGATTTCCATTTCGGATAAGAGCCGGAGCACCATGGGAAGTCGCTCACCAATCTTCAGGAGGACCACAACATCGTGCGCCTCAATGAGGCGGCGTAGCTCGAGCCGCGCATCAGGGCAGGGCGAAATCAGTACACGTTCTTTACCTTCGCCGAGCGCAAAGCCGGTCGCAGCCGCTAGCGCGGAATAACTGGTCACACCGGGATAGGTGCGGCAGAGAATTTCCGGAAAACGTTCTTTGAGAGCACGAAGAATATAAATGTAAGTCGAATAAGTAAGCGGATCACCGATTGTAAGATAGGCTACCTTCTTACCAGCGCATATCTCCTGGCCGATTTCGTCTGCTTGACGTGAATAATGTTCCGCTAGCAAAGTACGATCAGATTCCATCGCAAATTCAAAATCGCGGAACCGATCTTCCGGAATCTGATGGGGTGGTAGACAGTTACGTGCAACCGATCGTTTGGCCGATTTGGCTCGTGGCAGCAAAATAATGTCGGCCTCCTGAACAAACTGCCAGGCTACTACCGGTATCAGGCCAGGCATCCCAGGTCCGACACCGATTCCACAGAAGGAGCCAAGATCGGAAGCGGTTGGATTGTTGGCAAATTCCTCACTCATTGTTCGTTATCTATAGATCCTTTGTGAAAGGTCCAGAGTTTAGAGATCCTCTGGACCAAAAAACGCTCGGGAGGCCCCTTTCAACACCAACGGCAGCCCGGCAACCATTAACTCAACGGTGGTAGCCCCGGCCGCCACTAACTGATTTGCCGACCCGCAAAGATCGCGGAATTCGCGCGTCTCGGCTCCTAGCGGGACAATTCCCGACCCCACCTCATTACTAACAATGACGAAAGATCGCTCCAGCTCGCGAATCAAGAGCAGTGTCTCCTTCAGCTCTTTCAAAATCTGTTCGGAAGATCGTCCCTGTGTCAGGCTGAACGAGAGCCATAGAGTGAGGCAATCGAGCAGAAACAGAACATCCCTGTTCTCTCTTACGAGGTTGCCGAGATCGAATCGGTTCTCAATGGTTAGCCAGTCAGCAGGTCGCTGCTGTTTATGGCGTTGGACTCGACCCCGCATCTCCTCATCGGTCGGGTCTACCACATACGTCGCGATGTAGGCAACGGATTGACCGGAAGCTTTAGCCAGTGATTCGGCTCGGCGACTTTTGCCGCTGCGGCTACCACCTAAAACAAAATGAATGTATCCGTTCACGCTTTAGCAGGCTGGAGTATGAGGAGAGAAAGATATGCGCTCAACTCGACCAGCTGATTGGCCGCGCCAAGACAGTCTCCCGTGATTCCTCCGATCTTGTCTTTGAAGTAGAGACCACAAACAAAAGTGACGGCAAGGGCAGCCGTGAGGCAGAAAACTCCCTCGAGACGTAGCAGGAAAAGCGAAAGGACAATAGCGAAGATCAGAACCAGTGCGAGTTGCCGGAAAGTGACATTATTTCCGAAATCACTGGACTTGGAATGCTCTATCCGGGCGTACGGGAGACAGGTTAGTAAGGCAACGGTCGCTGCCCTGCCCAAGCAATGGGCGATCACGCTGGCGCTGATAGCAGTAACTAAGTTAACCGCTAACAGCGATTGGACTAAGGTTAGTTTCGCGGTGAGAGAAAACCATAAGGCTAGCGCACCATAGGCGCCGATCCGGCTATCCCTCATTATTTCAAGCCGGCGTTGTGGGTTTTGGCCACCGATCAGCCCGTCCGCAGAATCCGCCAATCCATCCTCATGCAAACCACCGGTAAGGCATACCGTAATTAGCATCGAAATCAAGACTGCCACGAATGACGGCAAAGCAGCCGACGTTAACAAAGCAAGTCCGCCGGCGAGGCCTATCAACGCACCAACGATTGGAAAATAAATCGTAGAAGAGGCGACTTGCTCTTCCCGGAATTCGAGGAACCGGCCGACCGGCAAACGGGTGAGGAACATTACCGCTGTCAGAAAGATGTTTAACTGGCGACGCGCCAATCCAACCAGACTAGCGTGATTCATTTGAGGGTTCCTGATCGAAAATGGCGCCGGAGACATTCGCGGCATCGAATGTTGCCATCTCACAAAGCACTTTAGCCGCTGCTTCCAGGACCGGCATGGCCAGCGCGGCGCCGGTTCCTTCGCCGAGCCGCATTTTGAGATCAAGCAACGGCTCGACTCCGAGTGCCCGCAGCGCTTTGCCGTGCGCCTGTTCATCCGAGCGATGACTAAAGAAACAGACGTGGCCACACCGCGGGTTGATTTGAAAGGCAGTTGCAGCCGCGGCAGTCGCAATGAACCCATCGACTACCAGGGGTAGATTGACCTCTGACGCCGCCAGGATAGTCCCTGTCATAGCCGCAATCTCGAACCCTCCAACCACCTGAAGCCAATAAAGCCCTATCTCGTCAGCCACAGCCGGCGAATGACGCTCAATCGCTCGACTAACAATCTCAATTTTTTGAGCGAGCATCGCGTCGCTAACTCCAGTCCCGCGTCCTACCGCTTCTGCAGGACTAAATCCACAGAGGACCGCGAGCAAGCAGGAGGCGGCCGTAGTATTTCCGATCCCCATTTCGCCGATTCCGAGGATTTCTACTCCGTCCGTCTTCGCTTTTTGAACCTGCTCTCGTCCAATCCCAATCGCTCGCTCGCATTCCTCCGGCGACATCGCCGGTTCCTTTAAAAAGTTGCGAGTGCCGGGTCGGATCGACCGGATGAAAAAGTTTTGGTGATTAGCAAGTTCCTCCGGCCACACCGCATCGACCCCGGTATCAATGATGTGAAGCTCGATCCCTGCATGACGGGCGAGTACGTTGATGGCAGCTCCGCCCTGTAGGAAGTTCAGTACCATCTGACGCGTCACCTCACTTGGATAAGCGCTGACACCTTCAGCCGTTATCCCATGCGTACCGGCATAGACACAGATGCGTTTACAGCTGAGCTTCGGTTCCAGAGTCCGCTGCAACGCCGCTAGGCGCACAGCCACGTTCTCCAAAACGCCGAGCGATCCCAAAGGTTTCGTTTTTCGAGCGATCTTGAGGCGAGCTGCTTCAGTAATCGCCGAGTCCGATTCCGTAAAAGGTGCTTTCAAGAGAGGAGTTCGGGGAGCTTCTAACTTTCTGGGAGTACCCCACCGGTTCGCAAACACGAATGGCTGCAACTGTTCGCGATTTCTCCACCCGACCTCCTCAAGCAACGGTTTCGGACGAAATTCGATCGGATACCCGATACAAAGATAAGCAATTAGTTCTACCTCCGGAGGCAAGAATAAAATTTTGGTAACTGCCTCGGGGTCCAAAATGCTGACCCAACCAACTCCGACTCCTTCAACCCGAGCCGCCAACCAAAGATTTTCGATTGCAAGACAAACACTGTAGGCAGCCGTGCTCGGCATCGGCGCGCGCCCTAGAACAAACGGTCCGCCTCTAGAATGATCGCAGGTAACGGCGATGTTCAGTGGCGCCTCTAAAATTCCCTCCAATTTCAAGGAGCTATAAAGTTCGCCTCGCGGATCGCCCTCAAGCTTGCTTTGTTCTCTTGCATTTACCGCCGCGAAACTGCTTTTGATTTGCTGGCGAATATCCAGCGAGTCGATCAGAATAAAGTTCCAAGGCTGCATTAGCCCGACTGACGGTGCCGCATGAGCTGCGCCCAGGATACGGACCAACGCATTTTCACTGATCGGTTCCGAACGGAAATGCCGGATATCCCGGCGAGCAAGAATCAACCGGTGGATGACGTCCTGGTCGAGGTTAGAAAATTGCTCGGTAGCGGCCGCTCCGATGAGCTGGGTTTTATTGGATGATGGCTGAGTGATCATTCATTTCACGCTTCATTAATGCGATGAAGTTTTCTCGTAATCGCTAGCTCGCGATTCGGTGAAAAGGTCCGTGGCCAAGTATTCGGACTCCGAGCATTTGCCCTATAGGACACCTTTTCACCAGCCTCCGCCAATCTCCAGATTGATTGGCCTCTGTGATCAAAACACAGTGGAGAATCGTAGCTCGATACCGCAGCGCTACTGTGACCGGTTCTCACGGTCTTCCATGAGCCCACGAATGTGTTCTTTCAAAAAACCATTTTCAGTCCACCATGAGTCGGCGGCAGTGTCAACAAGGGGTTTGGCAGTTTGCCCGGTAGGGACAAGCTCCTGCTCGTCCCGATTGGTGGTTACCGAATTGAAAAACGGCTCCGTAGGAGCAAGACTTTTATAGCTGCGCTATACAAAAAGCGCGACCAGCTCCGGAAGAGCGACATCTAATCGAGAACCACCTTCTGTGCTGCTCCTAGCGGAGCCGACTCGGACAAGGCTTCGTCGCGCCCAAATAAAGATTTGGGTCTTATGGAACCGGCTATGGTATCGGCTTGAATCAGGCCAATGGGGAATCGGGCCTTTCAACCTGGCAGCCGCCGGATTGGGTCAAACGCCTTCGGTGCTACCGATTGCAAGGCATCGTAAGCAAACTAAGGTAGCGTACCATGGCAAAGACCACAATGAATCCTCAGGTTGATGTCTTTTTAGCTACTGCCAAGAAGTGGCAGCAAGAAATGGGGAAACTGAGAAAGATTATTCTCAGCTGTGGGCTAACCGAAGAATCGAAGTGGGGTAAACCTTGCTACACGTTTCAGGACAAAAACGTGGTTATAATCCAAGGATTTAAAGAATACTGTGCGCTTCTGTTCTGCAAAGGCGCCTTGCTAAAGGATGCCAATTCTATTCTGATCCAACAAACCGAGAACGTGCAAGCGGCACGCCAGATCCGGTTCACCAGTCTTCCAGAGATAGTGAAGATGCAACCCATCGTTAAGGCCTATATTCATGAAGCCATTGACGTGGAAAAAGCCGGTTTAGACGTGAGTTATAAAAAGACTTCTGAATTCACCGTTCCTAAAGAATTACAAAATAAATTAGATCAAATGCCTGCCTTAAAACAAGCCTTTGAGGCACTGACGCCGGGGCGGCAAAGAGGATATCTCCTTTATTTTTCAGCACCCAAACAATCCAAGACTCGCGGCTCAAGGATCGAAAAATGTATGCAGCAAATTCTCAAAGGACAGGGATTAAACGATGACAACATTCCAACCAGAAAATCTAAATCAACTCGCTAACCCATCGACGCGCACCTGCATTGAGCTTACCGAAAGGCCTGCCTCACCATCGCTAATCATTAGTCAGCAATCACTTTTTACCCGATTAGTCTGCTCCTGACGTTGACAGGGCTTGGGAGAAACGCCCTCACGCAAACTTCATTTCACCAGTATCCGTGTTAATCGAAAAAAAGAGCTCCCCAGTCGGCTGATCCGTACTAGTGCGGTCACTCTGTGGTTCCTGGGCTCCGGTTTCAAATTCAACCTGGAATTTGCCCTTCCACGTCTTGCCGTTTCGTTCCGCTATCTCTAACATCCAGAGATCGGTGACCGCAGGTAAACCGGACTCTTCATCTCCCTTTCGTTCCTGGTTCGTGTTTTCGATCAAAGTTGCTGTCAGCCAATCCTCAAAATGATTATCTTCGCGGCGAATCGCGACTTCCGGGATGATCATTGAAGCGGGAAAAATTAAATACATGTTTTTGTCCTTTACTTACGGGTTAGCTTGCCAATTACAGCTCGTTGAATCAGGTTGCGTGCCAACCGCACTAACACATTCATAATATACTGATAGGTAGGTACTTGTGGATGCGTTAGCTAACTAAAAGTCCGGTACGAGAATTCATACTCCGCAGTTTTTTCCGTTCTCTTTTTGTAGTGCCCGGATACAACCATGAGGAATTATCCCGAGGGGATTAAAGGACTCAGCCAAAGAGCCTGTCGGATTTTATCCCAGGTAACCCGGAAAGAACCATCCGCTTTCGAGGGGCGTTGACAAGAGATGGCAAACGCGACCGGCAGCGGTCATGCGGCTCGCATCGCCTTCGATACACTCGAGAGCTCTCTCACTGCAGCCGCTAGTTGTTCAAAGCTCTGTAAACGCTGGGCGGCTTCGCTTACCACATCCCTTTCCGAAAGGGATTCATCTACCGTTTGTGCATCTTGACGGGATGATCCTTCGATTGTGGCAGTACTTGCTTCCAACGCGTCCATCAACGGCGTAACTATTTCCTGTGCGCGGTTGGCCGGTCCTTGCCGCCCGGCTGAGACAATCCCAGCCTGTTCGCGAACCCAAGGAAGGGATGCTGCATAAACTTCCTCGGTCGCGGAAATGATCTTCTTCAAATCCGCTGCCTTCGTCTCTTCCCTTCCGTAAAGCAGCGCCTCGAAGCTAGACTGCTCTTCGAAAGTATTCGCTTCAGAAAGACGCGACGCAATTTCCAGCTCCAGCTGTTGGCGTTGGACGTTTGCATCTGAGGAACCGCCTAGACTTAACAGACGACCGATAGATCGCAGACCAGCGGCCAGTTTCTGGCGGACAAACGATCGCGCGTCTTCCGGCCAAACCAGAGCAAAGACAATACTGATGATGATAATACCGAGAATGATACCGATAAATCGGTCGCGAATTGGATCGATCTCTTTCGGTGGTCCGTAGTCCTTCAAAACGCCTAAATCGAAGGTAAGCGCAATTTGCAGCCCCATATATGAGATGCGTTCGCTGCCAAATGCGACCCAGGCTGCTAATCCATGCAAGCAGAACACGATCAAGAGATACATCCCCAAGGTTTCAAACCTTGGGATCAGCCAGATAGTACAGATGAGCCCTAATCCACCTCCGACCACACCGCCCACAATTCGGAGCACACCTTTGTGCATCGTGGCCCCGGTGCTGCCGAGCGCGATAATTAAGGGTGTATAATAGACCGTGTGAATGCCGAAGTAATCGCTGGCAGTATAGAAGATGTAACCGATCATTCCCGCCAAGGTGACCTTCAGCGCGAATTGCACATGCTTGGGATTAGTGAAAGCGTCGGCCACAAAAAGAGATTTCTTTCCGCGTGGCGCCGGTTTTGTCTCATGACTCTCCTCAAACTTCGACGCTAAGTCCTCGACCGTTCGCTCAGCTTCGATCACTTTGGGTGACAAGGAATCCTCTATTTCTCCTTGCAGAGAGCCCGAGATCGCCGGGGAGGGTACGAAGCCGTCGACGAATTCTCTCCCAAAGTATTCGGCTCTTTCCTTGAGACGGCTGAGAATCGCTTTATCTGAAGAAGAAATCGATTCCTGTGCCGATCGCGATCGCCAGTCTGAATATGAAAAGATTAGCCGCGAAGTTTTATCGAGCGCCAGGACCAGACGTGTTAGTTCCGCTTGCTTCGGTCGTAAATCGGGAGCTTCAAGCAGAGAGAGCTTAAGTAGTTTTAGTAAGCGCACAGGCCCTCGCTTCACCAGCGGCCGTAAAAAACGCCGGGCAACTCCCGGCGAGCCGTCGATCAGTTCTGTCAGTGCGTTGGCAACTTGCTGCCAGCCATCGACAAACTCTCTCTGTAAGACACGACGAGCGGGCACGGGAAACAACAGGAGATTCG
>JAFAIO010000232.1 GCA_019236675.1 Verrucomicrobiota bacterium
GGGCTGACGGACGCCCAAGCGAAGGCAAGCGCTCTATGTGAAGCGTTGGAACGGTATTCTGGCGTGTTTCGCGGTTACGAGCCTGGTCTTGTCTCTACTCTCGGGGCTCTTGGTGATCGCGCCATACATCCTAACTGTTGTATGCTCTACAGCGATGACCAGTATCGAAATCGAGTCCGGCACAATGCCGATGGCTCAAGGTGCAATATGATCCCGGAACCTTTTGATGAAACTGCAGAAGTTCGATGGTCGCCGGTCTGGTCTCTCTCTCGAAAAGAATTTCGGTTTCTGCCCACGTCCTACTGCTACTTCGGCTACCGGGATAATTTGGCCGCGGCAACAGATCTAGGATTCTCCGTTCCTTGCTCGAATGGGAATGCCGCTGGCAACACGCTAGAGGAGGCAATTCTTCAAGGCGTGCTTGAACTGGTGGAACGCGACAGCGTGGCTATATGGTGGTACAACTCCATACATCGTCCAGCGGTCGATCTCCCGACCTTCTCCGAACCGTATTTCGCCGAACTAGAGGAGCACTACCAACAAGCCGGACGACGCTTATGGGTGTTAGACATCACCTCCGACCTTGGGATCCCTGCCTTTGCCGCGATCTCAAGTAGGCTCGATGGAGGAGGTTTACTTTTCGGCTTTGGCTGCCACCTCGACGCCCGACTAGGGATTGCCCGCGCACTTACCGAAGTGAATCAATTGTATCTGGCGACCTTCAATCGCGAAGCCGAGGCGGACGCAACTACGAGCACCGACCAAGAAGTGACGAACCGGACGAAAACCCTAACTATCGCGAATCAGCCTCAGGTTTTGCCCGATCCAACAAAGCATCCATCAACAGCTGTGGAATATACACGACGGCACGATTCAGATATTTGCGACGCCATCTTGGAGTGTCAGGCGATTTTGGAGAAGCACGGGTTGGAAATGTTGGTCCTAGACCAGACACGCGCAAATATCGGACTTGCCGTCGCCAAGGTCTTCGTTCCAGGCCTACGGCATTTCTGGCCGCGTTTCGCCCCAGGACGTTTGTACGAGGTGCCGTTGAAACAGAACTGGCTAGTTGATCCTCGGAGAGAAGAAGAGCTGAACTCTATCCCGATCTCTTTTTGAATTTTCCGTTGTACGGCGGATGCTGCCGTTCGAGGCAGAGCGGGAGCATCTGTTGGTGAATTCGCACTGAACGGAATCACTTAGTGATTTGAATGGCGTTGTCCGTGAGCTTCTCTCCAGTACACGCGTAATCCCTCGATCAGCCTACCACTCTCGAGGCGCTAGTTTAGCTAACAATTTCTCGAAGCGAGGATCCTTGCGCAGTGGATCCCACCCGGGGTAGGTCTTGAGGTATCCATAACTGAGCACCGGAGCAGGTATGTTGACCAGGGTATTAAGTTGGTCGAAAGCAAGGTCCGGCTGGTTCGCCAAAACACAAACTACGGCGGCGAACGTCGCTATGTCGGGACCGTCAACGGCGTCCTCGGAGATCGGCCGCATCTCCATGGCGCGCCGCACTTCTTGTATGCTCTCTTCTTTACGTCCCAGAGAGACATCGGCAAAGGCCAGCACTGTCATTAAGAAGGGATCACTTGGCTCCGCTTCGACTTTTCGATAGAGCTGCTCGCGGGTGGCGCCGAACTCCTCCACAGTGGGATGATGTCCTTGTAGGAACTCAAGCCAGAGCAAAACGATACCGCGTGGAACGAAAGCTCCAGCAAGATAAATCTCTTCGTTTGGACTTTTGCTGATAATTTCTTCCGCAGCGGCAAAATCACGTGCGCACACCGCAAAAAAATAGCGAGCGTGTTCCCAGTTCGGGTCATCTTTCATGGAAGACGGAAGCGCCTCATAGGCAGTACGGACACCCTTCACATTTGCCTTCTCACAAAAGGTCAAAAAAAGTTTTTCAGCCCGATTCAACGGCTGATCGGGGTCCAGTGCGATTAGCCGATCCAAGATCCGCTCTGAGTCTCGATAACGTCGAAGCCACTCATACGTTTGTGCTAGATCGCCTAAAAGCCTCGGGTTTCTGGGATCCAATGTCGCGGCGTTCTCCAGAGCTGCGACGGCTTTTTCCCATCGTCCCTGTCTTTGATCGATTTCAGCCGTGAGACTAAGGAGATCAGGGTTATTCAATGGAGCTTGCGCGGCGATCGCTATTTGAACGCGAGCTCTCTCAAAGTTCCTATACGAATAATAAAGGTGGAACGCGATGGCCAAATGAACTTCAGAAAGGTCCGGTCGAAGCCGCAATGCTTCATTCACGGCCGCGTCACCCAGAGCACGTCTCTCTGGTGTGTGGTCAGTACCCTCAGCGTAGAGAATGTCGTGAGCCCTTGCAATCAAGCAATACGCGAGTGCGAATTTGCCATCCTTTTCAGTCGCCTGTTCCAGTAGGCGGACTATCTTTGAGTAAATTTCCTTGTCGCCGCTCCACGAAACCCAATAATTGGACCCCATTAGCTGCTTGGCCTGAAGATAGAGATCATAGGCATCTAAATTATCTGTCGGTTTAGCCTCGATGTCTTTGCGTTCTTCCGGAGACAACTTGGCACTTAGTTTAGAGGCAACTTTCTCCGCGATTTCGCTCTGAATGCCGAAGATGTCGGTCAAGTCCCGATCATAACTATCGGCCCAAACCGTGTTATCACTGCGGGCATCGACTAACTCCGTACTAACCCGCACACGATTTCCGTCCCGGCGCACAGTTCCTTCCAGCACGTTAGCCACTCCCAAAGCGTTAGCTATCTGGCGCAGATCGCGTTTGGTGTCTGTCCGGTACTGCATGACCGAAGTCCGGCTAATAACCCTGAGTTGAGCAATCTTGGCGAGATTATTGAGAATCTCATTCTGCACCCCATCGGCAAAGTAAGCGTCATCTTTGTTTGGGCTGATGTTATCGAAAGGAAGGACCGCAATACTTTTCTCGATTGGCGTCGCAGCGGCAGCTCCCTGGCTAAATAATTTTGAGTGACGGGTATAGAAGAACCAGGCAGTGAGTATGATGGCAAGGCACAAGCCCGAGCCCACCAACCAGCGGGCAGTGTATTTTCTTGACTTAACTTTTGATGATTTTACTGCAACAAGTTCGCCAGTCGGCCATAGTTCATCCGCGGTTAACTTTGACCCGGAACTAACCGCCTCTTTGACTCTTGTAAGCGCCTGCTGCAATTGCGCCGGAGTTTGAAAGCGCCGGCCAGGATCCTTCGCGATCAGAAGCTCAAACAACGCGATAACGGGTTCCGGGATACTCTTGAGTTTTTCGAAGGGCGGCGCGATATGCTGATGCTGGTCCATCAACTCCGCGACTGAGCCGTGGAACGGAGGTTTACCCGAAAGCATTTCCCAGAGCGTTACGCCCAACGAATACAAGTCGGAGCGGGTGTCGGTCCCAAATCCGGCAAACTGTTCCGGACTGGCGTAAACGGGAGTTCCAACAAACCCTCCGGCCATCGAAAGACTATCTTCTGTGGCTTCCTTCGCTAAGCCCAGGTCGATGACCTTCACGTTTTCCAACCGGCCCTCCTCCCAAGTCAGCATGACATTACTGGGCTTGATGTCGCGATGAACAAGATGCTGTTTGTGGATGGCAGTTAGTCCTGCGGCTACGTGCGTTGTTATCTCCAGCGCCAGTTCTATCTCAAGAGAGCCGCGGCGATGGATGAGCGTTTGTAACGTTTCACCGTCCACAAACTCCATCGCATAAAAGTAGTTTCCGCCGCTTTCTCCGAGGTGATAAACCGTGGCCACATTGGGATGGCGGACGCTGGCGGCTGCCCGTGCTTCCCGCACGAAACGGCTCCGGGCAGATTCATTCCCGATGAAAGGTGCACCGATGATCTTCAGAGCTACCGGGCACCGGAGGTGGGTATCGATCGCTTTGTAGGTGATGCCCATTGCGCCGCGCCCGAGCTCGAACGGTCTTCCTTCCGGATTCCGGAGGACTGTGTAATGCTCGAAACGGAGTTCGCCTGAGGTATCCGTGCCCGAAACGCTTTGAGTTTCGCAGGCTTGTCTAAAAGCGCAGACGGGGCAGAATTCAGCCTCTTCCGGAAGCAGCGTACCGCACTCCGGGCAAGCTCGTTTGGCTGGGGTTGTCGCCACCGTATCCTCCTCGCCACCGGGATCTTACTCGATTTTGCAAGGAGTGGCTTACGAAAAGAATCGTTTGATGAATGCGGTGCCTTTGAGAAGCCTGAGGCTCAGGCCACGATTCGGACTTTGTGCAGGAAACGGATTTGTAACAAAAGGCATCTGGACTCTAGCCGGCCACACCAGCCAAAGATTAGTGTTTTATGAGCTCGATTCCGGCAAAGGTAGTCGCGATGGAAGAACGAGCGTGTCAGTACCAGGTAGTTGTGCAAATCACTAACAAGTACCGCGGCTCGTTTAACACGCTTGCTTTTGGCGAGATCAAACCCTACAGCGGTTCTCTGAAGGATGGCCGGCTGGATCTCGTTTATTATCGAGACCCTGGCCTGACTGTAGGGGATCAGTTCCCTCTTTGGAAGCTCCGCTGAAGGAGTTCGTTCTCGACAGCGGAGTCTGCGGAGGAAAGATTCAAAACAGTCTGGGGACTTGTCAATCACTCTCGGCGACAGGACGGGCGCCTCGGCCTGATGAGAGTCGAGTTTTAGAGCCGTCGTTGCGAGGTTTACCCAATTGGCAGCACGTCGTCTTTTCCGTTGCGTCCTCGGCGACCGCTGCGCAAGGCAATTTTGTTATTCGGCCGGTGCAAAAGTCTAGCCACATGGTTTGCTGTAGAGCTAGATTCATCTGACACATCCGAGGACACCAGAACAGAGGTACCCAGTTGCTATGAAAGCGGCCCACCACGATCACAGCCATCAGACGGTTCCTTCGGACCTAACCCTTCGCGTCAAGGCGCTTGAATCATTGCTAGTTGAAAAGGGGCTAGTCGATCCGGCGGCTCTTGATGCGTTAATCGATATCTACGAGCATAAGATCGGTCCCCGCAACGGAGCGCGGGTGGTCGCGCGAGCGTGGGTCGATCCCGCTTACAAAGAGCGCCTGCTGGACGACGCCACCGCTGCGATCGGCGAACTGGGCTACACCGGAGGACAGGGCGAGCATATGATCGTGGTCGCCAACGGGCCCAGGGTCCACAACCTGGTCGTCTGCACGTTGTGCTCCTGCTATCCCTGGCCGGTTCTGGGGTTGCCGCCGGTCTGGTATAAGTCCGCGCCTTACCGATCCCGCGCGGTGATCGACCCGCGCGGCGTGTTACGCGAATTCGGCCTCGAGCTGCCAGAGGATGTTGAAATACGGGTTTGGGACAGCACAGCCGAAGTTCGCTATCTGGTACTACCAGAGCGGCCGGCCGGTAGCGAAAAGCTGAGTGAGGAGGAACTTGCCACACTAGTGACGCGCGACGCGATGGTCGGCGTTGCCAAAGTTAGCCTGCAACGGTCAGGAGCCAGCTTATGAATGGCGTACATGACATGGGCGGCACACACGGTATGGGCCCAATCCAGTAC
>JAFAIO010000293.1 GCA_019236675.1 Verrucomicrobiota bacterium
CGGCTCATTCTCCACGGAAATAGCAAATCCACGCGCAAAACCATTCCTTGGGTTGGTTTCATAGAAGTCCTGAATAATGCCGCCGGTCGGAACCCCGCGCCAGGAATCCAAACGCTCAGAGAAGATTCCAGTTGAAAACACCGCTAAGTGTTCCATGAAGCGTTTGCCTACCAGCCCACTTGAATTGGCCAGCCCGTCAGCAAATAGGTGCGATTTACTTAACAGCAGAAGGCGCGCGGTCTCAACAGCATTGCCCGCCACCACGATCACCCGCCCAAGAACTTCCTGTTCATGCCCTTCAGGATCGAAGTAAATCACGCTGCGCGCTCGTCCGTCAGCCGTAACGGTAATTTCCCGGGCCATACATTCGGTGCGAATTGATACTCTGCGAGTCCGCTCAGCCTTCGGTATGTAAGTGACGTCAATGCTTGATTTCGAAGAGATTTTGCAGCCCAAGCGACAGGTTCCCGCGTTGATGCAGGCTGGGCGTCCCATCCAATCGGTCGTCGGGATCGCCAACGGTTCTCGTACGAGGTGCAATCCCAGCTTCTCCGCACCCCGTTTAATCACTTGGCTGGCTAGGTTGAAACCGTGAGGCGGCGTCGGGTACGGCTTTGAACGCGGCGGCTCGAAGGGGTTAGCGTCGGCGCCGTCAGGCCCAGAAACTCCCAGTTCGAACTCGACCTTTGTGTAGTAAGGTTCCAGTTCTGCATAGCTAATCGGCCAATCATCCGCCACTCCATCCTCGCTTCGTACACGAAAGTCGGATTCGTGAAGTCTAGGATTCATGGCATGATAGGCAAGCGTGGAGCCACCCACACCCTTAACGCGCGTATAGGAGAAGCCGTTTGTACGATCCGAGGTGTAGTGATCCCGGCGCGGATCCTTGGCCGAAAACACATTCGCGGCGCGAGCTTCGAAGTCGATTTCGTTCGTGTGATAGTCGTTGTACGCATCGTAGCGCCTTCCAACTTCTAATACGGTCACTTGGAGACCCGCCTCAGCCAATTCCTTGGCAATGACTCCGCCTCCGGCACCCGAGCCAATGACGATCACATCTGAAATTTCCTTTGAATTGCCCATGGATTACTTAGTTAGATGCAAAGCGCACGCAAGATTCAGGTGTAGTTTCTCCATTCATTAAATGCTTAGTTGCAGTTGCTAACTACATCAGGTCTGGAGTTCCTAGCTTTTGTGGCAGCAGAGCCGGCCGCCGGGATTCTGCTCGTACACCGTTCTCAGGCCGGCATCCCAAACACAGTATCTCGTCGTATTGTGGGTCGAGCTGCTGGCGAAAAAGCGTTGCAAGCGAACGAAGATGATCCGACTCGCGCACGCGGGCAGCATTCAGCGCCTCGAACCGTTCGATGAATTGGTTAAGCGACAAATTATCAATATCCAGACAATAGGCTTTCTGTTTCGCGATCCTCATCTGCGCATCCACTTTGGGGTCATAACTGAGGGCTAGAGCTGGTACCGCGACGAGGTGCGACAAGATAACGCCGTGCAGCCTGCTCGCCACAATCAAGTCAGCTTGTCCAATTCCTTCCAAATGACCATCAATACTCTGCTCGATCGGCCCCGGAAGGGTCAAGATCCCGTCCGAGCTTCTTGGGATGTCGTCAATTTGGGCAAGCAGGTCCGTAACCGTCTCGAGGTCGGGGCTGTCAGTTGCGAAAAAAAACAACCGATGACCTTGGCTGAGTAGCCATTTCACCATTTCTGCTAACCGGCGCACGTACGTGGCATATCGTCGTTCGTCACTGATCGGCCAAACCCGAGGATCGCAGTAGGCAATCGGACTAACCCCGACAATTAGTTGATGACTTCGCGGATCGACGACCGGCCGCTTGTGGATGGCCGGAGCGGGATAGCTAAATGCCAAATCCGGGAACTCTGGATCGCTGGACGCTCCAATCAATTGTTGCGCCGCAAGCTTCGCATCCGGATCCCGATATGAGCGATAAGCCGCCAGCTTCAGGGCGATGCAAACGAAGAAGCGACTTACCGGACGCTCCAGAGAGCCCTTACCCACACTCACAAAGAGGAACGGGACCCCATAAACCCGGCTGAGGACACTCCATTTCAACAAGTTCCACGGATGCGCCCAAGTCCCACCCCAAAACTCATCCATCGGACCTCCACCAGGGATGATGACGGCGTCTAAGCTCCGGATAGTGCGTGCCGCAGCCACGATATGGGCTATCTCGTGGCGGCATGCACGCGCAGCGCTCAGCAATCTCCTAACCAAAGAAATTCTCTTTAACCTTTGCTTGATCCGTTCCCTAAGAGAGGGTCGAGCCTCGAGACCCGAGGCACCGTCCGGAGTCCACCGGCTATAGTCGTAACGGGCAGCAGATGTTAGGGGAAATCCCTCAATCCCAAACCGACGGCGGGCCTGTTCGGAGTTGAGCGTAATGCCCAAGAACTCTACAGCAGAGACACGTTTGGTGATATTGAAAATCACGGCCGAAATAATCGCGGAATTTCCCAAATTCCCGCCTCCCCAAGGGCTGAGCAATCCCAATCTCCGAATTGGCCGCCCCGGAGTAAAACCAAGACTCCTATTCGTCGAATCTTTCTGTACCGGGTCGCTGTGATTTTGAAGTACTACCGCCATAGAGTTACTCGTGCCTCAGCGTGGTCGGATCAGGTTTGAATATCCCTTTTCCATGGGGGGTCCATCATACTCCAGCCAAGCCCAACTCACTCGACTCGTATAAAATATCTCAAGGCAATCTGCCCTGATGATTGGATATAACCCCGCGGCGTATGATGTTCCCCTTCTGACGTCGGCGAAGGGCGCACCAAATCTTCGCCATAGTTTCGCGATCACAGAATGATTCGCCTGCTGGCTCTCATTAATTTCTTGAGCCGCTCTAAACAGATCAGTTTGCTGCTCTGTTGACAACTCGACAAACTTACGTCGATGCTTCCGCAATGACCAAACGTCGAAGGAGAGAAGCCCAGGCGCATAAACCGCCTGGCGGTAGCTACAATTCCTAATCATCTTATCGAGCGACGTAATTGCACTGGGCCCGAGCACGCAGACTTCGTCAATTCCAGGCGCTTCTTCATCTGAGGGGATGACTATTTTGGCTAGCGCCTCGGCGACGCCCGCTTCCTCCTGCGTCAGCCATTGCTTAGAGTCGGTTGAACGCTGGCCGTTCCGGCGGTCAACTTCCTGGTAAAAATCGCGTATCAGGAAGCCCAAGCTAGCCTTAAGTAGCCGGTCGAGAACCTTGGTCGCTGTTCTCTTAGAAAAGCTAAGAATTGTCATCATTATTCTATCACGCCTTGGTGTCAGCTGCGGCTGCCCTGCGTCGCAAGATCGGGCCCAAGGCCGCATCCTGCATCTAGAGCAAGCCCCGACTCCGAAGCCGTTCGAATCTTCTGCTCAATCACCTTGGGAAAACAATGCGCACTGCCACGTACATCCGTTTCAGAACTAACATAAATTGCAGCGGCCGGCTCCCAGCGATCGTACGCAGTTTGGGTGTCGTACCTGTAAACCAGGATCGAGGGATGAAAAATCCCGTTTGCCAGATTCAAAGTAAGTTCAAAGGTGGCCTGATAAACATCGCCGGCGTCGAGCGTGAAATTACCATGACCCAAACGTTCGGTTGAAGTATCGAAAATACCTTCGTTCGTGCTATTGGTAATGTACACGCTCAGCGACAATTTGCTGCATCGCGAGTGTGCGCGTAACTCAACATCGATCCATGCTTTCTCGCCGGATTGGAATCGAAGGCATTCGCCATCTTCGTTGCGCACGGTGACTTTCGAAATCGTTACGGGAGAACGATCGAGGTCTCCTGC
>JAFAIO010000359.1 GCA_019236675.1 Verrucomicrobiota bacterium
CTCATTCCCGAGAATATCGTCGTGGTTCCTCTATCGCTGAGCATGCGCATGGCTCAGACCAGTTGGTCTATGCTAGCCGGGGCGTAATGGAAGTTTCCTCCGGTCACAGCCTCTGGAAGATTCCGCCACATTTTGGGCTTTGGATTCCGGCTCGCACTCCGCATCAGATCCAAATGCCGGAAGCGGTCTCAATGCGCACGTTGTACCTTCAGCCGGCGCGCACAACGCTGCCTTCGTCATGCACCGTGCTTCACATCGGCGCCCTTCTTCGCGAGCTCATCATCGAGATCGCGCGGGTTGGCCGGCTCCGGGTACGCAACCGGATTGAGTGCGCTCTGCGTGATCTCCTAATCGCGGAGTTGGAGCGTGCATCGCCTGTACCTACGGGGATCAAGTTTCCGGTGGATCCTCGCGGGTATCGCGTTGCCCAAATAATAATGGAAGATCCAGGCTGCCCGATCTCGTTGAAATCGATGTGTGTCTCCGCCGGGGTCAGTGTCCGCACGCTTGAGAGAACCTTTCAGCGCGAGGTCGGCACCGATTTTGAGTGTTGGCGAAGACAAGTGCGTCTGATGAAAGCTATCGAACTGCTCGTGGCAGGATGCCGGGTGAAAGAGGTCGCTTTCGCGGTCGGTTACCAGCACGCCGGCGCTTTCGTGGCTCTTTTTCGGGAGACTTTCGGAACCACGCCCAAGGTATGGGTATCGGCGTTAGAACGGTTAAGTTAGTTGGCTGTCGCGCGGCGCAGGCGCATTTGTCGTTAACATGGTTGCTGACCGCCAGATTCTGATGTCTCAAAGAATCGTTCAAGAAACCTTGGCGCTAGCCGAGAAAGCGAATTTCTACCTGATCAGCGCGGCGAATGCGACGAACGACTAGCTCCGTAGGAGCGAAATCTTTATAGCAACGGCAACCTAATACGCGACCAGCCGCCTTCGCTTCGCTACGGCGCGCCTGCCCAATTAATTAGGCGCGACGAAGCCTTGGCGGAGTCGGCTCCGTTAGGAGCGACATCGAAAGAGCGTTTCTCACGGCTAGCCAATGCTCCCACATGAGATTTCGCTCTTACGGAGCTCCACCCGTTTTTTGCGGACGAGCTATAAAGATCTAACTCCTACGGAGTCGTACTTCCGCCTGGCTAGCCTCCGGGACTGAGGTCCGCTTTTACACTAAAACTCTTCCCCGACCAGTTTCCCGATCGCTGCGAACGCTTTATTGATTTTGTCGCTGGGAGCAGGGGACTCAACGGTGTACACGACAATAAGAATCGGCTCCCGATTCGGAGGCCGTGCAATGGCCAGGTCACCTCTTGCTCCGTTTTCACCGGTGCCGGTTTTGTCCCCGATTTGCCAGGTCGCCGGTAGTCCGGCGCGCAACCGTTTGTCGCCGGTAGTATTCTTTATCAGCCAGCGTTCTAAGCTTTGTCGTCCCGCACCGGATAACTTCTCCTCTAGTAGCAACGATTTCAGATCGTTCAACATGGCAGCAGGAGTCGTGGTATCGCGTTCATCTCCTTTAATTGCGGTATTCAGGTCTGGTTCATTACGATCAAGCCGGGTGACCGAATCACCCAGAGTACGGACAAACTCGGTGAGACCGTGCGGACCGCCGATCGTTTGCAGGAGAAGGTTCGCAGCGGTGTTGTCACTGTACTCGATCGCCGCTGCGCAAAGTGTGTCTACGGTCATGCTCCCTTCCTGAACATGTTGCTTAGCGACAGGCGCCCATTCTAACAGGTCGGCTGCGCCGTAAGCGATTTTGCGATCCAGCTGCTCTTCCTTTTTGTCGACCCTTTGAAGAACGGCTGCGGCAAGCAAAAACTTGAACGTGCTGCACATCGGGAACCGGTCCGTCGCATGATAGTCAATGCTTCTATTGTTTGCCGTATCCAGAACCGCTGCCCCGATACGGCCTTGGAGACCGCGCTCGATCTCGGCAATTCGTACGGCTGCGGGTTGCCCGGTCTTTTGTTCATCCGCAGCCGGAGCGATCAAGCTTAACACTAATTGAGTTCCGCCGATAAGTAACAGTTTCGGTAACACTAATTGTTTCATTGATCTCGCGGGATGGTGGCAACCTGTTGGGAGACCGCGCGCGTTTAGAAGTGGGGAACAATCTGAGACAAGCTGAACAGAATGCTGATCACGCTGCTTGTAGCAAACACTGCCCAAACTGCAGACTCTGCTAAGCGAGTACCACGAACTGCCCTTTGGGATTCCTGTTGAAATTCCATGATCGAGGAGAACCGCATCATTTTCATAATGGCAGCCATATATGCAAGCGCTGTGCCACGTCTGAAACAACTGTCTAAGTGCCTTGATATGAGTGACTTACAATAAAGTTAGAATTTGGTATCTCGTCCGAAACATCTCAAAATAGGATTCGGGTTCTCAATCTGAGACGGAAAGAATAGCCGCAAAAGAACGCAGAGAACGCAAAGAAACGGAGGCCAGGGGGCGCCGAGAGATTGGCGCGAATCGATTGTCCTGAAGGGACTTGAGGACTAAGCCAGGGGTTTTAACCCCTGGAACGTATCAATACAATGATCGCGCCCTGAAGGGGCGGAAGAGATTTTCTTATGGAATGGTTGGTGAGATCAATCTCCAATCCGGAGGCAATGATTCTACCGCCCTTTCAATGAAGTGCTGCCACGGCATCGAGGGGCGGGTCGACCGAGCCAATGGAGCGGGGCCCAGGGCGAGGCGTCGTTTTTTGTCTATTCCCGGGTTAAAACCCCTGGCTGAGTCCTTGAGTCCAGTCGGGACAATAGCTCACCTTACTCCGCAGCTGCCGTCGGCGCCGAGACCTGTTTCAGACCTTCCGATGAAAATTCAGAATCGCTGAAGGTGACATTATGTTTAATCCGAGAGCCATCCAGCTCTGTTACCGAGCCA
>JAFAIO010000435.1 GCA_019236675.1 Verrucomicrobiota bacterium
CACTCGGAGATAATCCGCGGCGGGCAAGGCCAATACGGACAACGCGGTCCCGACGACTCCGGGGCGCCGTACCAGGGAGCAGCGCAGAAGAGCGGCGACTGCGGCCATGAAAAGGCCGCCATACAAAGAGACAACAAACAGAACCAAGGCCGACCAGCGGGCATCGAATTCCGCGACCAGCCAGCGCAGGTTGAGTACAACGAGACCTGCTCCAAAGCCGAAACCAATGATGGCCGCGCGTTTCGAGCGCAAGCCGACTAATGCGTAGAAGAAGAGCGAGTAGCCGAAGGCGCCGAACAAAATGGCGGCGCTTGCCCAATGATAGAGCAGGGTCACCAAACCGGCTGCGGCTGCAACCGTTAAGCCACGCCGATCTAAAACGGCCAGCGCGAGTATGGTGAAAGCGGCTGGTATCAGCCGATCATCAGGTCGCCAGCATGCTACCAGTAGAAGCCCAAGAAAGGCAACTATTCGAACTCCGGAGACAACTGTTGCCTTTTCAAGCGCCGCCCGCATCACCGGTCAGTCACCAGTAATCAGTAGGTCAGTAATCAGTAATATTTCAAGATGTGACATCTGATCGCAAAAGTCTGGCCGCCTGCCTGCTCGGCAGATAGTAACTGCCTTGGGGAACCGACACTGATTACTGACCCACTGATTACTGATTACTGGTGTGTCGGGGCACATCTCGTTCAAGATGTCTCGCCGGCTAACGTCGGGAAAAAACAAACGCACTCCAGCTACGACTCCAGCACTTCGAGCTCGGCGCCTTCTTCCGGACGAAGGGCGGTAGCGGCGAATGGCAAGGGGACTTTATCTCGCCGCATTTTGCGAAGTGTGACCTCGACCACTTGAGCGAGGGTAAAACGGTCCAGGATGTTCGCGATGGCGTTCCGAACATCAGACATCAGCATTCGTAACCCGCAATGCTCTTCATCTGGACAAGTACATCGTTCGTAAGCCATTTGGCTGACGCAAGCGATTGGCGCGAGCGGTCCGTCAATTAAGCGGACGACATGACCGATCACGATTTCTTCCGGAGGTTTGGCGAGGAGGTAGCCGCCATGTTTGCCCCGACGACTATCCAGATAGCCGGCTCCTTTGAGCTGCATTAGGATTTGCTCCAAAAACTTAACGGGCAACTCTTCTTTGGAAGCGAGTTCATTTACCTGGAGAAGCGGCTTACCGAGTGCTTGTGCCAGCCCAAAATCAATCAGCGCCCGGAGGGCATACTCGCCCCGCTTAGAAAGTTTCACGATTCGCAATAGTACGGTGCAGTGGACGGAAAAACAACATTTGGCACGCAAAAGTTGTAGCCGAGCGCTTTCTTGTTGCAAGTAAGTTGCAACTGAAGAATCTTCCGCCGTGGGTCTTCAATCTGGCTGCAAAGTTTTTTGCGTCTGTTTTCTTCTTTTTTCAACCGCTAAGCTGCAAGCCCAGATCAAGGTGGCTTCTTTCTCCACGGTTCTCTCTGAAATTGCGGAGAAAGTGGGCGGCAAAAATGTGACGGTAACCTCGTTGATCAAACCCGGGCAGGATCCGCATGAGTACCAATTGACGCCTGGAGACCTGAGCGCGGCTTCGGCATCGGATCTCGTTCTCCTTAGTGGGAAAGGGATGGAAGCGACCTATCTGGTGAACCTGCGTGATGCTTTGCTTAAGCGGGTGCAAGTGCTGGCAGTCGGCGACCAGATTCCCAGTTTAACCAAAGGTGCCGACGAAGGGAAGGAGCCCGGGAAAGAAGAGACGGAAGATCCCCATTGGTGGAACAGCATCTCGGAGACGGAAAAAGCGACGGTGGTTGTGCGGGATGCCTTTGTCCATCTGGACGGGCAGCACATCGCCGATTACCAAGCTAGCGCAACCGCTTATCTAGCCGCGCTCCGGGAGCTCGACTCATGGGTCAAACGGAAAGTGGCTGAGCTCCCCCGTAACCAACGCACACTGGTGACTTCTCATGATGCTTTCCAATACTTTGCGAAAGATTACGGCTTTCAAATCGACTCGATTGAGGGACTGACGACCGATCAGGAGCCATCGGTCGGCCACGTGACCGCGATCATCGCGGAGATCAAGAAGCAGGGGGTAAAGGCTATTTTCCTGGAGAACACCCTTAACCCAAAAGTGAGTGTGGAGATAACTCGGGAAAGCGGGGCAAGAAGCGGAGGTAGCCTTTACGCCGATGGATTGGGTCCCGGAGACGGAGAGACTTATGCCGGCATGTTCCAGCATAACGTTACTACGATCGTGGACGCGCTGAAATGAGAGGGTCGCCGCTGGTGCAAGCGGGTTTGGTAGTGGCCGCTCTCTTACTATTATTGATTCCGTTGCATCGTCTCACTCAAAGAGAGCAAAGGCCGCCGGAACCGCCGGTGGTTTCTTCGGCTTCGAAACAAGTGCATCTGGCAGTCAGAACCACAGCGCTGCCGTGCCGATTTCAAATCACCTTTTTAGGAAAAACGTTGTGGGTTGAAGACGCCTCGACGCCGGAGCTGGCGAAGGATTTCGACATTAATTTTCCGAAGGAAGGAATTGATTTGGTGGTGGATGTAACCTGGGAGACAAAGGCCTTAGCGGCGCTCGAGATTACCGTGTCGTTGCCGGATGGGAACGCGATGAATAAGACGCTCTGGGGTCAGGGAACAGCGAACGAGGTCTTAACATTCAGAGAAGATGAATAGCCGCAAAAGAGCGCAAAGCGGCCTAGTCGCAACCCAATCGTCGTCGTCCTCGAAAAGTGGTTCTTCCCAGCATTGATGAACTTCCGGGAATTGGCTTCTTGCCGACGACTGCGTTTACAGCCCAAACGACCAAATCGAGGACGAGAACGAAAAATCCTCGCGAAACTCATCAACTCTTGAGACCAGTAGCACAAAGAACGCAACGCCATGGCTGAACACGCATTGGCAATTAAAGATCTGACCGTCAGTTATCGCCGGGTTCCGGCGGTGCATCACGTCAATCTCCTCTTGCGGTGCGGTCGATGTGTCGGGCTATTGGGTCCGAACGGAGCTGGCAAAACATCGTTTCTAAAAGCACTGGCCGGTTTGGTACCGATGGAGACTGGAACCGTCGAGTTTGGCGGGCATAATCACAGACACGGACCAGCGAGCTATACGGCCTATCTTCCGCAAAGATCGGCGATTGATTGGGATTTCCCCACAACGGTGAGAGGGTTGATCGAAATGGGCCGTTACTCCGCATTAGGCTGGTGGAGGCCGTTTCGCCAAATAGATCGGGAAAAAGTCGATAAAGCTCTGGAAGCGATGGAGTTAATCGATCTCGCTGAGCGACAAATCAGCGCTTTATCCGGAGGTCAGCAGCAACGGGCTTTTCTCGCTCGTTCTTTGGCTCAGGATGCTCATGTTTTCTTATTGGATGAGCCATTTAGTGGCCTGGATCGACCTTCCCAAGATTTGCTTGGCCAGATCTTAAAAAGACTGGCCGCGCAAGGGAACCTCTTAATTGTGTCCCACCATGATCTGAGGATGGTGCCGGCCCTATTCGACGAGGTTATCCTGTTGAACGGCGAGCTGGTAGCGTATGGTCCGACCGAGCAAGTCTTCAGCGAAGAGGCCATTGCCCGGACATACGGAACACACACATTTTCGGGAGCACGGACTTGATGTCGAACGGCTGGCTGCACTTGTTCTACGCTCCGGATATGTTGCGCCCGCTGTTTGCGGCGGTTCTGATCGGATTCACTAACGGCGTCTTGAGCGTATTCATCGTCCTGCGGCGGCTCTCGTTGATGGCCGATGCGATTTCGCATTCTTTGTTGCCCGGGTTGGCGATCGCCATTCTCCTTTTTGGGCTGGCGCCGGCCACACTGGTGGCAGGGGCGTTTCTGGCGGCGCTTTTGGTGGCGCTAGGCACCCAGATTATTGCCAATAGCACCCGAATAAAGGAGGATACTGCTCTCGGCTTGTTGTTCGCCTGTGCCTTTTCCTTGGGCCAAGCCTTGTTAAAGCTAGCGCCCGCCCATATCGGAATTAGTGAGTACCTGTTCGGCAATATCCTGGGACTCAGCGATGGGGATCTCTATCTAACTTACGGGATCACTTTCCTTGTGCTTCCCCTATTGGTGTTGTTGCAACGGCCACTCCTACTGATGTTGTTTGAGCCATCAATCGCGTCTACCCAGGGAGTTCCAGTCAGAACGCTGAAATATCTGTTAATGGTCGTGCTGGTGCTGGCCATGATATCGTCGTTGCGAGCGGTGGGGATAATACTCGCTTTGGGGACGTTGATCGGGCCGGCTGCAACCGTTTATCTCTTTGTGGATTCGTTTGCCGTCATGTTTTGGGTGAGCGGTTTCCTGGGCGCTTTCGCGTCGTTGCTTGGGCTTTTGGTCTCTGACTGGACAGACCTTCCAGCCGGAGCGTGCATCGTGTTAGTGCTCGGAGTGTTCTTTCTCGCCGGCTTTTTCTTGAGTCCACGCTATGGCTTACTCCGCCGCTTACGCAAAGGACATCTGCACGCACAGTCGCTGGCGAGATGGGAAGGGGAAAAGTAAGTAATCAGTAATCAGTGTCGCTGAAACGGCGTCTGTCCTTAGCAGGCAGCTCCGGTTATCAGATCTTACTGATTACTGGCCCACTGATTACTGATTACTTCCGAGGCACCCCTCAGATCTCACGACAGCGTCTCGCATGCGGCACGAAACAACAGATTGACCGAGGTCGCCCCCGGATCCTGGTGACCGATGCTGCGTTCACCGAGATAGCTGGCTCTGCCTTTCTTGGCGAGCAATGGTACGGTGCTTTCCATCCCTTTTTCGGCGGCGCTAGATGCTGCTAAAAGGGATTCCGCAAAAGGTTTGCCGGATTTCAGTGTGGCTTGATAGGTCTCGACCGCGGGCTGGAGAGCGTCGACCATCGTCTTTTCTCCGACGGCAGCTTTGCCACGCTGAAGAATCCCGGCCAGGGCCTTCTCTAATAAAGCGCCGAATTCTTCAGGGGTGATGTCAGACTTGCCTCCGGCAGCCATGGAAGCTTGTAGAAAAAATGTGCCGTAGAGCGGACCGCTGGCTCCGCCCACGGTGGATAAGAGAGTCATCGCGACGGTCTTAAGAACCGTAGTAATATCTTTGCCTTCGAGCTCGGATTTCTTGGCCAGCACGGCTTGAAACCCGCGGTCCATATTAGCTCCGTGATCTGCATCTCCGATGGCGGCGTCGAGTTGAGTAAGATAATCTTTGTTTTCGGCCAGAAGCCCCGCAAACCGTTCCAACCAACGAATGACCTTTTCGGAAGTGATCGAGACCATGGCGTAAAGGGTAAAAGTCAGAATTCACCACAGAGACACAGAGGACACAAAGATTATTTGCACAACAAGGCCACTGAGGTCGCAGAGAAGAGATTTTCCGAACTCAGCAGAGAATCAGGCTTTACCTTGGCGGTCCGGCCGTGGCCGGATGATCTTGCTGTGAATATTTTGTTTTTCACTGTGCCCTCTGTGTCCTCGCCTGCGTAGCGAACGGGATGGCTAAGATGCCCTTTGGTGTCAGATCAGCCGAAAATGGTTGCTTTCAGATTTGCAGAGGCGTTTTATCCCAAACTAGACGCTATGATTTTCTTGCAAATCCTAGGCGCGATAGTGATTGGCTTTCTGGTCGGGGGATTAGCTAGACTGATTGTTCCCGGCCGGGAACGAGGGGGGTGCTTGACGACTATCCTAATCGGAATCGGCGGTTCGTTTGTCGCCTTTTTTATTGGCACGTATGTCTTTGAGCACAATTTCAATAGTAAAAACCCGCTTCAGCCAGCCGGATTCATTTCGTCGCTGCTGGGCGCAATTCTGATTCTCATCATTTACCATTGGATCCGCCGCCGGAAACAGCAGTAACGGCACAATTTCACTACAGAGCAGGCTTCCTCGGTCGTCCCGCATTCCGCTCACTATGGCGGACAGGTCGGCCCATTGCCCTTTTCCGACTTCGCCCGTCACCCCCTTTTGCTACGTCGGACAAGTTAGCTACGTCGGCAAGTGGACACGGGGGACACCGAGATTATTTACACAACAAGACCTCGAAGGTCACAAAGATGAATTTCCTTCTTCACTCACCGGAGACTCCATCTTTATGTTCGCGGCCTTTGTGGCCTTGCTGTGAATACCCCGTCTTCCTCCGTGTCCTGTGTGTCTCTGCTGTGACTCTGATTTCTCGGTCTTATTTGTAAACCGTTACCGGGGTGCCGAGCGAGACGTTGTTATAGAAAATCTGAGCCATTTTACCGGGCATGCGGATGCAACCGTGCGATGCAGGATACCCCGGTAGATAGCCTTCGTGCAGTCCGACTCCACCGGTGATCCGCATAAAATTCGGCATCGGCGCACCCTTGAAGATAGCGCCGGGAGGTTTGGGGTCTTTGCCCAGTTCAACATCTTTCTGAACGATGTTGCCAGCGGCATCGACGTAGTCACCATAAAGACTGGAAGCATGATTCGGGTCTTTTTGGATGATCTTATAGCTTCCAGGTGGGGTATCATGACCCTCCCGACCAGTCGAGATCTGGGAGACACCGACCAGTTGGCCGCCTTTATAGAAGTAGGCGCGTTGTTCACTCAGATGAAGCTCTACCGACGGTGCACCACTTACTCCATCACCGTCCCAATAAGAAATCGGATCGTATCCGGACGTTCCTTGCGAAGCGGCAGAACCACTGGATGCCGCTAAATAAGGAGTATTCGGGTTGTTCAGGCGAGAGGTTTCACCATTTTCACACCCCGCTACACAAGCTACCAAGACCACAGCCGCGAAAATCCTTAGACTCATAAGCAACGACGGAGGTTCAATTAATGGTCTTGGACGAAAAGGTCAAGCCCGCGCGACCATGAAGGAATAGTCAGGGTGGGGGGCTGCACGGGCGTAAACAATAGCCGATAGCCAATAGCCAAAAGGCCGGGCGCCTTTCTGCGGGAGAGCTTAATTAACAGAAACCAGGAGCCAACAAGGGTATTTGCTATCAATAACTAGAAAGCCGGCCAGCATTTGTCTTAGTACGGATTGGCTATCGGCTATTGGCTATTGGCGATGCGCTTCGCTTTGCTTCCGCGCACGCTATCTGCTATAAGAAGTCCGGGTAAGCCTATGCCGACGTACGAATACCGCTGCGAAAAGTGTAACGAGACTTTTGAAATGTTTCAGTCCATGAAGGACGAAGCGCTGCAGGTTTGCCCACAGCAACAGTGCCGGATGGAAAAATGGGGCCAAGGGAAAGTGAAGCGGTTACTCGGCGCCGGTGCCGGACTTATTTTCAAGGGCTCAGGATTTTATATCACGGATTACCGGAGCCAAAGCTACACTGAGGCTGCTAAGAAGGAGACCGGCAGCAAAGAAAGCGGCGGGGCGAAGACCGATAGTAGCGCTCCGAAAACCACGAACGAAAAGAGTTCCAGCGGAAGCAGCTCAAAATCCGAAAGTTAGCCCTGAGACGCGCGGGGCCAGAAACCGTAAAACTCGTACGATAGCGAGCCGAATCGTGGCTATATCCTGAGGTATGTCCGGGAAGCCGATCAAGCTGCCCGCGGAGAAAGAGAGCGGTGGCAGCGCTCCTGTTAAACCCAAGGCTTCCAAAGGATCGCCCAAGGCTCCCGCTGTATCGTTCGAAAAGTTTGACTCTGCTGTACGACATTTTCTTAACCGCTTGGTTGGAGTAGTGATTGCCGGCTTCTTTTTTGGTTGTCTGGTCACGATCTGCCAACCGCCGGAGAAGTTGCCATTGCCTCACTCTGGAGGGAATGCGCTTGCGGTGATGCAAGCAATTGCTCAGGCTAAAGCGTCACGGGGAAGCGATGTCGCCGAGCTGTCAGAAGCTGACGTGAACGACTATTTGGCGCAACGGACTGCTCCGCGCGGGTTTCTCCTCGATAATCTCTGTCGGTTTGACGGGGTGATGGTTTCATTTCAGCCAAAGATGTGCCTGGTCTTCAGCCGGTACTCGATCTTTGGTTACCCGATTTATCTATCCGGCAGGTATAGCGCCCGGGACGAGTTCGGGCGCCCGGCATTCGACAATCGGGGTGGAGCGATCGGCCGGCTGGCAATCGCGCCGGTATTCATGGGGATTGCTCAGTACCCATTTTTCGGGGAGCTCTGGAACGGGTTTGGGATTGAGAGAGAAACGCTCAATCGATTCCGCGGAGTCGAGTTTGAGCAGGGTGTGGTGAGGCTCGTACCCGAGCAGTAAGCGAGGGTACGTAATCGTCCTCGTCGTCGTCCTCCCGACTTCGCCCCGTCGTCTGAAACTCCGGAAGGCTACGTCGGGCAGGCTGTCCTCGAGAAAGGTGTGGCACGTGATAAGATGTGTTCGCGTCCAACGCCTGGAGGGGAGCCGCTTTGGCGTGTGACCCGATGGCCTCGCGAATTTCGTCTCAGCACTAGTCCCGCGGAAACGTGCTAAAGCAGGCGGCTCCCGGGAACGACCCAGCGCGATCCATTCACGCGTGGCCTTCGATTCGATCTACACTCGGACCGTAGAGCTGCATCGCGCTGGGTTATTCGCGGGAGCCGCCCGTTGCGACATTTTTCGGACGGATCTGACGCTGATCCAAATATCGCGAGTCGTC
The DNA here is from genome assembly GCA_019236675.1 of Verrucomicrobiota bacterium. Classification (GTDB taxonomy): domain Bacteria; phylum Verrucomicrobiota; class Verrucomicrobiia; order Chthoniobacterales; family JAFAMB01; genus JAFAVN01. The sequence continues at coordinate 8,569 of JAFAIO010000435.1, forward strand.
TGATCGACACGCCAAAGCGGCTCCCCTCCAGGCGTTGGGAGCAAACACGCCTTATCGCGTGCGATCGCTTTCGAGGACAGCCTGCCCGATGTAGCCTCCCGGAGTTTCAGACGACGGAGCGAAGTCGGGAGGACGATTACGAGGAGCGAGAACCAGATTTACGACCCCGGAAAACCAGCGAGCTGTGGTAAAAGCGAACAACGGATGACAAAAGCAGCGACTTTCGTATATTGCCCCGGTGTTTCGCCTGACGCGAAGGGAACAAATCTTTATAATCCTATTCTTGTCCGCTATTTTCGTCGGAGCGATCGTGAAACACTTTCGCGACGCCGCTACCCCGGCTCCGCCACTCTTAGAAAACAGTAGGTAATGCAGAAATCGTTCAACGAAATCGTCGAGGAGATTGTAAAAAAGGATCCGCGGTACGAAGCAGCCGCTTATGAATTCGTAAAAGAGGCGCTGGAATTTACGATCAAGCAAAACAAGCGGAGCCAAACCGGCCTCAATGTCCACGTAACAGCGAAGGAATTGATGGCGGGGTTCCAACAATATGCCTTGAAGGAGTTTGGCCCTATGGCAATGACGGTTTTCGAATACTGGCGGGTTACTTCTTCCCTGGATGTAGGGAACATCGTATTCAATCTGATTGGCTCCGGAGTATTCGGCAAAACAGACTCTGACAGCCCGGAAGATTTCCAAGACGGAGTGGACTTTCAGGAAGCTTTTGTCGCTCCCTTCGAGCCGCTAAAAACCAGCGCAACGAAGAGATCGTAGTTTCGGGCGGCAACGAATGGATGCTCCTGAAATCGCGGTGGAAAAATCCACCCTGGCAAACGGTTTAACTCTGTTGGTAGCGCCGGAGCACTACGCCAGTGTGGCCAGCATACAGGTTTGGTGCGAAACCGGCAGCGTGCATGAGGCGGAATGGGTCGGCGGCGGCTTAACTCATTTGCTCGAGCACATGCTTTTCAAGGGTACCGCCAAACGAAGCGCCAAACAGATCAATGATGAAATTCATCAGGTGGGTGGGTATCTAAACGCTTATACTTCGTTCGATCGCACGGTTTTTTGGGTGGACTGCCCAGCTGCGGCAGTGTCGACGGCTTTGGATCTCGCCGCGGACATGTTGTTCCAGTCCGTAATCGACGAACAGGAAATGAGCCGGGAAATGGAAGTCATCCGGCGGGAATTTGATTTAGGCTATGACGATCCGGACCGGATGTTGAGCCATCTCACCTTCGCTACTGCGTATCAAGCGCATCCCTGCCGTTACCCAGTCATCGGTTTGCGCCGGATTTTCGATCAGATCGACAGCGAGACCCTGTTAGCGTATTACCGGCGGCGTTATGTGCCGGAGAACGTTTTCGTGGTCGTTGCCGGTGATGTCGACGTAGCACAGGTTCAAGAGTGGGTTCAGAAGTTTTTCGGACCGATACCGGCTAGGCCAGTGGGGCCGGTGGTAATTCCAGCCGAGCCTCCGCAGGTGGGCCGCCGTGATGAGGTCGAGTCTTTCGAGACGGCGATCGGCTATTTCAACTTGGCGTGGCATGTGCCTCCCGTTTTCCATGAGGATGTTCCCGCGCTGGATGTGCTTTCCATCCTGCTTGGCGGTGGAGCCAGCTCGTTTCTTTTCGAGGAAGTGCGAGAAAAACTTGGATCCGTCCACTCCATTGGGGCTTATTCGTTCACTCCCGCTTTTCCGGGGTTACTAACGGTTTCCGGGACGTGCCCCATCGAGAATGTTGATGGGATCGATGAGATAGTGCTCACTAAACTTGGGGCTTGGCGGAAGCAGGGCTCAGGTGCAGACGCACTTGCCAAAGCCAAACGGATTGTTTGGGTGAGCGCCTTGGAACAGTTACAAACCGTGCGCGGGATCGCGTCGGACATCGGGCTGAACTGGCTTTACACTAGAAACCTCAGGTTTAATCAACGCTATCTCAAGCGAGTCGAAACCGTATCTCACGAACAGGTCCACGAGGTGTTCGATCGTTATCTGACCGAGGACAATCTGAATGTCGTTGCGTTGCGCCCGAAAACCTCGACGCAGCTGCCCGTGATGCGGAGCCCGGCAGAGAAGAAAAATCAGGTCCGAGTATTACCGAATGGCGTGCCGGTGGTGCTAATTCCCGACGAACGGCTGCCGTTGTTGCATGGGACATTGGTGTGTGCGGGAGGAGTGCTGGCGGAACCTCCGAAACGAGGCGGGCTTGGCCGTTTCTACACCCAATGCTTGTTGAAAGGAACCGCTAAGAAGAGCGCTCAAGAGATCGCCGATGCGATCGAGAGTTTAGGCGGCTCCCTTTTCGGGGACTCGGGCTACAATTCGTTTCGTTTCGGCTTCAGTTCGCTTTCAGACGATTTCGGCCGGGTACTGCCGTTGGTGACGGAGATTTTATCCGGGCCGACATTTCCAGAGGAGGCTATCGAAAGAGAAAGAACAAGCCAGATCGCGGCGATCGATGCAGACGACTTGCAGTCGGGCGTGATCGCGCGCCATACGCTGCGCGGCGCCATCTATGGAAGTCATCCCTACTCGGCGAATCCCCTCGGGACAAAAGCGAGCGTGGCCAATATCGAGCGCACGGATCTGATCCAGCTTCATGAATGGGTGAAAACCAGCTCGGCATGGGTCCTTGGTATCTGCGGCCATTTTGATGAAAGGAAACTGTGGGAAGAGCTTTGCCAAACTATTGGATCGCTCCCACAACGGCCTGCTCGTTACTCCTTCGATATGCCGGCGGTGAAGCCTTTTGCAACCCAGACAATCGTCCAAAGGAACGACAGGCATCAGGCGTTTGTTACTGTCGGGTATCTCGCGTGTACTTTGTCAGATCCTGACCGCGTGGGCTTTGAAGCTTTGGACGAAGCGGCCGGCGACGCCAGCTCGCGTTTCTTCGTTAAGCTCCGAGAGGAATTGGGGCTGGCTTATTCTGTAGGAACGTCTCTGGCGCTTGGTTTATCGCCTGGCCTATTTACTTTGTATGCCGCCACGGCTCCGGAGACGGCGGATGACGTGGCGAAGCTGTACCACGAGGAAATCGACGTCCTGGCTGCAGAGGGCTTATCCCAAGAAGAATTTGAGCGGTCCAAGAAGAAGCTGCTAGCCCAGATCGGATTCCAGAAACAGAACTTGGAGTCTTATTGTCATAGCCTGGCCCTTAACCAGTTGTACGGATTTAGTCTCGATTACTTTGACCAACGCCAGAGGCAGATCGAGCAGATGACCGCCCAAGATGTTCTGGGTGTCTGTCACAAATATTTGATGGATAAACCGGCTACAACGGTCATTGTAAAAGCTTAACTCATCCGGAGTTTTGTATGGCAGAATACCAAAATACATCCGTTTCCTCGGGCGAGATGGCGCAACGATTTATCGAGTTTGTCATGATGCAGGCCCAGAATGCGGCGTTTATGCTTGGGCAGATCCCGCATCCACAGACTGGGAAGGCGGAGGTGAATCTGGATATGGCCCAGTTGTTGATCGATCAACTGGTCATGATTCAAGAGAAGACGAAGGGCAATCTGACCAACGACGAAGGCCGGATCTTGGCAAACGCACTGGCGAATCTGCAGATCGCTTTCGTAGAAGTCGCTCAAAGACAGCGGCCGGGCGGCTCAGTGAGTCCGGCGCCCGAACCAGTCGCTCCCTCTAAACCGGAGGTACCTTCGAAACCGGAGGTAGAAAGTCCGGCCCCTGGCGCCGGCGAAGCCACTGCGGGCGGTACCGAAGGCGATGGCAAACGAAAATTCGTAAAAAGTTACGGCTCTTGATACGTACGCTTAGGGTTGGACCAGTTCATACTAGCGGAGCCACACCGCTTTTTATTCTGGGGCCGTGTGTCATCGAATCGGAGCCCTTCGTGTGGGCGATGGCAGAGGAGCTGTCCGCAATGGCCCGGTCGCTGGAGATCTCTTGGATTTTCAAGGCCTCTTACGACAAGGCAAATAGAACCTCAGCGAAATCTTATCGTGGTTTCGGCGTCGACGAAGGATGCAAATTGCTCCGAGCGGTGGGTGATGAGTTCAAAGTGCCGGTAACGACCGATATCCACTCGCCGGAAGAAGCGAAACGCGCGGCCGATTTTGTCGATTTACTACAGATTCCTGCGTTTCTTTGTCGTCAGACCGATTTGATCCAGGCGGCGGCCGAGACCGGAAGGCCTGTTAACGTAAAAAAAGGACAATTTTTGGCTCCGTGGGACGTACGAAACATCGCTGAAAAATTAGAAAACTTTGGCTGCAGTAACTATGTCTTCACTGAGAGGGGCGTAAGCTTCGGCTACAATAATCTTGTGGCCGACATGCGTTCATTGTACTGGATCAAAAAACAGGGCTATCCCGTGATTTTCGATGCGACGCATTCCGTGCAGCGACCGGGGAGCGCCGGTGATGCAACCGGTGGTGACGGAGAGCTAGCTCCAGTCCTCGCGAGGGCGGCAGTAGCGGCGGGTTGCGATGGGATCTTCATTGAGACGCATATTGATCCGGCAAAGGCTCTCTCTGACGGCCCGAATCAAATTCCTTTGAAAGAATTACCGAGTTTATTGTTTCAGCTAAAGCGGATCCATGAAGTCGTGCATTAAGCTCATCTCGATTCTAGGACTGATAGGGCTTACGGCCGCAGAACTCTGGGCCGATAAACCCAAGTCGGAGCGGAAAATCGATATTCCGATACCGGTAGGCCATGACGCTAAGGGATTGAGACTACCGATGCGGAATGACCAGGGGAAGCTGCAATTCATCTTGGACGTGGAACACATGGTGCATGTGGACCAAGCGAACGTCCAGATGCAC
>JAFAIO010000515.1 GCA_019236675.1 Verrucomicrobiota bacterium
ATCAACATCGGCATTGGTGGCTCCGACCTCGGGCCCGTGATGGCCTACGAAGCACTAAAACATACCAGCCATCGCTCGATGACGTTCAGATTTGTTTCCAACGTGGACGGCACCGATTTCGCTGAGGCGGTTGAGGGTCTGGACCCAGCCGAGACCCTGTTCATTGTTTCGTCAAAGACATTCACGACGCTGGAAACCATGACCAATGCTCACACCGCTCGTGAATGGTCGTTATTGGGGCTGGGCGGTGATACCAAAGCGGTCGCCAAGCATTTCGTAGCGGTGTCGACCAATGCGCAGAAGGTATCGGAGTTTGGGATCGATACCGCCAATATGTTTGGGTTCTGGGACTGGGTTGGAGGCCGGTACTCCATGGACTCAGCCATCGGTCTTTCCACGATGCTGGCGACCGGCCCGGAAAACTTCCGGGCTCTACTCGCCGGTTTCCACGAGATGGACGAGCATTTCCGCACGGCGCCGTTCGAGCGCAACCTGCCGGTGCTCCTGGGACTCCTGACGGTGTGGTACACCGATTTCTTCGGTGCGGAAACGGTCGCCGTTCTACCTTATGAGCAGTATTTGAAGCGCTTCCCGGCCTACCTTCAGCAGTTGACGATGGAGAGCAACGGAAAACATGTGACTCTGGCTGGAAACACGGTCGATTATCAAACCGGACCGATCTACTGGGGAGAACCGGGAACCAACGGCCAGCATTCGTTCTATCAGTTGATTCACCAGGGAACCCGGCTGATTCCCGCTGACTTTATCGCCTTCGTCGAAACTCTGAATCCGTTGGGTCGCCATCATGACATGTTGTTAGCTAATGTCTTCGCCCAGACCGAAGCCCTGGCCTTTGGGAAGACAATAGAACAGGTCAAGGCCGAAGGCACTCCGGACTGGCTGGCGCCGCACCGGGTTTTTGAAGGGAACCGTCCGACGAATACGATTTTGGCGGAGCGGCTTACCCCGGAAACGTTGGGCAAGCTGGTTGCCCTCTATGAACATAGTGTCTTCACCCAAGGGACGATTTGGAACATTGACTCCTTTGACCAGTGGGGCGTGGAATTGGGCAAGGTGCTCGCACAACGCATTATCCCGGAACTCGAATCCAATACGGAACCAGCGCTCCGTCACGATAGTTCGACTAACACTCTGATTCGCCGTTATCGGAAACTCAAAAAATAGAAAGAAACTCTTATGCAGCTTGGAATGATTGGACTTGGAAGGATGGGGGCTAACATGGTGCGCCGGCTTTTGGTTGCGGGCCATGAGTGCGCCGTGTTTGATGTCTCACCGAAGGCGGTTGAGGAGTTGGTCCGGGACGAGGCGGCTGGTGCCTCCTCCTTGGCGGACCTGGTGAAAAAACTCAACACGCCACGCGCCATCTGGTTAATGGTTCCTGCAGCGATTGTAGATAAAACCATCGCTGAGCTTCAGCCGTTACTCGAGCCGGGCGATATTGTTATTGATGGCGGCAACTCGTATTATGTCGACGACATTCGGCGCGCGAACGAATTGGCAGCCAAGAATATTCACTACGTTGATGTCGGCACCAGCGGCGGTGTTTGGGGACTGGAACGCGGTTATTGCATGATGATCGGCGGTGAGGCCGCGGTGGTCAAACATCTGGACCCGATCTTTGCGACGCTGGCACCTGGGAAAGGCGAAATCGATCGCACGCCAGGGCGAGAAAAACTGAATGGGACGGCCGAGTTTGGTTATCTGCACTGCGGATCAAATGGGGCCGGTCATTTCGTGAAGATGGTTCACAATGGGATTGAATATGGAATCATGGCGGCCTACGCCGAAGGTCTAGGGGTCCTGCGTGCGGCCAACGTTGGCAAGCACACGGATACGATTGACGCTGAAACCACGCCGTTACGTGATCCCGAGCACTATCAATATGACCTCAATCTTGCCGATATTGCTGAGGTGTGGCGAAGAGGGAGTGTCATTGCTTCCTGGTTGCTGGATTTGACGGCGATCGCTTTGCTAAAAGATCCGGCCGTGGCGAAATTCGCCGGCAGAGTGTCGGACTCAGGCGAGGGCCGTTGGACAATAAAAGCCGCTATCGATGAGGGGGTGCCCGTACCGGTGTTAACGACGTCCCTGTATGAACGGTTCAGCTCTCGTGGTGAAGCTGATTTCCAGGACAAACTTCTTTCGGCAATGCGATTCGAGTTTGGCGGACACCTGGAAAAAACAGCGAAATAAGGACGACCTCATGATGGATTCGCATTCAGATGCGCTAGTGTTTTTTGGTGCAACCGGTGATCTGGCCTACAAGAAGATCTTTCCCGCTTTGCAAGCGATGGTCAAACGGGGGCACTTGGATGTGCCCGTGATCGGCGTGGCTAATGCCGGTTGGCGGCTAGATCAACTCAAGGCCCGAGCAAAGGATAGTGTGGAAAAACATGGAGGCCTCGATCCAGCGGCCTTTCAGAAACTGTCGGGGCTTCTGCGCTATGTTGACGGCGATTACAAAGACCCGGAGACGTTTCAAACGTTACGCCAAGAGTTAGGATCTGCGAAGCGCCCGGCGCACTATTTGGCAATTCCACCCATCCTATTCGGGCTAGTGGTCGAACAATTGGCCAAATCAAATTGCAATCGTGGTGCTCGGGTAATTATTGAAAAACCCTTCGGCCGGGATTTGGATTCGGCCCGAGAGCTTAACCGGATCTTGTTTAGCATCTTTGACGAAAAATCGATCTTCCGGATTGACCACTATCTCGGAAAACGACCCGTGCATAACATAGTCTTTTTCCGTTTCGCTAATGCCATTCTAGAGCCTTTCTGGAATCGTAACCATGTCGAAAGCGTTCAGATCACCATGGCTGAGAACTTCGGGGTGCAGGGGCGGGGCTCTTTTTACGATGCAACCGGTGCGATCCGGGACGTCATCCAGAACCACTTGTTCCAAGTGATGGCCAATCTGGCCATGGAGCCACCGGCTAGAACGGACAGCGAATCCCTGCGTGACGAAAAGGTAAAAGTACTTAAAGCGATCGCGCCGCTGGAGGAAAAGAACGTGGTTCGGGGCCAGTTTAACGGTTACAAAAAGGAGAAGGGTGTTGCCCCGGATTCACTGGTCGAAACATTCGCGGCAGTACAGCTAGAGATCGATTCCTGGCGGTGGAAAGGAGTGCCATTTTATATTCGGGCTGGAAAATGTCTGCCGGTTACCTGTGCCGAGATAGTAGTTCGGCTTCGCAAGCCTCCCACGATGTATAAAGAGTTTAACTTGGGATCCAACTACTATCGTTTCCGTATCAGTCCCGAGATAACCAGCGCTTTCGGCGTGAACAGAGTCCCTCCGGGGGACGACAGCGTCAGCGAAGCGGCGGAACTCATCGTGAACCGGCACCCGGCTGCGGACGAAATGGACGCCTATGAACGCGTGCTGGGTGATGCCATGGCCGGCGACGCCACGTTGTTCGCCCGGGAAGATTATGTGGAGGAGGCTTGGCGAATCGTCGATCCCGTCCTGAAGGCGGGTACGCCCGTGCATGAATATGAGCCTAACACCTGGGGACCGCCTGAGGTCGATCGATTGGTCTCACCGCCAGGTGGCTGGCAGAACCCGGTCGTCGAAGGCTGAGCCGCAACCAAGAAGGAATAGCCGCAAAAGAACGCAAAAACAAAACAAGAACCACAGATGAACGCGGATGTACGCAGATTAGGAGGGTCCGCAGACAGTGTCCGAGCTCTCTAAATTAAGATTATGCAGACTATTTGTTTAGGTTTCGACTATTACCGTCGAGCAAATGAGACCGTTACCGCGCAGGTCGTCTCTAGACGCCGAGCCGTGATCGAGGCCCAGAGCCAAATCGGCGTAAATCTGGGTTTATCTGCGGTTAGTTTTTTTGCGTTCTCTGCGTTCTTTTGCGGCTAATTCCTCCCGTTTTTTATGAAGATTGAAATATTCGCAGATGCTCAAACCGTGGCGGAGGAAGCTGCCAGGCTCATCGCTTCCGAAGCACGATCGGCCGCTGCTGAACGCAGTCGTTTTGTGTTCGCAGTGAGCGGCGGTCACACTCCTTGGGTTATGCTCAAGGCCTTAGCTAAAGAGGATGTTCCCTGGGAAAAGGTCCACTTGGCCCAAATTGATGAACGAGTTGCTCCGGATGGGGATGCCGACCGAAACCTGACTCATTTGCAGGAAAGTTTGCTGGAACACGCGCCTTTACCTCCGAATCAAATCTACGCTATGCCAGTGGGATCACCTGATCTGGAAGCCGGCGCAAAAGAATACGCCAGTGTGCTCGAAAAAATCGCCGGTACTCCCCCGGTTTTCGATTTGGTTCACCTCGGTCTGGGACCGGATGGGCATACTGCTTCGCTGGTGCCCGGTGATCCGGTGTTGGATGTCAGCGATGCTGATGTAGGAGTTACTGGAGTCTATCAGGGTAGACGTAGGATGACATTAACTTATCCGGTGCTGAATCGTGCCCGTCGCGTCCTTTGGTTGTTAACCGGCGCGGAAAAAGTCGAAATGTTGAAGCGTTTGAGCAAAGCCGATCCGACAATTCCGGCTGGCCGCGTCAATCAAGAGAGCGCGTTAGTGTTCGCTGATCGCGCGGCAGCAGGTGAAGGTTGAGCAGCACGATCAAATCAACCGCGGATGAATCCACCTTTGCAAAGAAACAACCAAACCACAAAAACCACATCAGCTACGGCGAGACAAGCTGCAGATTTACGCAGATAAAGAAGGCGCGAAGCGCTGACCTAAGCCTAGGGTGAGCTTGCGAGCCATAGGAAATCAAAAAAAGCGATAGCGCTGAAAGCGCGTCAGAAAAGGGCGCAACAGTTAATAACAAAATATGCGAGTTGGAATCGTTACCGATCACGGTGGATTCGCCTTGAAGGAAGAAATCGTGAAGCGTTTGCAGGGGGCCTCTCACGAGGTCGTGGATTTAGGTGCTTATAAACTTAACCCGGAAGATGATTACCCGGATTTTGTGATCCCGTTAGCGAGGGCAGTTGCTAAAGGAAAGGTCGATCGGGGTGTCGCCATTTGCGGCAGTGGTGTCGGGGCCTCGGTCTGCGCCAACAAAATACGTGGCGTGCGGTCCGCTTTGATCCACGATCATTTTTCGGCACGGCAAGGAGTCGAGGACGATCACATGAACATTATTTGCATGGGTGGCCGGACAGTAGGGCCGGAAGTAGCCTGGGACCTCGTTCAGACATTTTTGGCTGCAGAATTCAGCCAAGCCGAACGGCACCTGCGACGGTTAGGCAAAGTCGCTGCCCTAGAATCGGCGGAATGCAAGCAATAACTCGAAAAGGCAAATCTAATGACTGACCAAGAATTGGACCAGTTATCCATTAACACGATCCGCACTCTTTCAATCGACGCGGTCCAGCAAGCCAAGTCGGGCCATCCGGGTACGCCTATGGCGCTTGCTCCTTTGGTATACACGCTCTGGAACCGAGTTATGCAATTTGATCCGGAAGACCCGATTTGGCCAAACCGTGACCGATTCATTTTGTCGAACGGCCACGCATCCATGCTGCTTTGGTCTGTGCTTCATCTCACCGGAACGAAGGCCGTGAACGCCGACTATGAAAGGCTGGGACAGCCCTCGGTTACTCTGGAAGATATCAAGCGGTTCCGGCAACTCGATAGCAAGGCGCCCGGGCATCCGGAATATCACTGGGTTTCGGGCGTGGAGATGACTAGCGGCCCTCTTGGCCAAGGCGTCGCCACTAGCGTTGGTATGGCCATCGCCCAGAAATGGTTAGCTAGCCGGTACAATCGGCCGGGTTTCAACCTCTTCGATTATCGGATCTATGCAGTGTGTGGGGATGGCTGTATGATGGAAGGAGTTGCGTCCGAAGCCGCTTCGCTCGCGGGCCATCTTGGTCTAGGTAACGTCTGCTGGATCTACGATAACAATCACATTACCATCGAGGGAAACACTCGGATTGCCTTTACCGAGGACATTGCTGCCCGGTTTCAGGGTTACGGCTGGAATGTTCTGCGGGTCGGTGACGCTAATGACATCGATCGAATCGAAACCGCTCTGCAGGTTTTCAAGCGCACAACCGACCGCCCAACTTTCATCATCCTCGACAGCCATATCGGTTACGGTTCTCCTCACAAACAAGATACTGCGGCGGCTCACG
>JAFAIO010000061.1 GCA_019236675.1 Verrucomicrobiota bacterium
ATCAAAAGTAGAACGCCCGACGGAGCGAGCGGAGTTCGCCTTGAGCCCAAGGCTCTTAATTGGCTGGTGTATCACCCAAGCGGTCGTATTCCTGCTTTGGATCCCATTTCGCGCGAGTCACTTTTCGGATACTGTTCAGTTCCTAACCGGTATCACCTCGTGGCGAACGGTGGTATCAGCCGCTCAGCAACAGGTCGGTCCGATCCCGTGGATGCTTTTGTTATTACCGATTGCCTGCGACACTTTTATTGCCCGCGCGTTACGCAATTTGCGCGAGAAGCCGGCCCTCAATCCGGAACTCGCATTCTCGATCCTGATCGTTGCTGCACTCTCCGTTGCACTTATAGCAAAGACCGGGCTGCGCACTTTCATCTATTTCCAATTTTGAGTCTTTTCCAACCGGTGATCGCGACTATCGGAAACGTCCTCAAAGGCAAGGGTTGTATCGTGGCGTCATTCCGGTGAAGTCCGCGACCAAAGAATCGGCAGCTTGAAAAGAACCAAGCCTATCGGACAGTCCCTTCATATGAGACAAGCTTCTGAAGAACCGCGAAATCCGCCGATCGTTCCGATGATCATAGAAGACAGCGGTTCCGGAGAAAGAGGCTACGACATCTACAGCCGGCTGCTTAAAGATCGCATTGTCTTCATTGGCGCAGAAATCGAAGAGAATATGGCGAATCTGGTCGTTGCCCAGCTGCTCTTTCTGCAGACTGAGGCCCCGGATCAGGACATTCGTCTTTACATCAATTCTCCAGGCGGCTCGGTTACGGCCGGGCTGGCCATTTATGACACAATGCAGTTCCTAAGCTGCGACATCGCCACCTATTGTGTTGGAATGGCCGCTAGCATGGGAGCTTTTTTGTTAGCGGCTGGTACAACGGGAAAGAGATTCGCCTTACCAAACTGCGAGATCATGATTCACCAACCTTCGGGCGGCGTTCAAGGGGTGGCCAGTGATGTAGAGAGATCGGTAGAGCAACTTTTCAAAGCGAAGCAGCGCTACAGCCGACTGCTGGCCTATCATACGGGAAAAAGTGAAGCTGAGGTTTTGCGCGATATCGATCGCGATTATTGGTTTACCGCAGAGGACGCTAAAACATACGGTTTAATCGACCAAATCGTGGTCAATGGTTTCGAATTAAACCGGCCGGCGGTGACTTAGTGCCTGGCGCGACTTGATACAAAACCCTGTCTCCTTTTTCAATCACGTCTTTTACGATGGTCGAGAGGTAAACCGCTTCGGAAGTGAACCGCTGAAATTTGGTAATCTTTGATCGATTGAGAACCTTGAATCCGTAGCGCTCAAAGAGTCCAATCGTGCGCCTATCATCGAATGTGACCATTTGCGCGCTGATCTGCTTGACCTGATTATCGGAAAGAAAACGAAGATACCGCTCCAGCACGGCCCGAAATACAGCCAGCCGTTTGAGCTCCGGCATGAAATTCATGTGAAAATGTCCCACATTTCGCGGTGCTTCCGGTACTTCCCGCCAGGCGTTCAAAGCGATCCAAAGTAGGTAGCGGCGCGACTCCGAAGAGTAACGGGGGTAGCGGGTAAGGGCCTTAAGCGCAAGAGGGATACCCTGGGAAATGCTATAGATTTGATGCCGGCGGGGAAATCTGCATCCCAATAGATAGCCCTTGATCGTGCCGCCAACTATAACCATGAAAGCGGAGTCGGCCTCACATTGCAGGTAATAGTCCGTTAAAAAGCTGGCGAACAGTTCTCGATCTTCGAAAACCGGATCGATGGGCTTCCCCAGGAAACCAGTTTGACAACAAAGATCTCGCACAGCTTCGCGGTCCCCGGGCTGATATGGGCGCACAATAAATCCCGCTGTTGTCGGTGCGTCCATACCCATGACCTAAAAGCGTGACCTCTCACGATGTCAATCGATTTGCAAAAAAACTGCGCCAGGATCCTGCAGTTGCCGATCCCGGTATTGACTGTGATCCCTGCGCTACGGGTTAGATTTGATTGTCTTCAATCTGAGCACGATGTCGTGCTCAAGGCGGTATATTTGGTAGTAGGGTGTCTCTTTGACCAGATTGTCTGCACTCAACTGCTCCACTAACTTCTGCCGGTCTTCTGGCTGGGAACGCTTGTCAAAGGGTACCCCCCAGAATTGCAGCATCGCGTTACCAAAGCCGCCGGCAGCATCGTTTGATAGTCCGACAGGGATTATGGCGCTTAGGAATGGGTACTTTTTTAGATAAATGCGTTGGACATTCGGCGCGAAGCCGATTTCGCCAATCGTTGTCAGATGGGTGATTGAACCGGTGTTACTAAGACTTAACACATCGTCACTAATCAAATTCGCAATGTGGGTTTCGTAATACTTCTGGGCTTTGCTCGCGTTAGCATAAGTAGCACTGAAGACAACGACTGGAAGAATCAGGACTGCGGTTACACAGAAAACGACGATGTCGTTTATCTGCATGTCTCTGACGATGGAAATCAGCAAACAAAAAGAGGCAAACACTAAAACACAATATCCGGCATAAACCCTTCCGCCGCCGGTTGGTGCTTTAAGCAGAACGAGAACCCCGGGACAGGCAAGAACGAAACCTACCAATATTGCCAAAAGTAAGAACAGGCTCAGTAGGCCGGCCCAGCGAGAGGATCCCCCAGACCTGATCACATAGCGAATCCCAATAACAATTGAATAGACCATTGTGACCCCGGGGACAAACAGCAACGGCAATCGAAGATGTCCGTAAGCCGCCCTCCAAACCAGCGACCAATATTCAACCGTATTGCTCCAGATAGCGGCGAATGCTCCCGAGCCACTCACCAGCGGCGAATGCTCCGCGGCATAGGCACCTTTGAGATTTGACGCGACTAACAATTTGTAAGCTAATAGGGCAACGGAGAATTGGGAAAGGCTAATTAGTAAGCACTTAGTTAGTCGGCCAGGTTTGATCTGCTTGCGCAGACCAAGAATAAGTTCAACCAGGACCAATACTAAGAAAACGTTTATACATGCCTGGTACAAGCAGAGGCTTCCGTACAACAATAGAGCGCCACTGATTGCGGTCAGAATTGGGCGCCTATCTAACAAGTCAAACAGGAATACTGGACTCGCCGCGAGTACCAGTCCGAGCGTCATGGGCAGAATATCGAATTTGTAAGAGAGATTCGCTAAGAACAACGGGTTTAGACCGAGAGAAAGAGCGGCGACGGCGGTGATCACGGGCGGCCCGCTACCCAATCTTTTACCCAGGAGGGTGGCGATCACAGCCAGTAAGAAAATACCGAACAAGAGCGGCAAGGGCGCAAAGTCAGTAAATGGCCCGCCGTCGTCGAGAGTTCGCATCACTGAATCAGCTAACGGCCGGCCATCGTTGACCCAAGTAAAGTAGCCTAAGACCGACCTGCCCCAATCATCCACATTGTAGCGATCTGCAATTAGCAGCGGGATAACTGCCACCAGCTGCAACAGGAAAGCCCATCCTATCGTTCGCTGATCTTGTTTGCTGATGGCTAGCCGCAGATCCGCATTGTGCATTCGTTCGACGAATGTCCAGGCTCGAATAGCCCTCGAAATAAGTCAATTGAAAACCCGGCGCCTAACTGAGCGCGGTTAGCACACACTTTTCAGCGACCCAACCAAGGAAGCAAACTACGGCTGCAGACTTTCGTAGAGGTCAAACATCTGGCGAAATACCCGGCGCCAAGAATAACGTTTCGCGACCTGCTTGCTTGCCTCAATGCCGATACGAATCAGATCTAAGTTTTTCGACTCGAGAATCGCGGCTGCCAGCGAATCTGGAGAATTCTGTTCTGCCCAGTGGGTTTGATCACTCAGAATAATTCGATCCATGTAGCTTCCCCGGATACCGACTACCGGGGTTCCGCAAGCTTGCGCTTCGAGCGCCACCAGTCCAAAGGTCTCTTGCACGCTCGGATGTACAAACAGGTCAGCGGCCCGGTAGACCGCGGCTAATTCATCTTGGGCAGAGGTGTATCGAAGCCATGAGACCGCTTTTGTGCCCCTCGACAGCTCCCGGAGCTGGTCCCGCAGCGGGCCATCGCCGACGACCATCAAATGAAAACGGCCGGCGTTTGCACTGTTCAGAACCTCAAAAGCGCCAAATAGAGTTTTAACGTTCTTTTCATGCGCTAACCGGCCGACGTAGAGAAGCAGAAATCGGTCGGTCGGGATCTCCATCCGCGCTCGAGTGACGTCTCCATCTTTCCCGGGCCGAAAGATGTCAGTGTCGATTCCGAGCTCTGCCAAGATCACGTTCTCGACCCCCCATTGAGCCAACACCTGACCGAGGGCAGCTGACGGGACAAAGGTGGCCTTAAAATGGTTATACAAGGCGCGAACGTAAGTTCGTGCCATCTCCATCACGATCTCGGTCGCGGTTTCTCCAAGGAATTTTGAGGTAGTCCTCAAATAGGCTTCAGGGAAATGCGAGTGATAGAAACCGACCACTGGGATGCGTAAGGCTTGCCCGGAAGAGATCGCTTTCCAGGCTAACTGATACGGGTCGCTTGACTCGATGACATCCGGTCGTTCTCGTTCCAGGAGCTGTTGCACTGCGCTCAGGTGCAATAGAGCGCGATAGCGGGAGGTTCGTGAAACGAGCGGTGACTTAATAGAGTAAGTGCGGCTGTTCTCAGTCTCTGCGCATGAGGTTTGCTCGCCTGGGATAATTAGAAGGTGTTGATGACCGTGAGCAATCGCGTACTTCCGCTTCTCTTCGAGGTAGCGCT
Source organism: Verrucomicrobiota bacterium (assembly GCA_019236675.1). Taxonomy (GTDB): domain Bacteria; phylum Verrucomicrobiota; class Verrucomicrobiia; order Chthoniobacterales; family JAFAMB01; genus JAFAVN01. The sequence continues at coordinate 4,727 of JAFAIO010000061.1, forward strand.
TCACCCCGCCGCTAAACGGGGAGTAAAACTGCGTCAAATCGCAAACCTTCATGAGCCTGCATCAACCGTAAAATGCCTGGTACCTGGTAGATCTCATGTGCTGGACAGACGAACTCATAGACAACGAGTGCCAAGCATTTTACGGTTGATGCAGGTTATTCCTGGTCCGTCAAATAGCGCTCGGCATCCATTGCGGCCATGCAGCCTTGGCCAGCAGCAGTTACAGCCTGACGATAGTAAGGATCAACCACATCTCCAGCCGCGAAAACCCCGGGTATCTCCGTCAGAGATCCGTGTTTCTTTAGTAGATAACCGTTCTTGTCCGTGGGCAGCGAATTGCGAAATGCGTCCGTATTCGGGGTATGGCCGATTGCGATAAAGACACACTTCACTTCCAAAGTGGATTCCTGGTTCGTCTCGACGTTTTTGAGTTTGACGGCCCGCATTTCGTTACGTTCGTCTGCCAGGTACTCCGTAATTGCTGTATTCCAAATCGGCGTGATCTTCGGATGATTGAGGGCCCGGGCCGCCAGAATCGCCGAGGCTCGAAATGAATCCCGGCGATGAATCAGGTAAACCTGGGAAGCGAACTTCGTAAGAAACACTGCCTCCTCGCAAGCGGTATCGCCACCGCCGACCACGCAGACCGGGACGTTCCGGTAAAAGGCCCCATCGCAGGTGGCGCACGAAGTCAGACCGTGACCCTTCATCTCTTTCTCGTTCGGCAACCCGAGCCATTTCGCGGACGCGCCGCTGGCAACGATCAAGCTCTTCGTTTCCAACCATTCGCCGTCAACCTTGAGACGATGACGATCCGTACCGGGTTCGAATGCGTCGACCTCGGCGTACATGAAACGAGCACCAAATTTCTCCGCTTGCCGGTGCATGTTCATAATCAATTGCGGGCCATCGACCCCGTCGGGAAATCCTGGGAAATTCTCGACTAGTGTGGTCGTAGTGAGTTGGCCGCCTGGTTCACGACCTTCCAAGACCAAAGGAGAAAGGTTTGCCCGGGCCGCATAGATCGCGGCGGTCAAGCCGGCACAACCCGTGCCTACGATAATGAGGTTTTCGATGGAGCCGTTACGTTCCATTGAGGTTGGAGGTTATAAGTTCTAGGTTTCGGGTTTCAGGTATTGCGTTGAAGGTTATGCGCGCTTGGAGCCCACATCGACGATTTTCTGGTGCTGGAAAACGAGCAACTTTGCACGTTCGACCCTTAACGTCTAATTTCCAGTCCCGAACCGCAATAGCATGCGAGGATGGCTGTAAAGTCCAAAACGGCCGAGGATGTCCAAAGCGGCCGAGGACGTCCAAAGCGGCCGAGGACGTCCAGGCGGCCGACCTGCCAACGATAACCTGAAACCCGAAACTTAACCTTTAGCACCTCGTGTTCACTGGAATTGTAGAAACTACCGGTCAAATCAAATGCGCGGAAGCGACCTCAAACGGAGGCACCCAACTAGTAATCGGCACTGAGTTGGCTGGGGAATTGGCGGTCGGAGCCAGCTTGGCGTTAAACGGCTGCTGCCTGACGGTCACCGGCGTGAATGGGTCCGAGATCCGCTTCGATTTGCTGGGCGAAACATTACAGCGAACCAATCTGGGGGTCCTAGAGCAAGGAGATGTTGTAAATCTGGAGCGGCCAATGCTTGCAAACGGGCGGTTCGATGGGCACGTGGTGCAGGGGCATATCGATACCACGGCTCGAATCGAGTCGATTAAAGCCGAGGGAAGCGATCATCGAGTCGAAGTGGCTCTTCCAGAGTCATTTTCGCGCTACGTTGTCTTTAAAGGGTCAATTGCTGTGGACGGTATCAGCCTCACGGTGGCAGAACTGCATCCTGATCGTTTTGCTATCTGGATTATCCCCCACACCTGGCAGGTCACGAACTTGCATCAACGAAAACCGGGCGACCACGTGAATCTGGAATTTGATCTCATCGCAAAATACGTGGAGAGAATGTTAAGCGCATCCGGAGGGGAGCCGCTTACGCCCGCGCCTGTTCGAGGGCCACAAGTTTAGCAGACGCCGGGTACCCAGAGCGGCGAAATGTTTTTAACAAGCCGCTCCCGGAGACATCTGCTGATGTGGCTACAACCGGCGGGCTCTGAAAACGGGCATCGCGATGGTGTGAATTCACACCGTGGGTTGTTAGCGGGAGCCGCCAGCTAGCAATGTTTCCAGACATACCCGCATTTGATTACCTCCGGTCTCGTTGTGAGGCCCTGCAACGCGTAAAAGCGGATCCCCTCCAGGGCCTACCGCGCTCATTCCACGTTGCCCGGCGCGCGGCGCTGTTTTTTCGTGCCCGCGCGACGTTCTTTTGTCTCCCGGATTTTACGCTTCAGTGCCGGCGGACGCGGAGAACGCCGGCGACGCTCCTTCTCTTTTTCCGCTATTCGCCGGGTTCTGGCGTCAGCTTCTCGTTGCTCGAGTAATTCGACCAAGCGGATGACAGCGATGGTCCGGTTCTGGTGCTGTGAGCGAGAATCACTGACGGTAACGGATAATCCGGTGGGGATATGCCGCAAAGTCACAGCGGTCGATACCTTATTGACGTTTTGACCACCAGGTCCTCC
>JAFAIO010000084.1 GCA_019236675.1 Verrucomicrobiota bacterium
GACGACAGCGCGTTTCAGATCAGCAAACTCGATCACCGGTCGTCGTAAACTAGCTAGATAACCCGCTAAACCACCGGCAAAAGTGTCGCCGGCGCCTGTCGGATCAAAGATCTTTTCAATGGGATAGGCGCCACAGCTGAAGAACTGGTCTCGTGAAAGTAATAGGCAGCCGTGCTCGCCTTTCTTTACCGCTACATACTTCGGACCAAGATCCAGGATTTTGCGAGCCGCTCGCACCAGGTTGTCGTCCTCGGTCAATTGCCGGGCCTCGCCATCGTTCAGAACCAGAAGATCGATCCGCTTAAGTAGCTTCAATAGTTCTGGGCGCGTTGTGGTGATCCACAAATCCATGGTATCGGCGACCACAAATTCACGATGTTCAACCTGATCCAGTACATGGTTTTGCAGGTTTGGGCCGATGTTACCGAGCAAGATAATCGAAGTTGCCCGGTAAGCCGGAGGCAAAGTCGGCGTAAACGTCTCAAACACGTTCAACTCGGTATACAACGTTTGCCGCTTGTTCATGTCGGCTTCATACTCGCCTCCCCAACGGAATGTTTTCCCGTCTACGATTTGTAGACCGGTGAGATCGATCTGGCGCTGACGAAACAGATCCAGGTGAGCTTGAGGAAAATCGGACCCTACGATGCCCACCAGGTTGACCTGATCAAAAAAGCTGGCAGCAACCGATGCGTATGAAGCTGAACCGCCCAACAGGTCGAGTCGTTTCTCAGTCTGAGTTTTTATGTCGTCCAGAGCTATAGAACCAACGATTAAGACTGGCATAAGCGTCAACTAGTGGAGCATGAGGCACGGGAACGCCAGCGGTTTTTAACGCTGGGAACCCATCGTTGGTGGGGCGGGGCTCCCGAATGTTCCTACGACCGGACCACAGCAGGTGATGATCTTCGTCGGATAGTGCAGATAGGGCTAAAAGCGCGCCGAGCCGCTACCCGCGCTTGGCCACGGCTCCGACTTTGCAAAGACCCGGGGCCCCCAAGCTACGTCGGACAAGTCGGCGCGTTTTTGGGCGTAGCGATGCTATTTGGCAAGAAAGCATCAGCCGCTCCGATCGAATCGTCAGGCCGTTTGGGAGCCTCGCCCCACCATGCATGACATGTTTCAAAGATCCGCTTTGATCGCTCGTACCTTGGCGTACGGATCGGCTGCGGTCAGGAGATCCGAGACGACACAGACACGTTCAGCTCCTGCGTCCGTCACTTTCCGCAAATTGCTTTCTTTTATCCCGCCGATACAGAAAATCGGAATCCGGACTTGATCGTGAACTTTACGCAGGCTGGACAACCCGATAGCGACTGCATGCGGCTTGGTCGGCGTGGGGTAAAGAGGTCCATAGCCGATGTAGTCAGCGCCTTCTTTTTCAGCGGCGACCGCTTGCTCGATAGAATTAGTCGATCGGCCAACAATAACATGTCGCCCAGCTAACCGGCGCGCTTCAGCGATACTGCCGTCCTCTTGACCAAGATGGCATCCTTCGGCGGGCACATCCGTTAGTAGCTGGGGATAATCATTCAGAATAAATGGCACCCCGGCAGGCTGGGTGATCGCGACCATTGCTTGGGCTATGCGCCGGACTTCATCCAAAGGAAACTCCTTAGCGCGTAGCTGCAGCAGGTCAATGCCGCCCCGAACCAGTTTCTTTGTCATCTCGGTGACGCCTTCTGGTTTGACGTACCCAAGATCGAGAATCCCGTAGACGAAACAATGTTCTAATGCGTTCACTGAAGAAAAATCTGCCTAACCACTTTCTACTTCGTTATATCCAGGTGTTTCATGCCGACAAGCTTCTCCACAAAACCGGTGTCGAACTCTCCGCGAAGAAAAGCTGCGTCCTGCATGATTTTGACGTGAAACGGAATGGTGGTCTTAATGCCGGTGATAAGATACTCACTCAACGCTCGGGCCATCCTGCGAACCGTTGAGTATCGAGTCGAGCCGACACAGATCAGCTTCGCGATCATGGAATCGTAATAAGGCGGGATCGTATATTTCGAGTAAATGTGTGAATCGATCCGAACACCCCGGCCGCCCGGGGCATAGTAAAGATCGATGGTCCCCGGGGAAGGCTGAAAATTGTTGTCCGGATCTTCAGCATTGATCCGGCACTCAATAGCATGGCTGCGCGGTACAGCCTCGGCTACGTGCCGGGATAGATGCTCGCCGGCGGCAATTTGGATTTGTTCGCGAACCAAGTCGCATCCGTAGGCTTCTTCGGTCACCGGATGTTCTACCTGGATTCGAGTGTTCATTTCCATGAAGTAAAAATCACCGTTCTTGTCGACGAGGTATTCCACCGTACCCGCGTTTTCGTAGCCGACGGAGCTTGCGAGATCGACAGAACATCGCCCCATTCGTTTCCGGAGATCGGCGTCCAATAGTTGGGAAGGACACTCTTCAACGATCTTCTGGTTTCGCCGCTGGATCGAGCAATCGCGTTCACCCAGGTGCACGAGATGGCCATGGCTATCCCCGATGACCTGAAACTCAATATGGTGGGGATGCTCGATCAATTTCTCGATATAAACGTCACCGTTACCGAAGGCTTTCTCGGCCTCGGTCCTGGCTGCGTGAAAGGCTTGGATCAAGCTGCCGTCGTTGTGTGCCGGACGCATACCGCGACCCCCACCTCCAGCCACGGCCTTAAGCATCACCGGATAGCCGATTTTTTTCGCAATCCGCAGTGCAGCCTTCTCTGAATCGACGATGCCGTCACTACCTGGACAAACCGGAACGCCGGCTTTCCGAGCCTGTTCGCGCGCGGCGTTTTTATCTCCCATGGTGCGGATGGCCGCCGGTGAAGGCCCGATAAACTTAATGTTACAGCTCGCGCAGACTTCGGCGAAATGCGCGTTCTCGGCCAGGAACCCATATCCGGGATGAATCGCGTCGACGTCAGTGATCTCGGCTGCACTGATGATGCGATCAATCTTAAGATAGCTTTCTGCGCTTTGAGGCGAACCAATACACACGGCTTCGTCGGCCAATTGCACATGCAGCGAATCGACATCAGCCTCGGAATAGATTGCGACAGTAGCAACGCCAAGTTCTTTACAGGCGCGAATGATGCGGAGCGCGATCTCGCCCCGGTTAGCGATGAGGACTTTGCTAAACACGCTACTTAAGGCGGATCAACGGTTGGCCAAATTGTACCGGGGTGCCATTCTCGACCAAGATCTCAGCAATGACGCCCTTGACCTCGGCTTTTATCTCATTCATGACCTTCATGGCTTCAATGATGCAGACCAATGATTCTTCGTTGATCTCTTGCCCGACTTCCACGTACGGCGCAGAATCGGGCGACGCCGCCCGATAGAACGTCCCGACCATAGGAGACACAATCTCCTGTAACGGCGTCGACGTACCCGTTGTCGTAGGACTTTCTGTCACATTCGCTGGCGTAGGGCCGGCGTGTGGTAGCGGTCCACTGGCGGCGACGCTATGCGCAACGACGGCAGCGGGAGGTGATCGATGAGCTTCCAGCTCGATCTTGAACCCGTCACGCTCCAGCTTAAAAACAGCCAGATCGTTCTTTTTCATCAAATCGATGATGGCTTTGATATCGTCGAGCTCCAAAATGATATTCTCCTCGTTGTGGGCTGCATGTTCCGCCTTCGCTGTGCTAGGGCGTGACCAGGTCTTGCGTTCTCTGCTACGGCGCGACCATGTTATGCACCGGTGGGAAGATCGCGCAAGCAGCTTTGCAATTCCGGCGCATATCGTCACACTGTTTGAATACCGCCGCAAATCTGGATTAATGGCCGCCCTAACTACTCGCTTGAATCGACACGTAACTGCCCTGCGCGCGTGTCGACGATGCCCGAACATGGCTTCAGGACCTGTCAGTGGTGGAGCGGTGATCAGTCGGGTCATGCTGGTGGGTCAAGCGCCCGGAGTAAAAGAACCGATCTTGGGGAAGCCGTTCGCCTGGACGGCGGGCAAGACCATGTTCAAATGGTTCGCCGAGATCCTCCATGTCGACGAAGACTGTTTTCGGTCCACCGTGTATATGGCAGCAGTATGCCGTTGTTTCCCCGGTAAAACCTCGGCGGGCGGTGATCGCGTGCCATCCAAGGATGAGGTAGCCAATTGCAGCGAATGGTTAGCTGCAGAAATAAAACTCTTGTTGCCTGCACTGATCATTCCAGTTGGGAAGCTGGCAATCGGCCAATTCATCCAGCCGGTACCTGCCTTAACCGATTTGATCGGAACCAAACGAACCTTAGAAAAATTCGGCCACAGGTTCGACATCGTTCCGCTGCCGCATCCTTCCGGCGCCTCTCCATGGCACCGGATTGAGCCAGGGAAGACTCTGACAAAGCGGGCGCTCGAGACGATTCGTGATCATCCGGCTTGGGTGAATAGGGTAGGAAGGGCGGTAGGGCGAAAACCCGCCGTCGCTACGCTTTGGCGCGGCCCTGCACTAGGTTCGTGGTAAGTCTCCAGTTGGGCCGCGACGTAGGCTTTGCGAAGTCGGGTTTTCGCCCTACCCCAACACCGACCAGACTGTTCGAACCGCTAGGCTAGCCGCGTTAACGTTATGCACCCGAAAGATTCCCACTCCCTGCTGAATGCCGGCGACGATGCAGGCAATGGTTCCGGCATCACGGTCTTTAGGGTCCGGTAGATTGAGAACCTCTCCTATGACGGTTTTACGGGACACGGGCAAGAGGATTGGGCGTCCGAACCTGTTTAACCGGCCTAGCTCCCGGTAGATTCGGAGGTTATCGGCACGCTGTTTGGCAAAGTCGATCCCGGGATCAAGAATGATCGATTCCTGGGATAAGCCAGCTTTGGCTGCGTCAGCGATTTTATGTTCAAAAAAATCCTCCAGGGTCTCCATGATATCGGGGTATTGCACATGAAAATGGGGCACCTTCGGTTCGCCGACCGAATGCATTATAACAAGGGCCGCTCCGTATTCCGCCGCCGCTGCAGCGTTATCCGTATTAGCCAGTGCGCCGATGTCGTTGACGATGTCAATTCCGAGTGGAAGGAGGGCGCGAAGAACGGCCGGTCGCCATGTATTCAGAGAAAGCATCGGGGGAAACACCTGCTTTTCATCGATGGGAGCAACGGTGGCGTAGCACTCAGCAAATCTCGTCACGAACGGTGTCAGCCGGGAGATTTCTTCGGCCTCAGAAATTGGCGCCCGATTGGTACGGGCGCTCTCAGCACCCACGTCAATGATATCCGCGCCAGCTTTGACCGACGTTTGGGCTTGGGCAATTGCTTGCTCGACATCCAGGCTGCCATCACCAGAAAACGAATCGTCGTTGATATTGACGATGCCCATCACCAAGGACCGGCGAGGGAACCACACCTCGTGGCGCGATGTTCTAAGGAGCATGTTTAGCGTGGTTTCATCTCTGGGAAGCTCGACGAATGGGACTTATGGGACACATGGGACTAAATGGGCTGGTACATGACTCATCGGTCCCGTGTGTCCCATAAGTCCCATCCGTAACTAGCGACCAGGGTGTAATCGATCTCCACTCTCTCAAAGCTCCACCGCGAACCGCTTGCGCCCTGCCCAGCGAACCACTTCACGGTAACCCGCTTCCTTGGCTCGAGCAGCCGCGACTTCAAACCCTGCTCCAATTTCGGCAGGCGAGTGTGAATCCGAATTAATGACCAGCGGAATACCGGCTTTAGCCGCCAGTTCCAAAAATTCTTGAGCCGGATAAATCTCTTTCGCTGGTTTGCGTATTCCAGCCGTGTTGATCTCAAAAGCGACGTTGGTTTCACGGAGCGCTTCAATGGCCGGTTCATAATAACGGCACAGGTCGCCTTTGGGCCGGTGACCGAATTTCTTCGGTAAATCCGGATGGGCAACAAAATCGAACAACCCACTGCGGATACACTGGTTTAAAAGTTCCCAGTACCGATCCCAAATCGATTCCACGGTATCTTCAGTGAACCGGAATAGATGCTTGGGATTGTCGACATCCCATCCGGACGCAAGATAATGGACGCTACCGATCAGGTAATCCCACTGAGCCATTCCACTCAGCTCCTCGATCCAGCTTTCGCGACCGGGAATAAAATCGCACTCTAGACCGAGGCGGACGGGAAATCCGGACGCACGCGCTTCCGCCACAAAGTCAAAGTAACGCCAAAGCTCATCGTAATTCATGCGCCAGTCATCGAAAGATTCAGGCATGGGGTTGTGATCGGAAAAACCAATCTCGACCAATCCCGCGCGTTTAGCTGCTTCGATAAACTCTGCCGGCGTTCCCTCCGCGTGCCGGCAAAGCGGCGTGTGCACGTGGTAATCAGTTCGCGGTGCCATGGGTCTTCTAGTTCGCGCAGGAAAGAGAAATGGCAAGTAAGCAGTAAGCGGTAAGCAGTACAGATCGTTTTCGGCGGCATCTAGCTAAGCGTCCGTACTGCTTACTGCTCACCGCTTACTGCTTACTATTTACTCGGCCGCCACCCGATTACGCTGACGCGAGGACACGACGCTTCCCACACGGCCCCTAGCCCACCACCACGTTCACTACCCGGTTCGGTACAACCACAACTTTGCGAACGGTTTTTCCGCTAGTACTCTCTTTGACTTTCGGGGCCGCTAAAGCCAACTCTTCCAAGGCCTTGTTGTCGAGGTCCTTGCGCACCGTGATCTTATCCCGAAGCTTGCCGTTCACTTGCACGATAATCTCTACCTCGTCCTCAACTAGATAAGCGTCATCCCAGGCCGGCCAAGCTTGTTGAGACATTTGCCCCGAAAAAATCGGGAACCGCTGACTTAACCGTTCCCAGAGTTCTTCAGACAAATGGGGAGCAAACGGATTGAGCAAAATCAACAACGTACGCAGCGCGGTCACCGGCCGTTGCTCAACGGTGGTGAAAGCGTTTACGTAGATCATCAACTGCGAGATCGCCGTGTTGAAGGCCAGAGATTCAATATCTTCGGTTACCTTCTTGATGGTGGCGTGAATTACCTTGTTTTGTTTTGAATCCGGTTCGACTTCGCTCAAATTCGGAGACACTTCCCAGATCCCCTCCTGATTCTCGGTCATGGCTAAACGCCAAACCCGGGCCAGGAATCGGTAGACCCCTTCCACGCCGGCCATGCTCCACGGTTTGGTAGCCTCGAGAGGCCCCATAAACATTTCGTACAAACGCAGCGAGTCCGCGCCATACTCGTCGACAATTTCGTCCGGACTGATGACGTTGCCTCGGCTTTTGGACATCTTCTGGTTGTCTTCGCCGAGGATCATTCCCTGATTCACTAACCGCTGAAACGGCTCAATGGTGGATACGTAGCCAAGATCGAACAAGACCTTGTGCCAAAATCTCGCGTACAGCAGATGCAACACGGCATGCTCGGTACCACCTACATAAAGATCGACGCCGCCGGGTTTAGCGCCGCCCATCCAATAGCGTTCAGCGTCAGCGTCCACTAACCTTTGTTGATCAGTAGGAGAGATATAACGCAGATAATACCAACAGGAGCCGGCCCATTGCGGCATCGTATTTAGTTCGCGCCGTGCGCCGCCTGGCAGTTCGACCCAGCTCGTCGCTTTCGAGAGCGGCGGCTCGATCGTACCCGTCGGTCGATAGTCATCCAACGGCGGAGGGATAACCGGAAGGTCAGTCTCGGGCAACGCCTCATGGTGGCCGTCTCGCCAGACGATGGGGAACGGTTCACCCCAGTAACGTTGCCGGGAGAAAAGCCAATCCCGCAATTTGTAGTTCACCGATCCCTTCCCTAAGCCGCGCTCTTCTAACCAATCAATAACTCGGGCTTTGGCTTCGCTGGTCGGCAACCCATTCAAGAAATCAGAGTTGATGGCAGTTCCAGATCCGGTGAAACAGCCTTCAACCGGGCTTGACGGCTCAACCACTTGACGGATGTCGAGCCCGAACTTGTGGGCGAACTCAAAATCCCGCTCGTCATGGGCTGGAACCGCCATGATTGCGCCCGTGCCGTAACTCGAAAGAACATAGTCCGCGATCCAGACCGGGATCTTTTGGCCATTTACCGGATTAATCGCAAAGCCGCCGGTAAATACCCCAGTTTTTTCCTTGGCCAGATTGGTCCTTTCCAGCTCCGACTTTTGCGCGACCTCGGCTCGATAAGAGTCAACGGCAGCCCGTTGCGCAGCGGTAGTAATTTTGTCTACTAACTCATGCTCCGGCGCCAACACCATGTAGGTGGCTCCGAACAATGTATCCGGGCGCGTAGTAAAAACTGTGATCTTAGCTTTTCGTCGCGGGATCCGAAAATCAACTTCCGCGCCTTCACTTCGCCCGATCCAGTTCCGTTGCAGTAATTTGATCGATTCGGGCCAATCTAATCCGGAGAGCTCATCCTGGAGCCGGTCAGCATACGCCGTGATCCGCAACATCCATTGACGCATCGGACGCCGGATCACAGGAAAACCGCCGACCTCGCTTTTACCGTCGACTACCTCTTCATTGGCCAGGACCGTGCCCAATTGAGGACACCAGTTGACGGGTGCTTCGGCAACATAAGCTAAACGGTGTTCATCCAGAAATTCGCGCCGATCATCGACGGATTCGTCCGGATGAGACGCCTTTCGTTCGGCTTCCAATTCAACGATTGGTCTCGCCTTCTTTTTGACCGTATCGAACCAGGAATTGTAAAGCTGTAGAAAGATCCATTGGGTCCAACGAAAATAGCTAGGATCCGTTGTATTGACCTCACGGCTCCAATCGAAACTGAGCCCGATTCGAGTCAGCTGGTGCTTAAACCGGGCGATGTTCTGGGCGGTCGCGACCGAAGGGTGTTGCCCGGTCTTGATCGCAAACTGTTCCGCGGGTAGTCCAAACGCGTCCCAGCCCATGGGATGCAAGACATTGAAGCCGCGCATCCGCTTATACCGAGAAAGAATATCTGTGGCCGTATAGCCTTCCGGATGTCCTACGTGAAGTCCCTCTCCGCTGGGGTAAGGGAACATGTCCATCACGTAGAATTTCGGTTTCGCCGGATCGAACCCGGGTTCACCGGGATCAGCCACCCGGAAAGTCTTTTGTTCCTCCCAGATCTGTTGCCACTTCGGCTCGAAATCGGGGAATGGATACTGTTTTCGTCTCTCGCTCATTTGTCTTATGACCCGGGAGGAGCAACTTTCGGGGTGTCATGTCACGATGCAAACACTTTTAGTTGCGACCTGGAACGCGCACAAAACAAAGGAAATTGGCCAGATATTGGGCTCGGGATGGAATGTACGCGATCTCACAACCCTGGTAGACGCCCCAAGAGTCGAGGAAACAGGCTCAACCTTCGCTGAGAACGCGGCTCTGAAGGCCGTCGCCATCTCGAATTCATTCCCGGAGCTGGTCTTGGCCGATGATTCCGGTTTGGCCGTTGACGCTCTCAATGGAGAGCCCGGGGTGTATTCAGCGCGATTTGCGGGCGAAGGCGCCACAGACGCTCAGAACCGGTCAAAGTTGATCGGTCTTTTGAAGACATTACCAGCTCGAGAATTTCCTGCTCGTTTTCAGTGCGAAATGGTTCTGGCCCATAAGGGAGAAATACAAGGCGCGTTTTCGGGTACTGTGGAAGGGATTGTGGTCGCTTTCGAGCGGGGCGACCGCGGGTTCGGTTACGACCCGATGTTCATCCCGGCGGGTTACGATCAGACTTTCGGGGAGTTGCCCAGTGAGACAAAAAACGGCCTCAGCCATCGGGCTCGAGCGCTCACGCAGGTGGTGGCGTTCTTACAGAAGGCAGGAGTTCAGGAGTTCAAGGAGTTCAGGAGTTCAGAATGAAAAGAGACTCGTCTTGGTTACGACCGACTGAACGAATGCACGTTCCAAATTCTGAACTCCCGACTTCGCTAGCGTACAGCACTCCCGGTACCAGCAGCTCCAAAAGCTACGTCGGGCAAGCCTGCAACTCCTGAACTCCTGAACTCCTGTTTCAAGATGAAGCTGCTCGTTACCTCCGATCTTCACCTCGTCCGGCTGTGGCGCTCGATTGTACTGACCACACTAGCCCAATGGGTGCGGGAGGTGAGCCCTGACGCCTTAGTGGTTGCAGGGGATGTCGCGGTCGCAACGGAGGCGGATACGGTCTTGCGCGAACTTCGCCGAGTGTTCCCTGATGGTCCTATTATCGTTGCCCTCGGTAACCATGACTTCTGGGGTGGCGTCGCTGCTGGATGTCGAACCTTGGGAGCAACGGTAGAGCGATTCTGGCAGGTTCCAGCCGAGCGTTACCAGGTAACGCTGCTCGATCAAGATAATTTCTGCTCAGAGGAGCTCACGTTCGTTGGCGGTTACGGTCATTACGATCTCGGTTTCGCGGCGCCCGGGCTGCGTTATCAGGGGCAAATGGTTACTCAAGAGCATTATTTGCGCGGCCGGCCGCCGATAGAAAATCCGCTGCGTTGGCGCGATTTCGATTTGATGCCAGGCGCAGCGGAAGTTCTCAGCATTGCTCATGGTCAAGTGCAAGGTGTCCGATCCAGGATTTTGGCGGCGGGTTCGCAGCCGATTTTTGTGGTGTTACACACTCCGCCGTTTGAGGAATTGTTGGGGGTTCCGGACGCTTCGCTGCTCGACCCGGAAAGCCCGCCTATTCGGGCTTTCTTCCGAGCATATTTGGGTAACCGAGCCATGGGCGAAATGTTGCGACTCTATTCGGAACGAATTGCCGGCATAGTTTGCGGGCACACGCATCGGGCCGCAGGGCCTGTCGATTTGGGCGGCTTTGCCGGATTTAACGTTGGGTCTGATTACGGAGTGCCTCGCGGTTTCGTCGTCGATACCAAAGGAAGCTCGATGGGGATTAGCTCGATCACTGAGCTTATGGTATGATGTGTCATCCAATGAATCGGGCTGACGAAGCTCATTGACGAGAGGCCCCTCTACGACCATCTTCCCCACTCCCGGGGGGACTATGGATAAGATTCGGAACATCGCTATTATTGCGCACGTTGATCACGGCAAAACCACTCTAGTTGATCAATTGCTGCGGCAATCGGGTACCTTTCGCGCCAACCAAAAGGTTGAGGAGCGCGTCATGGATTCAATGGATCTCGAGCGCGAGAAAGGGATCACCATCAAGGCCAAGAACGCCGCGTTCAAATACAAGGAGTATCACGTCAACATCGTGGATACACCTGGGCACGCCGATTTCGGGGGCGAGGTCGAACGGATCATGAAGATGGTGGATGGCGTTCTTTTGGTGGTGGACTCTCATGATGGGCCACAAGCACAAACAAAATTTGTGTTGCGTAAGGCGCTCCAGAACCATGCCCAGCCGATCGTGGTGATCAACAAGATCGACCGGGAAAATGCTCGTCCGCACAAAGTGTTGGACATGGTCTTCGATCTTTTCGTGGAACTGAATGCGACCGACGAACAGCTCGATTTTCCGGTCATTTACACGAGTGCGAAGGAGGGATACGCCGTACGGGACATTCACGACACCCACCATGATATGGAGCCTCTGTTCGAGGCGATTATCAAACATATCCCACCTCCGCCGGTGGCGAAGGAGACCTATTTCCAAATGCTGGTCTCAAACCTGGACTACAGTGATTACCTCGGACGGCTCGCGTTTGGCCGGATTATCAGCGGCCGCATCTCTGTTGGCGACTCCTCGGTTCTGATCCACAAAGATGGTCGCCGGGAACGCGCTACTGTAACTGCGCTGTTTGGTCATCAAGGCTTGGAGCGGGTCGAGATCAAGCATGCCGGCGCCGGTGATATCGTCGGGTTGGCCGGTTTTGAGGAGGTGGCGATTGGTGAAACCATTACCGACAAGGAAGATCGCCAGGCTCTCGAATTTGTGGATATCGATCCACCCACCATCCAGATGAATTTTGTGGTTAACGATTCTCCGTTAGCCGGCAAGGAAGGAAAATTCCTGACTGCTCGGCACATCAAAGAGCGTTTGGTGCGGGAATGCCGGACCAACGTGTCTTTGCAATTCACGGAAACAGACGTTGCTGGAGTGTTCACCCTAAGCGCGCGAGGCGAGATGCAGATCGCCATTCTGGTCGAGCAAATGCGCCGCGAGGGCTTTGAATTGCTGGTTTCGCGCCCCGAAGTCATCTACCACCGGAACGCCCAAGGCGAGCTCCTGGAGCCATTGGAGACACTGTATGTCGATGTGCCGAATGAGAACTTGGGCGATATTCTGCAGTCGTTAGCCAGCCGGAAAGCGGAAATTGTGAACATGAATCATCACCCGCACAGCGTGCTGGTCGAGTCCGTGATTCCGACGCGAGGGCTGATTGGTTTTGAGACCGACCTGGTTAATCTCACGCGCGGTCTCGGCTCGATGAGCCATCTTTTCAAGGGGTACGGGCCGTTCAAAGGGGACATAGCCAGCCGGGGAAACGGTGTGTTGGTGGCGATGGAGGGCGGTGGGTCGACCGCTTACGCTCTCAATAACGTCCAGGAGCGAGGCAGACTCTTTATTGGACCACAAGAAGAAGTATACGAGGGAATGATCGTAGGGGAGAACGCTCGGCCGGACGATTTGACCGTTAATCCTTGTAAAACGAAGCATCTTACGAACATGCGCAGTCAAGGGGACGGGAAAGGCATTCAGCTTGCGCCCCCTCTCAAGATGAGCTTGGAGCGCGCGCTCGAATACATTGCTCAAGACGAATACGTGGAAGTAACCCCGAGAAATCTTCGTTTACGAAAGAAGATTTTGCAGTCCATCGCCCGGAAACGCGCCGCTAGTCCCCAGAAGGCAGGGGTTTAGGTAGCTCTGGATTCTCGTCCTCGAACTCGTCGTCGTCCTCGTCGTCGAAGGTTTGGCTGGCTCCACAAGGTCTGCCGATTCGAGGGAGGAACTGAATCTGAGGTGCTCAAGTCTTCCTGAGACAAAATCCCCTCGAGGACGAGGACGACGACGAAGGACGAGTACGATTTCTGATGGCGGCCCCAGCGCTCTTGACAAACTTGCCCGCATAGGGTTGTATTGTCGCATCGCAGATTAACGCGCCAGCCGGCGTTTTTTCACCGGGCTGTTGTCTCCTCATCGGTCATAGGCGCGGAATTGCTGAACCTTTTTAACCCTGTCCTGAATCTATTTTTGCCCGAATCTATGGCGGGTCACAGTAAGTGGTCTAAAGTTAAGCGCTTTAAGGGCGCTCTCGACGCGAAACGCGGCAAACTCTTTAGCAAGCTCTCAAAAGAAATCATGGTAGCTGCTCGAACGGGTGGCGGAATCGATCTGAATCCGCGCCTGAGATCAGCTGTGCTAGCGGCTCGCGCCCAAAATATGCCTAACGACACCATAGAACGAGCGATCAAGAAGGGAACGGGCGAAATCGGCGGGGGTGTCGTCGAGGAATTGGTCTACGAAGGTTACGGACCCGGGGGAGTGGCTCTCCTGGTGGAGGCGGCCACCGATAACAAAAACCGGACAGCAGCCGATATGCGAAGCATTTTTAGTAAGAATCACGGAAACCTGGCCGGTTCGGGGGCGGTGGCTTATCTGTTTAAAAGGAAAGGCCAGCTTACCGTGCCGAAAGAGTCGGCGGAAGAAGACCGTCTTTTAGAAATTGTTCTTGAAGCCGGGGCGGAAGATCTGGCCTCCGACGATGAGTTGTACATCGTCACTACTTCACCCGATCACCTTTACACGGTTGGGGAAACCATTCGCAAAAACGCCATACCAATCGATTCACAGAAACTAACTTTTGTCCCTGAAACTACTGTTACCATTCATGAGCAGGCTCTGGCCGAACAAGTCATTCGTCTGTGTGACACGTTAGAAGACAATGATGATGTTCAAAGTGT
>JAFAIO010000474.1 GCA_019236675.1 Verrucomicrobiota bacterium
TTATCCCGGCGTTCTCGCGGGTTCGGGAAACATCGGATATTTTCCCGCCCCCATTGCATCAGGAAGTATTGACTGATTTCATCCGGGAAGGCCACCTGGAGCGGCATATTCGACGCATGCGGATGCTTTACATGGAACGGCATGACATGCTGGTGGCGGAAATTCAGAAGCGGCTAGGGCCAACTTTCGAGGTAGTGACCGCTAACGCGGGGACCTATTTAGTCATGCTACTACCGAAAGCCTTCCGGGATACTGTGGTCGCAGAGAAAGCGGCCCAATCGGATATCTCCACGGTGCCACTATCCATTTGCTACCAAGAAGACCCCCGCAAACAAGGGCTGATTCTCGGTTATGGCGGCGTTAATCGAAAACAGATTCAAGACGGAATGACCAAACTCGCGGCCATCCTAAAAGCGTGAATCTGAAGTGTTCAAAACGACCACTGGCACTCTGGCTGGGAAAGGAAACAGCCCTGCCGGACAAACATGGCCGCTCTACCGAAGAGCAGGATTTTTCGATAGCGCGGACCAGGCTTGCCGGCATAGGCCTACTCCAGTGAGTAAATTAGACGGATATTGGACCAACGGTAGCACCACTTTTTGAAATAATGACATAGCCAGTTGGCTGAGGGTTTTTCGATTTCCGTGGCTGCTGTTAAACTTCCGATGACCGTGCAACGGAAAGCGTTAGCAACGATTTTGGGAATCGGCTCAGTCCCGCATCCAGAATCAACGGTGTCCTGGCCCTTGTATTCTGCGTTGGGCTGCCAGTCTCGCTTTTCGTGTACCGTTACGCCAAGGTCTGAAACGCCGCAGAAGCAATGTATTGGGGTCCCTGTTCTACAGCTAACACAAAAACGTTGTAGGTCTTTCCTGGTTCAAGCCCAACAAATTGAAAAGTCCTCTTTTTAGTGAAATAAACTCCGTAGATCTCCTGAGAAAAAAGCATATAGCGGGTCTCATTCCGATGGGCCGTCCAGGTTAATCGAACGGAAGCCCGAGTCGGTTCAACACTCAGAAAACCGAAACCTTTGGAAACCCTCTCAACGGTTGCTATGGATCCGGATTCAGGCTGACGATGAACCCTTCTCATGTTATCTAGAACTTCTTTTCGATCTGCCCGTAGAAGAACCTCTGAACCGGATTTGCGGCTAAGGTATCGTAGCCCTGATAGGCGCCGTTTCCGACGAACGCCAGTGGCGGGTGAGCGTCAGACAGGTTCTTAATACCAAAGGTGAAGGTCGTATTGTCCAGCAAGCGTCGCCAAGTCCAACCATGGCCTTCAGGAGCGGGCGCAATAGCCTTTTCGCCGACGATTCTCTTTCCTTCTTTGTCGTAGCCGGCTTTCGGCGTTTCCGGAGTGATCTGAGCAGCGGGCCCGAATTCATAGGAAATTTGCCAATCAACCGTGGTCCAGCTGCCGACCAGATGGACATAGCCGGGCGCCGTCAAGCCGGCGTCGCCGGCCGGAATGGTTCCGTGCCCGTCATTCGTGTTATCCAACTCCGAATTTTCATAGTTCAACGTGAGCCCAGTCCGGACTAGGTCGTTGCCGAAAACATGTTTGGAGTAGAAAATGCTGGCCACGATTTTGAAATCGGGTCCGCTCCCGGGCGGGCTCGCTGAAGAACCGCCCGCAGTGTCGGTCAGATTGGTAACCAGGAATTGCGCGAAGCCGTTAGGCTCTACCTCTAGTTGTTTCAGAGAGTAGTTGTAAATATAGGACGCGTTGGCATCGAGTTCGAGCTTACCCCAGCTGTATTCTTTGGTGACATAGCTAGCGCCAAACTCAATCCCATCGACAAGCAGGGTGCCAAGATTAGTGAAATTAGCGAAAATCCCTTGGAGTGTGCCATCCACACCCCGGACAACCGACCCCGGGAGATTGGCAGCGAGCACCGTGCCGGGGGAAGGCACCGAGATGATGTTACGAAGTTCGACTTGGTACCAGTCGAAGTAGGCAGTAAATCCTTTCGCCCAATGCCACCAGCTGTTTTCGTCTTTCGATCCCGGTGACCAGACGCCTTCGAGGTAGTAGCCGTAAGAGTTCTCAGACTTCAAGTTGGGGTTGCCTCCCTGAACCAGGACCACATTAGGAGCCTCCACTTGCTTGACCGGATCAAATACGGTGGTCAAGAACAGGGTTTGGGGAGAAAACAGCTGGCCAAGTGATGGAACGATGTAGCCTTCGGAATAGGTGGCCCGGAAAGTAATGTCATCGCACGGCTTATAGAGGACGGCAATTTTTGGCTTCGCCGCGCTGCCAAAATGGCTGTAATTATCGAGGCGCTCATCCAGGATAACCTGAAGGCTCCTTAGACCGGGCCAAGACCACTTGTCTCCGAAGATCGGGATAGATAGTTCACCGTACATGCTCTGAACCCAGCGGCCGGCGCTAAGCAGATGACCAGGAAAATTATCCGAGGTGATATTAAAATTGCGGCTATTAACATCGTTCGATTGGACTAACGATTCGCTACGATACTCGAGCCCACCGGCTACGGTTAAGTCTCCGCTTGGAAGAGCCCAGAGCGTGCCACCGGTCAGCAGTCTGTATTGGACTAGATCGGTGTGATTATCTTGGTACTGGCTCGTTCTTAGATAGGGATAAAAGATCGCATTGGGATGGTCGAAGCTTTGATCGGTGAACGGGTTAAAAAAGACTCCGGGAAGCTGAGGAAGCGTCCCGTTCAAAGCCTCCTGCAGCTGTCGAAGTTTGACGGAGTTGGCAACATTTTGGCTGGAATCGCTTTCCCCGTACACCGCGGCAGCGTCAATGTACCATGAATTCCAGGGAAGTTGGATGGTGGTGCCGGCGACGTTGCGGAAGGTCCGGATGATCACGTCGGTATACCACGGCCCAAATTCGGCCAGAGAGGTCCCCAAAAACGGCGTTAAGGGCACGTGCCAAGGATTAAACGGATTATTTGCAGGGACGATGACGGGGCCGGGGGCAGGATCGAAAAAGCTGAAACCCTGGTTAGGCGTTGTGGTCGTTTCTTCATTACGCTGAATAATGAAGTGATCATAAAATTTGAGCCAGTCGGTCGGATCGTAGTCAAGATTGACCGTCCCGCCGTAACGCCGTTCCCGGCCTAACAACTGGGTAAGAAAATTACCTTCCGGGATGTAGACGTTAGCAGGAGTACCGTTAACGATGAAATCGTTCTGGGTAATGTTCGGCCCCAGAGTTCCCGGTTTCACGATAAAAGTGGTGCCGGCGGGGACAGATGGCGTGCTCGGCCCGGTATACTGATAGCTCCCGTTAGGAGGAGAGAAGGTGATCGCAGCGTTTGGGTATTTACCCGGTGAAAGTCTCGAAAAGAAGCTGTCATTGGACCACCAACGGTCTTTAGAGTCGATCGGAGTCGAATTGTAATAGTCGAACGTGGCAACGAGACTGACTTTGCCGAAAGCACCCTTCTGGGTCACACCTCCGGTCATAGAAAGGTGATAGATGGCATCATCACCCCGCTGGCTCTCGCCGAAATAGTTGATGATATCAGCTCCGTTATAATCGTTCTTGGTGATGATGTTGACCACGCCGCCAATAGCATCGTCCCCATAAGTGGCGCTGCCCCCGTCTTTTAGAATTTCAATTCGGTCGATCGCGGCCAACGGGATTGAGTTGATATCAACGAAGGGAATTGTTCCCGC
>JAFAIO010000273.1 GCA_019236675.1 Verrucomicrobiota bacterium
GATCATCGCTGAGGAACGCCGGAACGTATTGCATTATTTGCGGGACGTGTTCCCCACTACTTTGCGCGATGTCGATCTGCGGCTCCGCCAAGCCTGGACCGAAGCAGCCTTTGAGCCCGAAGCGCTCAACTCGCCTGACCATTTCCCCCGAATTCGATTTGGTACCTGGGTCGGAGGCGACCGTGACGGCCATCCGTTGGTGACCGCCCAAGTCACGCGGGAAACCTTTTTCGAGCTCCGGCAAGCTGCGTTGGAGACGCTAATCAGCGCGATGAGCCGCGTAGTCGAGCAATTAACCTTGTCGGGGAATGATCAGGTAGCTCCCCCATCCTTACTTGAAGGGATTGAACGACTTACGACAGAAACTTCAATTGGAATTGAGCGATTGATTTATCGGGAAGAACCATGGCGGCAATTCGCGTTTCTAATCCAGAAGAAACTCCAGCAAACCGTTCAGGATCAAGGATATCGGTCTGCGAATGATCTTAGAAATGATCTCATCTTATTGAATTCAGCCCTGGACGCCGTCGGCGCGATCCGGATCGGTCGGACTGAAGTGTGGCCGGTGATCCGAATTGTGGACGTGTTCGGGTTCCATGGGGCCGTCCTCGATATCCGCCAGAATAGCCAGTTTCATGATCAAGCGATCGCCCAACTATTAGCAGCGGCCGGCATCCGCTTGCCCAAGCCATATTCTGAACAGACACAGTCCGAACGGTTCCCCCTACTCCTGGCTGAGCTGAATTCGCGCCGGCCTTTCTTAGCACCCGATGTTTCGGTCGGGCCTGAAGCGGACGCGGTGCTGAGTTGTTATCGTGTACTCAAGGAATATCGAGACCGCTTTGGGCTAAGAGGAATCGGTTCCTTGATCGTGAGTATGACGCGAGGGGTGGCCGATCTTTTCGCGGTCTATCTGTTCGCGCGCGAGGTCGGCCTGTGGCGGGAAGCTCCGGACGGACCGGCTTCGGAAATCCATGTGGTGCCGTTGTTTGAGACGATCGAAGATCTCGAGGCAGCCCCCGCCATTGTGGCGGAGTATCTGCAGCACCCATTTGTAAGGCGAAGCGTACACTTGCAGGCGGAGATTCGCGGGAGCGAGTACCCGGTGCAACAGATCATGTTGGGGTACAGCGACAGCAACAAAGACTCGGGCCTCTTCACCAGCCAATGGGCTCTGCACTGCGCCCAGAAAGAGATTACGCAGGTAGCGGATTCTTGCGGCATTCAAGTTCGCTACTTCCACGGCCGTGGCGGCACCATCAGCCGGGGCGCCGGACCCACCCACCGGTTCCTGGAGGCTCTTCCCCATCAGACGGTCCGGGGCGATATCCGGTTAACGGAGCAGGGTGAAACCATTGCCCAGAAATATGCAAACCGGATCACCGCTGCCTACAACCTTGAGATTCTGCTGGCCGGAGTCTGTGGAATAACTTTGCGACAAAAGAATGAGGCGGAACCGCTCGACCGGATCGGTGAAATTGCCTCTGAACTGTCGGAGACGAGCCGAATCGCGTACCGGAACTTGCTCAATCATCCGCAGTTTCTCGATTTTTTCCGTACGGCGACACCGATCGACGCGTTAGAGCTGAGCAGCATCGGATCGCGGCCGAGCCGCCGGACGGGGCAACATTCCTCGTTGGCGGATCTGCGAGCGATCCCTTGGGTATTCAGTTGGACACAATCGCGGTACTACCTGCCGGGCTGGTTTGGAATTGGGACCGCGCTAAGAGCGATGTCGCAGGATGAATCGAAGCTGCAACTGCTACTAGAGCTTGGGAAAACGTCGTCGTTTTTACGGTTTGTGCTGACAAATGCCGAGACGAATATTTGCAGCGCCGAGCTTTCACTCATGGAATTGTACGCGTCGCTATCTCCTGATGATGAAGGCGTTAGAGATGTTTATGCGATAATAAAAGAAGAATTCATTTTGACCCATAAACTCTTGTCGGAGATCCTCGGAGGCGCTTCCGCGGATCGGCGACCTCGTTTTACAAAGACACTTCAGATCCGGGCCGACGGTCTCCTCGCGCTTCACGTTCAGCAGGTCGGCTTGCTGCGGACCTGGCGCCAAGCCATGGCATCCGGCGCCAACGCTGACGCCGATCGTCTCTTCGCCGATGTGATGGTCTCGATCAACGCGATCGCTAGTGGGCTACGCACGACGGGATAGGGGTGTGGGGGACGTGCCAGGCGATGGGCGGGGCGACGAAAGTGATCAGTAATCAGTAGGTCAGTAATCAGTTCGGAGCTTTCATCACTGATTACTGCTTTACTGATTACTGATTACTTGGAATAGGAGGCCATTTTTTGGTGGGATACCTGCGATCGGAAGGCCTATCTTGCGCGCGAAAACCATGATCGTAAGACAATTTCGTGCGTGGGCTGAGGGTGATCGGGCGGCCGAGTATGTGCAGCATTTTGGATCTCAGGTCCAGGCGAGGCTGAGCCGGGTCGAAGGTTATCGAAAGGCAATGGTTCTGACTCGGAAACAAGGAGCGGAGACTGAAATTGTCGTGATGACGCTCTTTGATCGGTTAGAAAACGTAAAGGGCTTCGCGGGTGAACAGTACGAAGTCGCGAATGTGGATCCGGTGGCACAAACGCTCCTGTCCCGTTACGACAAGACCGTCTCCCACTTCGATATCGCCTTGGAACTGTAGCGAATCGCAGATTTATTTATCCGCAGATTACACAGAACCTGTCGCGCAGTAGGCCTTGCGGAGGCGGATTAACGCAGATTTCGGCTGCAGATTAGGGCATCGACGCTGGGTGAAGCAACAGGGCAGGGACCTTTGAAGCTGCCACGAAAGTGAACTGCGACGGACGCAAATGACACCAACAAGATTGCTAACAATCCAAGCCTAAGACGCCAACCACAGATTAACGCGGATGTACATAGATTAGCTTGCAGGTTGAAAACCCGGAGGAAGTAAGGACGCCTGTCCGACCGGTATATTTATGACCTGAGGTGCTGCCCCAGTCTGCAGCCGAAATCTGCGTTAATGGGGTGACCACACGAAACGGAAATTTTAGCACGCTAAGGTCTTGCCAAGCACATCCGATTAAAAGAAAACGCACCAGGATTCGATTACAGCTCGTTTCACGGGACGACTAGTGTCAAGGCGCCGGGCATAAGATCAACCGAAATTCAACGTGAACTCCTAGGGGTCAGCACACGAAACGGAAAATAAAGTACGTTTAGCCTTGGGAACGATGTCCGCGTGGCGGTTGAAACAAAGTTAACCGGAGCTTGCGAGCGGGACGCGTTTCTGCTCGGCCCGAGCCGCTTTGGGGCATCATCATCAACAATTTCGAAATCGCTTTCGTGTTCAGCGCCCGAAACCCGCCGGACCGGACTGCAGATGCCTGAGCTCACTGTCGATGTGGGTTGCTACGATGATTTTAGGCTCTAGTTCGATCTCGACAATAACCGTCTGGTAGCCCGGGACTGGTCCGTCCATTTGCTAAAGAATCTTGAGTGACACTCCTGGAATATATAGGCCTTGCTTCTGTTCGAGTCAGTCGAGCGGAGGGAGATGCAGGTTTAGCGGCTTCGAAGGGGGGTATTTTCCCGCGTACGTGTCTTTCTGCAACTGCTCGAACGTCGCACCGGCTTTGTAGGCGGCAAAAAAAGGGAACGCCTTTAGTCAAAGGGCCTAGGCAACACCCCAGTGGAACGCGTTGCCGATTCCGCTGTCTAGGAAAAACGATTCTACATGGGTTAAATGTTGCTTTTGGCCCTTTTGCGCGTGCTAACCACATCCAACCGAAAACCTCCGTTAAGGCGTTCCGACAACAGAGGACGCAAAAACATCCGGGGGGCACCGTGCGGATCAGGATGCTATTGGCTGCTCGGGCTTGCCGTGGGGGATGATGTCGAAGCCGGTGCTGGGGTTATGACTGGAGTTTCCATCAAAAACTTCCAAGTATCACCGTCACGAACCAATATCGTTGTCCAGTAGCCCTTGAGTTGTCTGGGCCCACCGCTCTTGCTTTGAATAGTACCACTCCATTCCCCGTTTGCCCATACCTCATTTCCAGCTGTACCTATAGCGTGATATTGGTCGCGCTTGTTGAAATGGTTGCTGATATGTATTTGCTTGAGCAGGTCTGAATACCATTTCTGAATGTTTTCCCGACCGTAAACCGGCCCTGTGTCGTCTACACGAACCGCGTCCTCTGTATAAAACCCGGCCAGGGCGGCGGCATCGTTATTGTTCCATGCCTCGCTAAACTTTTTACCGAACGCATCAAGCTGCTCGATTATTTGCGGATCTGATCCGGGCGTGTTTGTTTGTTGGGCGAAGGTTGGCAAAGCAAAGCCGATTGCCAGCCCTACTAGGGCAAGTAGTAAGTGGATTTTCATTGTTCCTGCTGGTGTTCTTGATTCTCTTGTCGCATAGCGACCTGCCGCGATATTTCTGACGTCACCAGTGACATCCGTGTCGCCGGGGGTCAGGAATCAATGCCTTTGGTCAAAGGTCTCCGGGCGATACCCTATTGGACGCTTCGCCCTATTCCGGGTCAATCCTAAAATGGGCGGCTGACGTACTGTCTGGGCAGACTCCATAGGCTTCGCGACCCCTTTACGTCCGTGAAGAGGCCGGCACCCAACGATACAGTGTGGGAACCGACACGCCTAAGCTGTGCGCCACCTCGTGTGGCGGTGTCCCGCTTGCCAATAGCTTTCTTGCAGCCTGGATCTTGCCGTCGGTCATTTGGCGCTTTCTACCGCCCACGCGTCCTTGGCGCCTAGCGGCCTCAAGTCCGGCACGGGTGCGCTCGATAATGAGCTCTCGTTCCATTTGGGCTAGACTCGCCATCACGTGGAAAAAGAAGCGCCCTGCGGTTGTCTTAGTGTCAATGCCGTCGGTGATGCTTTGGAAATGCACCTTCTGGGATTGAAGTTCATTGACGAGGTCGACCAATCCTTTGACGCTGCGGCCGAGCCGATCCAGTTTCCAGACCACCAGGGTATCGGCCTCGCGCAATTGGGACAGTGCCTCTTTTAACCCTGGACGTTCGA
Source organism: Verrucomicrobiota bacterium (assembly GCA_019236675.1). Classification (GTDB taxonomy): domain Bacteria; phylum Verrucomicrobiota; class Verrucomicrobiia; order Chthoniobacterales; family JAFAMB01; genus JAFAVN01. The sequence continues at coordinate 5,027 of JAFAIO010000273.1, forward strand.
CCTGCGCGCCGCTGAGTTTGTCAGTGAAAATGCGCTTGCATCCTGTTCTCTTGAGTGCGTCCAGCTGCATTTCCAGACTCTGGTCGCGGGTCGACACCCGGGCGTATCCGATCCGCAAAGGTTGAAGAGCTCGCTTCGCCATGAAATTCTCGATACTCGTGTCAAAGATGAAGAAACGAGAAAAACGAATCAAGAATGGTTTTCGAGAACGCAAGAGCGAGCGTTTTGGAGCCTCTAACGGCGGTTGTATCCATTTCTCGTAAAGGAAGGTTTTCGAGAACCTATTTATGCCGCGTCGCGAACTACTAACATCCGTCCAGCGCGAGGAGCTGCTGGCCTTTCCAACGGATGAAGCTGATCTAATACGGTATTATGTCTTCAGCACCCACGATCTTGCAGTGATACGTCGTCACCGGGGCGACCATAACCGGCTTGGGTTCGCTGTGCAGCTGTGTTATCTGCGCTTCCCCGGCCGTTTGCTCGCTCCAGATGAAACGCCTTATCCGCCGATTCTCGCTATGTCAGCGGCACAGTTGAAGGTGCCTACTGGAATCTGGATTTTCTATGCGGACCGCGATCAAACACGACGTGAACACTTAGCGGAATTACAGGAGCAATTTGGCTACCAGACCTTCACGCGAGTCCATTACCGACAATTTGCGTCGGAACTTGCCGCACTTGCCGATCAGACGCATCAAGGCATGCTGTTGGTTCAATGGCTCGTTGAAGGCCTCCGAAAAGCGAAGATCATCATCCCAGGATTGCCGGTAGTGGAGCGATTATGCGCCGAGGTTATCACACTGGCGCAGCGTCGCCTCTACAGGCGGCTTACGGCTTCGCTCAGTAGCGGCAAAAGAGATAAACTCGAAGCACTTCTTCAGTTACGAGAAGGTACCAGGCAAACCGTCCTCGCCTGGCTGTGTCAGCCACCCGGAACTCCCTC
>JAFAIO010000430.1 GCA_019236675.1 Verrucomicrobiota bacterium
GTACTCGGTACTGCTCGAATAACTGTCCGTTCAAAGTTCGTCGCTTCAATTTCTTCAACTACAACGATCGGTCGGTGTTGGACAAGATCGAGCACGGGTTACCTGGATTCGAAGGCAAACAGCAACTTATCCTCGGCCCGCTGGCGAAGTGGGGGATGGACGAAATCTCTAAGTTGCAAAAGAATCCAAATGTCACGGTGCGGAGCCGCGGTGTGATGGAGAAATGCACTTACTGCGTGCAAAGGATCGAGACGGCCAAGATTTCTCAAAGGATTAAAGCAGGTGTAACCGGGGATTTGTCCCTTCCGACTGACAGTGTCAGGACGGCTTGCCAAGAGGCTTGCCCTGCGGAAGCGATCGTTTTTGGCGATACCAAAGACCCCGAAAGCCAGGTGGCTAAACAGCGGCAATTACCTCAGAATTATCACCTGCTCGAGTATCTCAATATTCAGACTCGCACGAGTTATCTGGCGCGGCTGCGCAACCCGAACCCGAAGATGCCGGGTGCAGCTAAAATCGGCAAGATTAACGCGGAACACGAAGAGAACGAACGGGAACGGGCGGGAAGTAACGAAAAAGAGGGCGAACAAACGCGAACGAGCGTACCAACCGGAGGAAACGCATAATGGCTGAAACCCAGGTCTCTGCCGAAAAAATGGTTCCTTTTGTGGAACGCCTGCCGCGCCGCCCGCTGGTAGAGAACAATCGGTCAATGGCGTGGATCACCGATCTAATTGCCGGTGTTCCCGAGAGTAAGACGCCGCTTTGGTGGTTTATTGCCATTGCCATTACCGGTTCCATCGCGGCATTCGGCATTTTCTGTATCCTCTATCTCCTATTCACCGGGGTTGGGGTTTGGGGAAACAACATTCCGGTCGGCTGGGCTTTTGACATTACCAACTTCGTTTTCTGGATCGGTATCGGGCACGCCGGCACACTGATTTCCGCAATCTTGCTATTAACTCGCCAAAAATGGCGGACCGCCGTTAACCGGTCGGCCGAAGCAATGACGCTGTTCGCCGTCATGTGTGCTGCCATTTTCCCGGGCATCCACGTTGGCAGAATCTGGATGGTTTGGTTTCTGGCCCCGGTGCCGAACCCGAATTGGATCTGGCCTAATTTCCGTAGCCCGTTGATGTGGGACGTTTTTGCGGTCTCCACCTATTTCACAGTTTCAGTTTTGTTCTGGTTCCTCGGTCTGGTTCCGGATTTAGGCACTTTGCGAGACCGGGCAAAGAGCCAGGTCGGCAAGGTAGTCTATGGGATCCTGGCTTTAGGTTGGAGAGGCGGGAATCGCCAATGGCGGCACTACGAAATGGCCTACTTGATCTTGGCTGGACTCTCCACTCCCCTGGTTTTGTCCGTGCACTCAACCGTGTCCTTCGACTTCGCCACGTCGGTCCTGCCGGGGTGGCACACCACGATTTTCCCACCCTACTTCGTTGCCGGCGCCATCTTTGGCGGATTCGCCATGGTGCTGACGCTGCTCATCCCGGCACGTTCCATTTACAAGCTGCACGATGTGATCACGTGGAATCACATCGATGTGATGTGCAAGATCATCCTGCTGACCGGGTTGATCGTTTGCTACGCCTACAGCATGGAATTCTTCGTCGCTTATTACGGCGCCAACCCGTTCGAGCGGTTTGCTTTTATTAACCGTTACTTCGGCCCTTATTGGTGGGCTTCCTGGTCAATGTTCACCTGCAACTGCCTCATGCCTCAACTATTTTGGGTGCGCGCATTCCGGCGAAACATCATCACCGTTATGTTTGTTTCCATGTGCGTGAACGCGGGCATGTGGTTCGAGCGGTTTACTATCTTCGTCATCTCGCTGCATCGCGATTTTCTACCTTCAAGCTGGGGAATGTACTATCCGACCTGGGTTGATGTTTCCACGTTTGTAGGAACGATCGGAATATTTGTGACGCTCTTTCTCCTCTTCGTTCGCTTTTTGCCGATGGTGGCTATTTCCGAAGTGAGATCTGTTATGCCGGAAGCGGATCCTCATCATGAACCGCCAGTGCCGCACGCAGATACGACCGCAATTGAAGACGTTGGGGAGGCGCACGCATGACCGCAGCTGCCGCTAAACAAGAACCGTTTGCAGCCATCGCAGAATTTGCGTCCGCCGCCGACTTATATCACGCCGCGGAGAAAGTCCGGGATAAGGGATACCGTTTCTGGGATGTTCATTCTCCTTTTCCGATCCATGGGATGAACAAAGCGATGGGATTAGGCAAATCCTACCTCGGTTATATCATCTTTTGCGGTGGTTTCACCGGGTTCGCGACGGCCGTTTGTTTGGAGTTTATTCCGTCCTCATTTCTCTACCCGTTAATTGTTCACGGAAAACCGGTTAGTTTCTTCACCGTTCCGGCTTTCTTTCCTGTCATGTTTGAGCTGACGGTGTTGTTCTCGGCGTTTACTGCTTTCTTCGGTGTTTTTGTGCTGAATCGGTTACCCCGGTTCCATCACCCTTTGTTCGGTTATCCCTCGTTCCGGCGGGTCACCAGAGACGCCTTTTTCCTGGTCATTGAAGCGGTCGATCCACGTTTCTCTGAAGCAGGCACAGTGGACTTTCTCACGGAGATCGGCGGGAAAGAAGCAACTCTCATTTACGAGAATGATTAAGAATTTCCTGATTGGATTCGGGCTGCTTTGCGTCGTGGCTGTCGGATTGCTCGGCACGCGGGGTGAGAGGCATGCCGCTCCTCCGATCGAGTTCTTCGGCGATATGAAGCGGCAATCGAAGGTTAAATATCAAAAGCCGAGCGATTTTTTTGCCGATGGACGGGGCTCCAGACCGCCGGTTGATGGGACTATCCCCCTGGGTTATGACATCCCCGGTCATCCCTTCCAAAATTCCGGAGTGCCCAACGACATCCTTTCACCCTTCGGAGAATTTACTGCTGGGACTGATTATTATAACACCGGCAAGATGAGAGAGAATTGGGGAACCGGTATGCCGGAACAGATCCCGGTGACAGCCGACCTCTTAAAGAGGGGACAGGACGTGTTCAATATTGACTGTGCTGTCTGTCACGGTGCTACCGGGCAAGGTAACGGTATCACTTCCAAGTACGGCCTGCTCAGCATCGCCAACTATCACCAGGATAAATACCGGCAAATGGCCGACGGCCAGATCTTCAATACCATCACCCATGGTTTCAATACGATGATGGCTTATGGAGACAAGGTCACCGTGAAAGATCGTTGGGCAATTATCGCTTATATCCGTGCTCTTCAGCGGAGCCAAAACGCAACTATCAATGACGTACCGGAAGAGCAACGCGCCGCTTTGGAGGCTCAAAAATGAGTAACCCTTCACATGTCCCTGCACCGGAGATGTTCCAATCCAAAGGAATGACCCGGTTTCTAATCGGACTGATATCGGTCGGAATCATCTCGTTGATTGTGGTGCTGGCAATCGGTCTTTTCGCTCCGGCAGGTAGTCCCCTAAAGCATCAATTCATTTTTTCGTGGCTATTCGCCTTCCTTTACTTCTTCACTATTCTGATCGGCTGCCTATTTTGGATTCTGTTGCATCACGCAACCGATTCCGGCTGGGGAATCGTGGTCCGGCGGCAGATGGAAAATCTAGCGTTCTTGGTTCCGTGGATGCTGCTTTTCTTTATCCCGATCTTTCTATTGCGAACCGAGTTGTGGCAGTGGATCACAGACATTGGCAAGCCGCACTTGACGCCCGATCTGAAGGACAAACTGGCTTACTTCAACCTGCCGCTTGGTCCTGTCTCGATTCCGTTTTTCTGGGTTCGAGCTATCCTCTACTTTGTCTTCTTTGGCTCCGCGGCCTTCTATTTTCGCAGTACCTCGATCAAACAGGACAGCGATGGTGATCCGCGCCGGTCCATTCAAATGCGGGGAGTTTCCTTCCTTGGAATTATTCTTTTCGCGGTCTGCACCACCTTGATGGCATTCGACTGGATGGCATCCCTAGACTATCGCTGGGCCTCAACCATGTGGGGTGTCTACATCTTTGCCGGATCAGCCGGCGCCAGCATGGCACTGATTATTCTAGTGGTGTTCGGCTTAAAGGGTGCCGGTTACCTCAGCTTCGTAAACGAAGAGCATTACCACATCATGGGTAAACTGCTCTTCTGCTTCTCTATCTTCTGGGGTTACATCGGGTTCAGCCAGTACATGTTGATTTGGTACGGCAATATTCCCGAAGAGACCGAGTGGTTCGTTCGCCGAAACGTCGAATCCTGGAACACGCTCAGTACCGCGATGGTAGTTGGACGGTTTTTTATTCCGTTTCTTTACCTGCTTTTTCAATACACCAAGAGGAACTCCAAATTTTTAGCGGCCATTTCTATATGGGTGCTGATCATGCATGTGATTGATACTTACATCACGATTATGCCGTTCATGCATCCCACTGGAGTTCAAATTAATCCCCTCGATGTCCTTTGCCTTTTTGCTATCGGGTGCCCGCTGGCCTTTATCTTTCTGACTACGCTCGGGAAAGTTAGCCTGTTCCCGTCAAAAGATCCCCGGCTGTTGGAATCACTGAAGCTGAGCAATTGATCCTATGTCCGAAGCCGTCGAGTCCCCGAAAGTTTCTACGCTGACTGTTCTCACCACTTTGGTGATGTTGCTCGTCTTCGTCGGGTTGGTTTGGATCGTATTCCTTCAAAGGGAAGCGATTCCAGCCGGCAGCGTTCAGACGCGAGAGGAACGCCTGAAAAATCTCGCTCAATTAAACGCAGACAATCAGAAGGCCCTGACTACCTATCATTGGATTGACAGATCGAAAGGGATTGTTGGCATCCCGATTAACCAGGCGATGGAGTTAGTTCTCAAAGACCTAGCTGCAAACCATCCGCATGCAGCAGGTCCGGTTAACCCGCCGGCAGCAAGCCCGACTCCTGCGACGACTCCAGCTCCGGCCGCCGCCAACCAGCAAGCAACACCCGCCCCTTCTGCGATTGCCACACCGGCGCCGTCACCAGTTAGCTCACCCAGCGCGACCCCGGAATCGACTGCAAGTCCGGAGCCAAGTTCTAGCCCGGAGCCGAGCGCAAGTCCGGAGTCCAGTTCTAGCCCTGAACCTACCGCTAACCCAACACCGTCCACGTCACCAACCGACCAGTAAGATGAATTGTGAAACGATGAGCTTTGTAGTAGGCGGATGCCCGACTCTGGTGGGGCGAGGCTCTCGAACGGCCAAGAAATGTTTCCGGAGCTCAAGACGATCTCATGCCCTTGGTAGTGTTAGTCCAAGGGACGCGCCGAGCAGCCGGATCATGGTGTGCCACCCTCTCGAACTCGGTCCTGACTTTCGAATCGTCTTTCCGTGTTCGTCGCGGCCCGTCTGGCTCGGCGAGCGTGTCAGCCTTGCCCACAATGCGGTCGGAACAAACCTGATGCCTTGCGACTATCGATTGGCCGTTCGGGAGCCTCGCCCCACCAAAGTGGGAGCGACCAATCACAAATCACTAATCACCAATCACTTTTCGCGCCTGCGCTATGTCTGTTCCTAACCAAACAGCAGACCTTCAATTGAATCGCGCTGCAGCCGGCAACGGATCTGTTCTACGCGGTCCGATCCTGCTATTCTTTGTTTCCGGCCTATTCTGGCTCTTGATAGCGGTAGCGCTTTGGTTACTCTCCGCTTTTCAGGTGACTGACCCGTTTTCCCCTTTGGTTTTTCCGGATGTTGCCTGGTTGACCTACGGCCGGGTCTATCCTGTTGCTATGGACCTGCTGGTCTATGGATGGGCATCCATGATCGGCGTTGGAACGGCTATTTGGATCCTAGACCGCATGGCCAAGAATCCGTTTCCTGGAGGTTACCTGCCGTTGCTGGCCGGGATCATTTGGAATCTCGGCCTGGTCTTTGGCGTCTGGGGTGTACTAGGTGGGGGTAGCACCGGAAAAGAATGGCTTGAATTTCCTCTCTATGCTGCCTTTCCGATCTGGTTGGCGGAGATCATCATGGCGATTTGGGCGGTTGCCCTGGTCATCGGGAGGCGCAGTAAAGGGGGTTATATTTCACAGGCGTTTTTATTAACTGCGTTTATCGCCTTTGCTTGGGCTTACGGAAGCGCCAACGGTTTGCTCCAATTCTTTAAGGTGAGCGGCGCGGCCGAGCCCGCGATTCAATGGTGGTACTTTGGCTGTCTCATCAGTCTGTGGCTGACCCCGCTGGGTGTCGGGATCGTTTATCATTTTGTACCGTTATTGATTGGGCGACCCCTTTACAGCGCGAAGCTGGCGGCGATCAGCTTTTGGGGAATTGTCGCATTTGGCGGCTGGACTGGAATCGCGCAGATCCTCGGTGCACCTCTACCCGCTTGGAATCAGACCGCCAGCGTCGTTGCCAATGTGTTGCTCGTAATCCCGGTCCTGGCGTTCGCGACCAACCTTCACCTGACGATGAAAGGTTCCTTTGATGTGATTAAGCCGAACCTCGCTCTCCGGTTTCTCGTGACCGGCGGTATGGTGTTTGGTTTGGCGAGCATTTGGAACGCCCTCACGACTTTTCGATCAGTTAACCGGATCTTGGAATTTACCTGGGCCGTTACCGCGCGCACCGACCTTTTTTTGATTGGGTTTGTGACTTTGATCTGTTTTGGAGCGATTTATTATACTCTGCCGCGATTAGTCGGCCGCTCCTGGAAATACACTAGACTGATCCAATGGCACTTCTGGTTTTCTATCATCGCGCTTGGGACGCTGGTGTTTGACCTGACCATTGCGGGCGTCCTTCAAGGATTTGGACAGATGGATCCGAAGGTCCCGTTTGCAGCGGTGATCGATATTATTAGGCCATTTTTGCTTGGCTACGAGCTGGCCGCCGTTTTCATCGGAGTTTCCGCGTTGCTCGGTCTTGCCTCTTTCCTGACCGTCTTTGTGAACCCTGCTTGGGCGCCTGATTCTAAAGAAGCTCCCGAACCGGTAATCAATGAGGAGGTATCACTCGCGTGAATCGGCTAAGTAAGATTATCGGCGGCGGGTTTGTCCTGTTCGGATTGTCGTGGTGGGGCTTAGCTGTCTACCCGTATCTTTCGTTCGCTACCTTAAAAGCAAATGTCGATCCGAACACGAAAGAGGTAGCTCCTCCGGATATACCGGGCGCAGCGCAACAAGGATACCGCGTCTATGCCGCCAACGGTTGTGTTACCTGTCATTCCCAGTTTGTCCGCGATAAGAGCGAGGGCGGTGATATCGATCGCGAATGGGGCAAACGTCGAACCGTTGCCCGTGATTATATGAAGGACGATCAGGTTTTCTTGGGCGTTTCCCGGTTCGGTCCTGACCTGACCAACGTCGGTGTCCGGCAAAAGGATGCGCAATGGTTTTATCGGTACCTATATGATCCGCGATTGTTCGACCCGGAGACAACGATGCCTTCTTATCGGTGGCTGTTCCGCGACCAAGCTATCGCGGGGCAACCGGCACAAAACGCGTTGAAGTTGGAAGGAGCAGATGCTCCGCGACCTGGCCACGAAATCGTCCCGACTGCGGAAGCGGAAGCGTTAGTTGCTTACCTGCTTTCACTGAAGCGGGACTATGCTTTGCCGGAAGCACCGGTCTCACAACAATGAGCGCGCACGAAGAACACTCAGAGACGCCCGGGATTGGGGAAACGGTCCCGCGGTTGCGGGAAGAGGGCGATGCGGCGATAACCGATCCGGCGGTGCCTCTCGTCGGCGACGGCGTGGTTCCACGGTGGTTGATCGGCTTGATTTTCTTCGCCCTATTTTGGTCGGGCGCATATCTGTTCTCTTACAGTGGCGGTTTCAGTGCCGATGTATTCGATTATTTGCCGAAGTTCGGTCCACTCACGTCGGGACCTCAGGCTGCTCCCGATCCGAAAGTGATCGGCAAAGCTTTGTTCTCGCAGAATTGCATCACGTGCCATCAAGCGACGGGCCAGGGTCTACCTGGTCAGTATCCACCGTTGGCAGGTTCCGAGATTGTGTTGGGAGACGCGAGCAATCGTTTCATTGCGATTGCGCTCAAAGGATTACAAGGACCCGTAACCGTAAAGGGCCAGAACTTTAATAATTCAATGCAGGCCTGGGAAGGCCAATACACGGATGCCCAGCTTGCTGCCATCCTGACCTATGTTCGTTCCGATTGGGGTAACAATGCGCCACCGATCCCGCCTGAAGCAGTCAAGCAAATGCGCGACGAATTGAAGGACCGAAAGGAGCAGTGGACTTTCGCAGAAGTCATGAAGTTGCCGGCCAAAGACGTTGCCAAGGCTGGAGGATCCGAGCAGCAAGCCGCGAATAAGCCGGCCCCCGGAGCGTCACCCGCGGCCAGTGCTTCACCGGCCCCCCAACAAAAATGATGACGGAGTCTAACATATTTAGTTTTGCTTGGCTGAGGCCCAAATCTGGTGGGGCCAACTTTGGTGGGGCGAGGCTCCCGCACGAACTGGGAATGACCAACAACGCTTATGACTTGTGCCGCCGTGTAATGTTGCAGCGCCGAGTGGACCGCCGAGCCGTTGGGACTAGGGTTCGGCCGCTATTCCGGCTCGATCTTTTTGCGCAATTGGGGAACTCAAGCCTGCAGACGTCGCACACGCTGAGCCGACCGCTCGGCGCGCGGTTCAACTTCGATCAGATGCAAGGGCAGCACTCGTCGAGGGCTTCGGGGAGGACTAACTGCCGTTCGGGAGCCTCGCCCCACCAGTCTTCTGCCGGGCCCTTGCGCCTGATGACAAACATCGAAACGTTCGTACCGTATTTCAAACACCCCATCGTCTCCCTATGAGTTTCTGGCGATCCTCTTTTGCTCGATGCGGCTTGATCGTGGCAGTTTTGTTAGCGGGACTCGGAACCTGCTGGGCGGATCCGCGGACTTCGAATCTTTGGTGGCTGCCGGAGAACGCCACCGAAGGAGGCGTATACATCGATCAGCTGATCTATTTCATCCTTTTCCTTACTGGCGCCGTTTTTGTTCTCACGCAGGCCGTTTACATCTTCTTCATCATAAAATACCGGGCAAAAAAGGGTGTCCGGGCTACTTACAGTCATGGAAATAATCGGCTGGAGATAATCTGGACGGCGATTCCGACCGCGATTTTTATCGGGCTTTGGGGTTACAGCAATCATTTATGGTGGGACGTCTTGCATTCAACTCCGCCGGCAAACGCGCTCCAGGTGGGAGTTGCGGCGTACCAGTTCGGCTTTTCTTTTCAGTACCCAGGTGCAGACGGCAAGTTGGGGAAGGCTGATGCCAACTTCGTTTCCAACGATAACATGTTCGGAAATGATCCGGACGACCCTGATGCAAAGGATAATTTTACTTCCAGTACTCTGGAAATCCCGGTCAACCGCGCCGTCCACATCCGGTTGGATTCCAAAGATGTGATTCATGCTTTTTATGTCCCTCAGTTCCGGGTTTATCAAGATATCTTACCCGGACGGATAATCGACTGGGTGTGGTTCACGCCCACAAAGATTGGTAAGTTCCAACTGGCTTGTAGCCAGCTCTGCGGTTCTGGCCATTACAACATGAAGGCCGACATTCAAGTTGTGTCTGAGGCGGATTTCGAGAAGTGGTACCAAGAAAAAGCGAAAGCGGTTCAACCACAGCCAGGAGCGAAACTCTCGAGTATAACCGAAACGAAAGATCAATAGTGTAAGTATGTCTCAAACCATTGCGCATAGTGGGGCTGAGGCGCATGCCGAAACGGTTCACCACCACGAGCTCAGCTTCTTCCATAAGTATATCTGGTCCGAAGATCACAAGACCATCGCGATCCAATATCTCTTTGCCAGCTTCTTCTTTTTGATAATTGGCGGACTGCTGGCGATGGGTGTCCGCTATCAGCTGGCCTTCTCGGGCGCCCCTATCCCGTTGATTGGCACTTTGCTGCCGAAGTGGTTGGTCACGGATGCGGGCGCGATCCAGCCGCAGGGATACAACGGGCTGGTTACCATGCATGCTACCGTGATGGTTTTCCTGGTGATGATGCCTTTGTTGGTTGGCGTCTTCGGAAATTTCCTGATCCCGCTCAAAATCGGAGCTCCGGATATGGCGTTTCCATTCTTCAACGCCCTGTCGTTTTGGCTGTTTTTGGTGTCCGGCATTATTTTGCTGTCCAGCTACTTCGCCCCCACGGGTTTTCCTGCTGCCGGCTGGACGGCGTATGCACCTCTTTCCGCCAACGGAGCCTATAACGGCAGCCAAGCCGGACAAAGTCTGTGGTGTATCGGGCTCTTCCTTAACGGACTGGCATCGATCGCAGGCGCGGTAAATTACATCACGACGGTCATCAATATGCGCGCTCCGGGTATGAAAATGTTCCGGTTGCCGCTCCCAGTCTGGGCAATCTTCATCACTTCGATTTTGTTGTTGCTAGCGGTTCCCGTCCTATCAGCGGCGGCAGCCATGCTGTTTTTCGACCTTAATTTCGGCACTTCATTCTTTGAGGCAAGCCATTACGGCCAACCATTGTTGTGGCAACACCTTTTCTGGTTCTTCGGCCATCCCGAAGTTTATATCCTGGTTCTTCCGGCGATGGGTCTGGTTTCCGAAATGCTCGCCGTCTTTTCGCGAAAACCGATCTTTGGGTATAAAGCGATGGTCTATGCGATGGTGGCGATTGGCTTTTTAGGTTTCATCGTCTGGGGGCATCACATGTTCGTGAGTGGGATGAACCTGATGTTATCGTCTACATTTTCTCTGTCGACCATGGTGATCGCAGTCCCTTCAGCGATTAAGACTTTCAACTGGCTGGGTACAGTCTGGGGCGGCTCGATCCGATTTACGACACCGATGTGTTTCGCCCTCGCGTTCGTATCGATGTTCGTGATTGGAGGCCTCAGCGGAATTTATATGGCCTCGACGCCGGTCGACCTTTTCATCCATCACACTTATTTCATTGTCGCGCATTTTCACTACGTCATCTTCGGCGGCAGCTTGTTCGGAGTGTTCGGAGCGATCTATTTCTGGTTCCCGAAGATGTTCGGACGGATGATGAATGAATTCTGGGGCAAAGTGCATTTCGTTTTGTCGTTCATGTTCTTCAATCTGACCTTCTTCCCGATGCACAACCTGGGGTTGAACGGGATGCCGCGCCGGATTGCGGACCCAGGCTTGTACGACTTCCTTAAGAGCCAGCAACCGCTCCAGATTTTCGTCAGTCTGAGCGCGTTCGGTTTGGGCTTATCGACGCTGATCTTCTTCGTGAACTTCTTCTACAGCATGTTCAAGGGGCCGAAAGCGCCGAGGAATCCTTGGAATTCAACGACCTTGGAATGGACGCTACCGTCGCCTCCCGGGCACGGGAATTTCCCAGTCACTCCGACAGTTTACAATGGCCCTTACGAGTATAGCGTTCCCGGGATGGACCAGGATTTTCTGCCTCAAAACCAGCCGGCGCCGAAGACCGCCCGGCTTGCGGTGCATTAGTGGACGATGGCCGCTTATTCGCTCTCGAAAAGACTGCTGCATTGGTATGCTGTGGCGGCGGCGGCTAGCGTTTCGCTCCTGATTTGTAGCGGCGGGTTGGTTACCAGCCACGAAGCCGGGATGGCTGTTCCGGACTGGCCGAACACCTTCGGCTATAACATGTTTTTGTTCCCAATATCCCGCTGGGTGGGGGGAGTGTTCTTCGAGCATACTCATCGGTTAATTGCCAGCAGTGTCGGTTTGCTGACCGTGATTCTTTGTGTGGCACTCTTCGTCATTGAAGAGCGTCGCTGGGTAAAGACGCTGGGCGTCATTGCGGTTGCTGCCGTGGTGGTTCAGGGGATTTTGGGTGGTCTGCGAGTGACCGAGAACAACGCCGTACTCGGTCTGTTTCATGGGTGTCTGGCCCAAAGTTTTTTTGCGCTGATGGCCACAATCGCGCTGGTCACATCGAGATTCTGGGAACGTGTGGAACGAACACGAACTGAAGGGACCAAAACCAGCCACCCCGTCGGCCTCGCATCCCCCTTCGCTAAAGCTTCGGAGGACAAGAGCGAGGCCGCGCTCCACAAATCACGCATCACCAATCACCAATCACTTCTCACATCCTACCGCCGCTGGGTTGTGGTGGTAACCGCTATGGTGTTCGTGCAGCTTGTGCTCGGCGCCTCCATGCGGCATTTCCATGCCGGGCTGTCGATCCCGGATTTTCCTCTGAGTTACGGGCATCTTTTCCCGCCGTTGGATGCAGCCAGCCTTGATAAGATTAATGAGACGCGCGGCAGTGCTGCGCAGCCGTACACCTCGGCAGGTCTGATTTTGCTGCAGTATGTTCACCGGATTTGGGCGGTGCTGATTGTTGCCGGTCTCGTTTTCACGGCTATCCGGTTGTTGCGTAATCGATTCTTACCCCTTTTCTTCCGGCGATGCGCCAGCGTCTGGATTTTGCTGGTGTTCGTCCAGTTTTGCCTTGGGGCCTGGACGGTGTTGAGCAATAAAGCCGCTGATATTGCTACCGCCCATGTCTTCTGTGGGGCATTAACGCTGATGCTGGGTGTCTTGCTTGCAGTCAGCCTTAGCGGACTGTTGCATTATAGTCACAAGGTATTATCGCATTCTGGCCTGTCCCGGAGTATAGAGCTGGGAACCGTATGAGCACCCTCTCGGAACAGACGCGCTTGCCCACGTTGCATGAGCCCGCGCCCAAGGTACCGGCGAGCAGCT
>JAFAIO010000454.1 GCA_019236675.1 Verrucomicrobiota bacterium
TTCGTAACCGCCCTGCTCATTATTCGTACCGACAAAGCAGACCCGTTGTGACTTCGGAGAGTCGGCATCGAAAGTGATTACTTTGATCCCTTTTTTGATGGCCGACTCGATCACGCCAATCACAGCATCGCCGTCCATCGGAGCAACGGCAAAGCCATCGACACCGCGACTGACCAGATCCTGTAAGACTTGCACCTGTTTTGCCGCGTCGGCCGTATCCGGGCCAGTATAAATGACATTCACGCCCAGCTTGGCACCTTCTTCCTTACAACCTTTTTCCACATCGTTGTAAAACGAGATACTGATCGACTTCGGGATAATCGCGAATGTCTTCTGTTTTCCGGCGGCATGCAGGCCTGCCGGCAAAGCGAGCGAGCAAACCGCCACGCCCGCCAAAAGAAACAATTTCTGGTTTCGCATAATTGATGATTTTGGGGGAGCCTGCATGGCTCACAAATGCGCAGGCATTCGTGAGCCATGCAGGCTACTAATCCTTAGATAGGCGTTAGGCTTCTATCTAAAGGCTTGAATTGAAACCACATCCCTCGAGACCTGGTTGCAAGCCTTTTTTATAGAAAATTGGCAGGGCTCCGGCTACCCGACGAAACTCGCCCGAAGCTCGTTTCGAATGACAAATGACAAATGACAGACGACAAATTCGGCGTTTTACGGCGAGGATTTAGTGATGGAAGGGGTCACATCTGTCATTTGTCATTTGTTATCTGTCATTCGAAGGAGCTTCAGGCGAGTTCGGCTCGAATTTGTTTGAATCCCTTAAAAAATCCTCCATAACGCTGTGATTCGATTCTAGAATTCCAGATGAACTCCGAAGCGGTGGCGCCCCCCCATCCAGAAAAGGCTTCACGCCGGCGAACGGTTCGCCTTCCCCGCGAGATAGGGATCCTTGGCGCCCTCGTCTTGATGCTGCTCGTCCTAGCAATCTTTATCCCGCAGTTTCGAAACCTCCAGAATATCGCCAATATCACGACGAATTTCTCATTCGTTGGGATCGTGGCGATGGGTATGACGTGCGTCATCCTAACCGGCGGGATCGACCTTTCGGTAGGATCGGTGTTTGGCATGACGGCGGTTATCGTCGCCTATTTGTTAACCCATGGCGTGCCTGGACCTCTCGCCATTCTGCTCAGTCTTTTGGCCGCCTGTGGTATCGGGCTCTTAAACGGGCTGTGTATCACCCGGCTTAAGATGTCTCCCTTTGTGCCAACACTGGCCACCCTGGCCATCGCCAGAAGCTTTGCCCTCATCGTTACCCATGGACGGCCGATCTCGATATTTGGAGACGAATATCGGTCTTTTCTCTGGATCGGCGGCGGCGATGTTTTCGGGGTCCCGAATCCGTTTATTATTTTTTGTATCGCTGGCCTATTCTTTTGGATTCTGCTTTCGCGGACGATTTGGGGTAGATACGTCTACGCGGTAGGCGGAAACGAGCGCACCGCGAGATTGACCGGTCTTCGGGTCGACCGGCTTAAGATTATCGTTTATATGTTATCCGCGCTGATGGCCGGAATCGCGGGCCTTACCCAATTCAGCTACTTAGGAAGCGTGACGGCTGACATGGGTACCGGAAATGAGTTAGCCGTCATTGCTGCAACTGTGATCGGCGGAGCCAACCTGGCCGGAGGCGAAGGCACAATTCTAGGGACGGTGATCGGCGCGATTATCCTCGAAGTTCTTCGGAACGGCCTGCTGCTCTTTGGCATCGATCCCTATTGGCAAGGGGTCTTTGTCGGAGCTGTAATTATTCTGGCAGTTTCGATCGACTATTTCCGAAAACTTCTGCGGCAGGACTAAGAAGCATCGGCCGATATCGGCCGATGCTACCGCTTAGATCCAAAAAATCGGCTTAGGCCCCCGTCGGAGTTGCCCAGTTGAAACAGCCTCCATGCGGTAAACACGAACAGTACCGGGGTAGCTAACCACAAAATGATGCGTGCCGCAGTCAATACCAGATGACGCACGGCAAACACTTGGAGCAAAGCTCCGGCTAGAAACGCGATCAGTACCGCTTCTCGTGGAGATTTCCGGACCTTTTCATCTAGCCGACCGAAGAAGCGATCCACATTTTCAGCTGAAAATTCTGAAGCTCCGACGGAGGAAGTAGTTTCTTGATTCATTAGAAGAGGTTGAATGGTCGACGCGGTTTGTGTTGGAAGCGAGAAACAATTTGGTTAATCGGCGTGTTGCGCAGAGAGGTGCTCAAGAATCCAAAGGTTGCATTCAGCTTGTCTCGAACGGTCTTAGGTAAGCCTTCGCTTCGCTCTTCTACCCAATCCTCGAGGTCGTGAAGGAATCGGTCTGTCGGCGTTTGGGCGTGGAGATGTACGTAATAGCGTCCTAAAAAATAGCCCGCAGCGATCAAAAGAGCGGACCCTCCGATGACGATCGGAAGCCAGGGACCATTCTCGGGCTTGAGATAGTCCAGCGCGCTGGCCCCATCTCGTTGCGGTTCGCCAGTTCTGGGAGCGTGCAGCTCGTCCTGCAAGGGATCTGGTTTGGTTGGATCAGTCATGATACAGATTCCAGGTTCAATTTTCAGTTACTACAGTAAGCTCCGGCTTACGAAGGTGATTCGCAAGTTACGAGTTTGGTGGATTGGTGGAGATGCGGGGGCGGGAGACGTGAAAGGTGAAAAGTGATAAAGTAAAAAGTGATGGAGCCTGCCCTGAGCTTCTCGACAAGCTCGAAACAGGCAAGCATCTAGCGCGTCGAAGGGGTGATGGCTAGAGCGACCCGAATAACTGCGCGTCTTCCATTTGTTTTTCGGTTTTTTTTGCGTTCTTTGCGCTCTTTTGCGGCTATTACGACTTTTCGCCGATCACTTTTCACCTTTCACCTTTTTACGTGGACTTCCTACTCAGCGCTCTTCGACTTCATCCCGAGCTTGCGATTTATCTCACTGTTTCTCTCGGCTTTTTGGTTGGGCGGATTAAGATCGCCGGCTTCACGCTGGGCAGTGTGACTGGCGTCCTCATCACGGCGCTGGTTGTCGGCCAACTCGACATTCCGGTATCGCCGGGGCTGAAGTCGGTCTTCTTTCTCCTCTTTCTTTTTGCGGTGGCCTATGGGGTGGGGCCTGAATTCGTTCGGGGTTTGCGTAAGGATGGGGTCTCCCAAGCCGTCTTTGCCGTGTTTGTATGCCTGTTCTGTCTGGCCAGCGCGGTTCTTGTTGCCAAATTGTTCCGCTTTGATGCGGGATATGGCGCCGGCGTGTTTGGAGGCGCCTGCACGGTCTCGGCAGTGCTCGGTGTTGGGGCGGATGCGATCAATCAGTTGCCGCTCAGCCATGCGATCAAGCAGCGGTCGATAGATGAAATGTCGATCGCTTTCGCAGTGACCTATATTTTCGGGACTGCCGGTGTCGCCTGGTTCTTAGCCGCGCTCGGTCCGAAGATACTTGGCGTCAATCTTGCCGATGCCTGCCGAACACTTGAGGCAAAGTTAGGCGGAGACGAGCCGGACCCTTCGGTCCATTCGGCCTATCATCTCATCGATGTACGGGCCTATCGGATTATTGCTCCGGGGTTCCAGGAGCAGACGATTCACGAGTTTGAAAGCAAGTTCCCGAACCAGAGGTTGTTCGTTGAGCGGCTGCGGCGGGGCAACAAAATCCTCGACTGTAACCGGGCGACCAAGATCCAGCCCGGAGACGTTCTGGCGATCGCATCTCGCACCGAGACACTGATTGAAGATTCTAGCCTTTTTGGGGTTGAGGTATCCGACCCGCAATTGCTCGACTATCCCGATGAGACTCTCGATGTAATGGTGACGAGTCGGGAATTTGTGGGTGTAACACTGGGAGCACTTGCCGGGCTCGGCACCGATCAACGTTCTCGGGGTGTTTTTGTTCGCGAGCTGTCTCGTGGAGGTCATCCGCTTCCCTTCAATAGCGGCATCAAGATCGCTAAGGGTGATGTGTTGAGGATTAGTGGGAACCGGCGCGACGTAGAACGAGTGGCGCGGAATGCTGGTTACCCGTTACGCTCGAGTCATGTTAGCGACCTGGTTTTAGTCGGTATCGGGATTTTTCTGGGTGCTCTTTTTGGTCTGCTCGGAGTGAGTGTGAATGGGATCCCGATCAACCTCAGTACTAGCGGCGGCACATTGGTAGCCGGACTTGTTTTCGGATGGTTACGCTCGGTGCACCCGAGCTTCGGAAACATTCCTAGTGCCGGCTTGTGGGTATTCAACAACCTCGGTCTGACAATGTTCGTGGCGGTGGTTGGTCTGGAGGCGGGGCCGCTGTTTCTCAAAGGCTTGGAGGAAGCCGGGCTGATGCTGTTGGTTGCCGGCGCCATTGTAACCGTCGTCCCGATGTACCTGGCTCTACTACTGGGTAAATATGTTTTTAAAATGCATCCCGGCGTGCTTTTGGGCGCTTGCGCCGGCGCCAGAGCCACGACGGCGGCCCTGGCTGCCATCCAAGATGCCGCTCAAAGCCGTATCCCGGCTCTTGGGTTCTCCGTGTGCTTCGCGATTGGCAATACCCTGCTGACCGTTTGGGGCGTGCTAGTTGTCCTCTTACTGCGTTGATGCGCTAGGGTGTTGTCTTGCCGTTGACTGCGTTGCTCATCCGGCCGAGTTTAGCTGACTCGGGGATTTGGCCTCCATGAAGAATCAATTTAAGACGCTTCGAGCGTCGTCCTTGTATTGTCAAAGATGTAAAGTCGCCCGGCCGGTTCGGGAGCGGCTATTGCTGGTCTTACCCGACAGAGAGATTTATGACTATCTTTGTACCGAGTGCGGCAGCTCCGTCGGCTCACGGGAAGTTAAGGCTGCCGAAGTTAATCGCCCATCGCTTATTATATAGGGATTAAATCGTAGGGATGAGCTGCTGCTTATCCCTACCGGACGAGCAGGCCGCCGCCGCGCTTTGGCCGCCCTGCCCAGTGAGTCTGGGACCGCCGAAAACCTTGCCGCGACGGCGTCCCGCGGCCGCGCGAGAAATCGGGAGTTCGTCCCTGACGCTGATTTCGAGTAAGCTAAAGTTCTGCGAATTGCCGAGGTAATTGTTAGCGACTCTCGCAGTTATGAAAAATTGGCGCACTTCGTCGTGCTACAGAGTAATATTTTAATGTATTATAAAAAAATAGTTGCTGAAACGACCTCAATTCTGATGGTGTGGTCCAATGGCAAAATATCGGGTCCTGATCTGTGCACCAGACGATGCCGATTTGGAATGCGAGCGAGCCGGGGAAGCTATGGCTCGTGTCGAAATTGATTTCAAACCCAGGGTTGAATTAGAACTCTGGCTTTGGTCTAGCCGATGGACGGAAAACAGTAAGTTCCCCTCTGCACGACAGTTTGATTTGGTAGCCTGCGTCTTACGACGATCATCTTGTGTTTGGGGTGGGGAACGACGCGAACCAGGAATGCCCCCGGAGATGGCTCAGAACCTTCCGAGCGCAGAACATGGTAAAATTCCTGATTTCTTGGTTTTCGTTCACGCCGAGGGCGATGCGGCTGATTCGACTTCTCCCATTAACCAGATGGTATCGCCGTCGAAGGCGGTGGACTTGCTTCTTGGCAAAGTGGACCATCGCGACTTCGAATGGGAAAACAATTTCACTACCAGTATCAATTCGTACCGCGATTACGATCAATTCGAGGGCACCTTTGAACGATTGCTCCGTCTTCGGTTGAGCGAGAAGTTTCCGGTCGAAGGGCCTCACACCTTCCCGAAAGGAAGCGCCCTGCTTGAACCGGACCATTTCTTTAGCCGTTTTGGCGCGGCCGCCAGTCGTGAGATTTTGTCTTATATTAATGAATGGCTGGCGGAGGTGAGGGCCAAATGGCGCCGGGAACGTCGTGGCGTTGCGTTGACGGCGTTTGTCAGCGCCGCAACTTTAGCGACGGCGATCACGTTTGGCAGCGTGACCTTATCCCGTTTTCAACGATCGCAAACGAATCTCGCGGTTGCCCGGACTGAAAAGCAGAATGCGGAAAAGACTGCCCGCGTTTCCATGGCAGCCGCGGACAAAACGGCTCGGGAATCGATTGATGCGAAGCTGCAATCAGAACAGCTGATGCATGAGATCGTTAGCGACCTCGGGGAAAAACTGAAGCCCGTCCGCCGAGCAGACCTGTTGGAACCTTCGCTCAAAGCGATCGAAGTCTATGATGCCAAGAACGGATCCGATGTACAGAAGCCGTCGGTCCAAGTTCTGCGTGTGGCGGCGCTAAACGACCAGGGTGACTTGTTGGCCGATGACAATAACCTGGACGGCGCGGTTACGGCTTACCAAGAGGCCTGCCAGATCCTTGAGGATCTGGTCAAACAGGAACCGGCAAAAGACGAATGGGTGGCCGAGTGGGCGCAAAACCTCCTGAAGATGGGGAACATCTTCTCGACCCAAGGCAAAATCGGTGAGGCCATGGACAACTACCAACGGGCGGCGGGTCTCTGGCAAAAGCTGGCGTCGGCCAACCCCACAGAGGTGGGTCCGAAGAGCGAGTGGACCAAGGTATTAGTCAAGCTCGGTACCACGTTCATGGCTCAAAAAGATTGGGCTGGAGCTCGCGGTCCCTTCGAGCAGGCGCGCGATATTTTGCGCGGCCTGGCGGAGCGAGATGCGCAGAATGCGGAGGCGTGGTTGCGGGTGCGGCAGATTTGCAATCAAATTGGCGATCTGGAGGTCAAGGCAGGTGACCTCGACCGAGCAGTGCATGCCTACCAGGATCAGTTAACAGCCGATCAAAAAGTCGCGCAGCTCAGCCCGGGAGACATTTCCCAAGAGCGAGATGTTGCCATCTGCCAGGAACGCATTGGTTACGTCCTGGAAGCGCAAGGCAAAATGGCAGAGGCTTTAACGTACTACCAGGAGGAACTAACGGGGTTCGAGAATCTGCTGCGTCGTAGCTCGAGCGAGAGTGGCTTGCGATTCGATCTGTCTGTCGCTTATCAAAGTGTCGGCGGAGTCCTACGCGAAGAAGGCAAACCGGACTCGGCGTTGCCAAAGCTACAGAAGGCGGTGGAGATCGCCCAACAATTGGTTAGCCAGGAAGCTAACGAGAAGAAATATCAACGTCAGTTGTCGGTCTCTCTGCAAAATTACGGTAGCGCACTTGCAGACCTGGATAAAACCCCCGCCGCTCTGCAAGCATATAGTCAGAGCCAGGAGATTTGTGAGCGGTTAGTGGCGGCAGTGCCGGGAGACGCCGTTTATCAACAGGACTTGGCCGACTGCGTGGGGCGCGTCGGCGATCTGTATAGAGCAGATGGCAACCTAGCAAAGGCTCGAGCCAGTTATCAGCGCTGTTTGCAGATTTCTGAATCGTTAGTGTCCCGGGATGAGACAAATCCGGCTCGCCGGCAACAACTAGCGCTGACTTTCCAACGGTTAGCTGAAGCAACGGCCCTTTCTGATAAGAGCCAAGAGGCGTTGGGATTCTACAAGGTCAGTTGCGATATCTTCGAGCGTCTGCTTCAAACCAATAGCCACAATGTCACTTGGCAAGAGTTTCTAGCGAACGGCTACCTGCAGGCTGGTAAGATACTTCAGCAGGGCGGCAAGACCGCCGACGCCACGACGCAATTCAATCAGTCGTTAAAGGTCCTGTTAAACCTGCGTCAGATCAACCAACTTGACGATTACGGCGTCAGCGTCCTGCTAGGATCTGAAGAGGCCCTCGGTAAGAAATTCTCGGCTGACGGCGGGGTAGTGGCGGAGCAGTAGTGGCTGACTGGCGAGTAGCGGGTTAGGTTTGAGGGGTGGCACGGAAGTGATCAGTAATCAGTCGGTCAGTAATCAGTAGCCACAAGGTCGAAGCCCGAAATGGCGTAGGGGACCGTCGGATTTTGCCG
>JAFAIO010000215.1 GCA_019236675.1 Verrucomicrobiota bacterium
GCCAACTGAACCGGTGGTCCCTCCCGGTTTAGTTGCGACGCCGAAAAAATTAACTTCAACTCTGCCCGGGCGTGGTTAATCGATCAGATATGGAGCTGGAGAAATTAATTCGTCGGCTGGACAAGCCGTTCGTCACTGGGTCGTTAGCCCGCGATGTAACCGCGATCTGTTACGACTCGCGCCAAGTTGCTCCTGGCAGCTTATTCTGTGCGATCGAGGGAAACCAGGTGGATGGACACGCCTTTATCGAGCAGGCCATCGAGCGGGGAGCGACCGCCGTAGTCTCGCAGAAACCTCACCTGACGACGCGGGCAACCCATATCCAAGTCAAAGATTCCCGCGATGCCTTGGCGCGTCTGGCCGCAACTTTTTATGAGGATCCGTCGGCCCGGCTTCAACTGGTCGGCGTGACGGGTACAAACGGTAAGACCACAACCACGTTTTTAATCAAGCATCTGCTGGAGCGCGCCGGGCAACGCACCGGGCTCATCGGTACCGTATCGTATCAGATCGGAGAGCGAATCTTACCAGCCCAGCGGACGACGCCGGAATCGGTTGACCTACAGCAGCTCTTTTCCCAAGCCTTGGAGGCCGGCTGCGTTAATTTGGCCATGGAAGTTTCCTCAATCGCTCTTGCTTTGAACCGGGTCGATGAAATCCGGTTTCGAGCGGCGGTTTTCACGAATCTTACCCAAGATCACCTCGATTTTCACCGAGGAATGAAGGAGTACTTCCAAGCGAAAGAAAAGCTATTCGAAAAGATCGGTGATGAGTCGCCGAAAGCCGGCATCGGAATAATTAACGTCGATGACCCTTACGGCCAACAATTGGTGGCTCGTTTCTCCGATCGGTTAAATGTGGTGACCTATGGGATGGGTGCTCGAGCTGACTTCAGGGCAAGTAACTACCGAGTTGAATCCACAGGCACCTCTTATCAACTCGACGTAAAGGGGAAGAGCTACCTGGTCCGGGTCCCCTTAATCGGCCGCTTCAATATTTACAACTCGCTGGCCGCCTTGGCTACTTCTGCAGCGCTGGGTATCGATATTCGGTCGTCCGTTCTAGCACTGGCTCGTGCTCCCCAAATTCCCGGGCGCCTCGAAGCGGTCCCGGCCAAGCGCCAGTTCCAGGTCTTTGTTGATTATGCGCACACGGACGATGCCCTATTGAATGTAATCAAGACCTGTCGCGACCTTAACCCTGCCCGTCTGAGCGTAGTGTTTGGCTGCGGAGGAGATCGAGATCGGGCTAAACGGCCCTTGATGGGAGCGGTAGCCGATCAGTTTGCCGATTATTCCATCGCTACGTCCGACAACCCACGCAAGGAAGACCCCGAGGCGATTATTCGTGACGTGGTAGCCGGTTTCAAAGGACGAAATTTTGAAACGGTAGTTGACCGGCGTGAAGCCATCGACCGAGCGATCACTTTAGCCCGCCCTCGGGATATAGTGCTAATCGCCGGCAAAGGTCACGAGAAGTATCAGGAGTTCCGGGATCACACGGTTCCATTCGATGACATCGAGGTAGCCCTTAGGGCGCTGGAAGACCACCCGGTTAAACTAGGAGACTATGGAACCTAGTACCGTTGCCGAAGTCGCCAGCTTGGCTTCCGGAACGTTGTTTGGTTCCGGCTCAGGAGTGATCGCCGCGGTTTCTACTGATACTCGGTCGATCCAGCCTGACCAACTGTTCGTTGCTTTGCGGGGTGAGCGGTTTGATGCTCACGATTTCCTGGCGACCGCGCTCGAACAAGGAGCTGCCGCCGCCCTGGTGGAAAGGGTGAACCAGGAGTTGCCCGGATTGCCACAAATTCAGGTGCCGGATTCTTTGGCCGGTCTGCAAACTTTGGCGCGAAACTATCGCGGGAAGTTTCGGCTGCCCATCGTCGGGATTACCGGAAGCAATGGGAAAACGAGCACCAAAGAGATGGTGGCCGCCGTCTTAAGTGAACGGTTCCAGATCACCAAGACTTCTGGCAATCTGAACAATCACATCGGGGTACCGCTCTCCGTACTGCGGTTTGAGCGCCAACATCAGGTCGCGGTTATCGAATACGGAACCAATCATCCGGGAGAAATTGCAGGCTTAGTTGACATCGCCGCGCCGGAGCACGCGATCATTACAAACATCGGGGTCGCCCATATTGAGTTCCTCGGGAGCCGAGAAGGAATTGCCCGGGAGAAGTCTGTTCTGGCTGAAAGCGTCAGCGAGGAAGGCACGGTCGTATTGAACGCGGATGACGATTTTACAGATTGGATCGCAGGGCGGTGCAGAGCACAGGTCGTGACGGTTGGATTTGGGAAAGGACAAATCCAAGCCCGCGATATTAAGCACGGTCCCAGCGGGGAAGAATTCACGGTCGCCACGCAAAAGGAAGAAATTCGAGTTCACCTGCCGGTGCTCGGTGAGCACATGGTGCCCAATGCTCTGCAGGCGGTGGCGATCGGCCTGACCTTCGGCCTGTCTCTGGCCGAATGTGCCGCCGGGTTAACTAAGACAGCTCTTCCTTCGGGAAGATTGCAGGTGAAGGCGGTGGGCGGGATCTCAATAGTTAACGACGCCTACAATGCGAACCCGGACTCGATGATCGCTGCTCTCAGGACCGTCGCTAACCTTCCCGCAAATGGGCGCCGGGTGGCCGCTCTGGGAGGCATGGGTGAATTGGGCCCAGAAAGTTTGGTTGGCCATGAAAAAGTGGGGAAAGCAGTCGCTGAGCACGGATTTGATGTGCTGATTGCAGTTGGCGAAAAAGCGTATCCCATCGCTAGCAGCGCGATTGCTGCCGGGTTAACCGAGAGCCGCACGGCAAAAAGCAACGCGGAAGCAGCAGATCTGCTCAATACGATTTTAGAGCCTGGCGACCTCCTTCTGCTGAAGGGCAGCCGAAGCGCGGCGATCGATCAAATCATTCCGTTGCTTGAAGCGGCGCGAGCCTCGGGCCAAAGGAAGGCGACATGATGTATTATCTCTTTCATCTCAGCCAGGGGCCACATCCCCTCAGCACCGGTTTTAACGTGTTTCAATACGTGTCGTTCCGGGCTGTTTGTGCCGGGATCACCGCTTTTTTGCTTTGTCTGGTGAGCGGCAGCTGGGTCATTCGCAAACTAACCTCGCTCAAATTCGGCCAGCCGATTCGCACGGCTGAGGAGGTGCATCGACTTCACGAACTGCATGGCGCAAAAAAAGGAACACCGACGATGGGCGGGGTTCTTTTGATGGGATCGGTTGTCCTCAGCACACTGATTTGGGCCCGGCCGGATAACAGTTTTATTTGGCTCTGTCTTTTCACGATTGTCTTTACCGCCGGCCTCGGTTTTGCCGATGACTATTTAAAAGTCACTAAAAAGAAGTCGGATGGAGTTCCCGGGCGCGTAAAGCTACTCTGCCAGTTTTTTCTAGCTGCGGTGGTTACGGCATTCTTCCTGACCAACCCTTCCCTCGAGATCCAGGCGAAAGAGCTTTATATCCCGTTTTTTAAAGAACCCATCATTGCCAATCTCGGTTGGCTTACCATTCTGTTCTTCGCCCTGGTGGTAGTGGGCGCGTCGAACGCGGTAAACCTGACGGATGGTCTGGACGGTTTGGCGACCGGGTGCACGGTCACGGTGGCAACGACCTATGCGATCCTTGCTTATGCGGCCGGTAACGTGGTTGTCGCCACCTACCTGGAGTTGCCTTACTACCAGCAAAGCAGCGAGCTAACGGTGCTTTGCACCGCTTTAGCGGGAGCGGGTCTTGGCTTCCTGTGGTTCAATTGCCATCCGGCCAGAGTTTTTATGGGGGATACGGGTTCCCTCTCGATTGGGAGCACGCTTGGTGTCGTAGCCATCTGTTGTAAGCAGGAGCTGCTATTGGCGGTAGTTGGCGGGATCTTCGTGATCGAAGCCGTGTCCGTGATCGTCCAGGTACTAAGCTTCAAAACCCGGGGTAAACGCGTGCTCCTCATGGCTCCCCTGCATCATCACTTCGAACTGAAGGGCTGGAAAGAGAACACCGTGATCGTGCGGTTCTGGATCATGTCTTTAATGTTCGCATTGCTAGGTCTGGCCACACTGAAACTCAGATGAAACTCAGCGCCACTAAAGCTGCCGTCTTAGGATTGGGCACCAGCGGAGAAGCAGCCGCCAAACTTCTCCGGCGGGAAGGTGCCGACGTGACGGTTTTTGATAGCGCCGATGCGTCGCAGCTCAAGGAGCGCGCTCAGAAGATGGAGGCCTTGGGGATCAAGACGGTTTTGGGACCAGATGCCGAACGGGGTAGGGTTAATTTCGATCTCACTGTTCTAAGCCCGGGCATCGATCCTCAAGTCGAGTTGGTACAGAATTTCGTCCGCCAAAACGTGGAATTTACCGGCGAGTTAGAGCTGGCTTTCCGGTTCTGCCACAAACCCGTTATCGCCATTACCGGAACCAACGGCAAAACGACAACCACTCAATTAGTTGAACTGATGCTTCAGCGCGCGGGTGTTCGCACCATTGCGTGCGGCAACATCGGCATGCCGTTTTGCGAAGCCATCGAACGGCAAAATGAGCTGGATTTCTTTACCGTTGAAGTCAGTTCATTTCAGCTTGAGACGATCTCGACATTCCGGCCGCACATCGCGGTCTGGCTAAATTTTACCCCCGATCACCTCGACCGGTACCACGATATGCGGGAATATTGGGACGCCAAGTTCCGGGTTTTCGAACAACAGCAGGCGAGCGATTTCGCAGTGGTGAATGCTCGAGATCAACTTTCCGGTCTGAAATCGAAGACGATCACTTTCAACGCTTATCCTGGCGAAGCAGATCTCTCAGTGTCTGGTCAGTCGCTCCTATTCCACGGTGAGCCGGTGCTCGACATGAAAGCTACCAACTTGAGCGGTGTACATAACGCAGAGAACCTGATGGCGGCTTTGGGTGTTGCCTATGCTCTCAATATCCCGTGGGAAACCGCCTCGATTGGGCTGGGCGAATACCGGCTTTTGCCGCATCGGTGCGAGCGGGTAGGAGAAGTCAATGGTGTCGTTTTTATTAATGATTCTAAGGCTACGAATCTCGACGCATTAGCCAAGGCGCTCGAGTCGCAATCACGCCCCGTCATACTAATCGCCGGAGGAAAAGATAAAGGGTTTCCTTTCGACTCCATCAGCGAGTTAGTTAAGCGAAAAGTCAAACATGCGGTTCTGATTGGGGAGATGGCGGCACGAATCGAAGGGTCCTGGTCTCCGGTGGTGGGATGCACTCGCGCGGCGAATCTCACCGATGCCGTTGCTGCCACGCGCCGGAACGCGGTTTCTGGCGAAACGGTACTTTTTTCTCCCGGCACCTCCTCTTTCGACATGTTTAAAAACTATGCGGATCGGGGGAACCAATTTCGTGAACGGGTCCAGGAGCTTGCCAAATGAAAATGATCAAACGTCCAGTCCGAAGAATGCCGCGAACAAAGTTGAAAGCAGCGGCAGCCAGGAAATCCGCGCGTTATGACGACGATGAATATTTTGTCGAAGAACCGAATGTTAAGCTCTCGCGCGCGTTTGTAGTGGTGCTCTTGCTGCATGTAGTGGCAGTCGGAGGGATCTTCGCGTTCAGCACATTGAAGGATCGTCAGTCATCCGTGAATACTGCGAAGAACCAGCCGGTAACCGCTAGCCCGACATCGACGCCCGTGACGAACGTTGGGAACGGGCGTGCGCATTCTCCCAGCCAGACATTGGTTTACCAGGTGAAAGCGGGCGACACACTGGCAGGGATCGCCGCGCAGTTCGGACTGACTGCTCATGATTTGGAGACGGCAAACAATCTAGCTCCGGGAACGATCGTTGCCATTGGGCGAGAGCTCGTCGTTCCTGAGCATACGAATGTAAAGGCCGGCGCTGACCTCGAGAAATTGTTGGATGGCCGCCAGCCAGGTGGACGGACCGCTGTGGGGACTGGCGGCGAGAATGGAAAATTCTACACGATCCAACGGGGCGACAACCCTGCAACGATCGCGAAGAGGTTTAAGATAACAGCATCGGAGCTTTTAAGAGTTAACAACATTGATGACCCCAAGAAACTACAGGTAGGCCAGCGTATCCTGATTCCATAGCGTGTTGCGCACCAGTTTCTTCGAGCCAGGCGACAGCGCCCAGCTCGAAGAAGCTGGTATGCGACACGCCACGGTTGTTCGACAAACGTCGATGTCCGCCGAACAGCTCCCCAAGCACATATTTTAATAAAGAAACCGCGGCAGAGTAGGCGGGCGGACACCGCCTATTCTGCCGCCATAGCCTGCAATGTTCGGCAATCGGCGACGATTGCCGAACATTGCAGGCTTAGTGATGCACAAAAAGAGCGCTTTCATTCTTCTATTCTCTGTTGCGGTCCTGGTCTCGATCGGGCTGGTGATGCTCTTTAGTGCCGGAGCCTTTGCGTCCGACGGCCATGGTGACCAATTCAGTTTTCTCCGCAAACAAGGATTCTGGTTCGGGTTCGGGTTTGTCGTATCGGTGATATGCGCCACCGTCGATTATCGTTGGTGGCAAAAGGGTTGGATGGTCTTGATCGGCACGTCTTACGTCCTGCTTGCCCTTTGTTTTATTCGACCAATCGGGCTCCGTCTGAATGGTTCATTTCGCTGGATACATCTCGGTTCACTAACGGTGCAGCCGTCCGAGCTGGCCAAATTTGCCGTAGTGGTCTTTGTAGCCTGGTGGTTCGCGAAGTTCGAATCGGAACAAAATCGAATCGTAAAGGGGCTGCTAATTCCGTTCGTCGTAGTGGGTGGAATCTTGGCGCTGATTGTAGCAGAAACCGATCTCGGTTCGACGGCGTTGATCGGCACTACCGCGTTGCTGATGATGTTTGTAGCCGGAGTGAACCTACGCCTGCTGCTTCCAACCTTGGTTGCCGGCTTGATCGGAGTCATGGCGATTGCTTGGTCGATTCCCGGGAGACACAATCGATTACTCGCGTTCATCCATCCCGAGCAATACCAGACTACTGAAGCTCAACAGCAGTTTATGGGGTTGATCGCGCTCGGTTCCGGCGGAATCGACGGATTGGGGCTCGGCAACGGCCGCCAGAAGATGTTTTACCTGGAGTACGCCTATGCCGATTTCATTTTCCCGGTCATCGGCGAAGAGCTAGGTCTACGAGTCACATTGGTGATCGTTTTCTGCTACCTATTGATTTTGACTAGCGGCACGCTCGTCAGCCTGAATGCGAGGGATCGCTTTGGCATGCTCTTTGGCTTCGGCTGCACTTCGCTGCTTGGTTTGCAGGCTTTGATTAATGTTGGCGTGACTACCTCCATGCTGCCCAACAAGGGATCACCGTTACCTTTTATCAGCTACGGCGGTTCAAATCTGTTTTTCTGCCTGGTTTGTGTTGGGGTGCTGATAAATATCTACCGGCATGGTAAGGAAGAAGCGAATGCTACCCGAACTGAAATGATGGTAAGGGTGCGGCACCTCTCAAAATTCTAAGTTCTCATGAATGTTGCGATCGCATGTGGTGGAACGGGCGGACACCTGTTCCCGGGGCTGGCTGTTGCCGAGGTCCTTCGGGACCGCGGGCACAATGTACTGCTTTTTATCTCCGAGAAACAGATCGACTCTTTGGCTGTCCGTGATCGCACGGACTTCCAAATCGAACGGATCCCGGCGGTCGGATTACCTCGCCTGTTTTCAGCCGAGATTGTCGCGTTTACCTCGAAGTTCTTAAAAGGCCTCTTTGCTTGTCGCCGGGTATTCAGAAGCTTCCGCCCGCATGCGGTTCTGGGTATGGGCGGCTTCACTTCCACTGCTCCCATCTTGGCGGCGCGGTGGTCGAAGATCCCGACCATGATTCATGAGTCGAACGCGATTCCTGGTAAGGCCAATCGGTTCAACGCTCGTTTTTCCGATAGGGTGGCGTTGGGTTTCGCCGAATGCGCTTCTTATTTTCCGGAAAAGCCCGTCGTGGTCACGGGCACGCCGATCAGAAACAGCGTCAAGACGGAGATCAAGAAATCCGAGGCCAGGCGCTTGTTGAAGCTTAATCCTGATTTGCAAACCGTTGCAGTGATTGGTGGGAGCCAAGGCGCTCACGGCATCAACGAGACCATCGCGGCCGCGCTTCCTCATTTTGCTATGAAGCCGGTCCAATTTATTCATCTGACCGGAAGAGAGGACCACCAGTATATCTATGATCGGTATAAGAAAGAGGGAGTGCCGGCGTTCATCGCGGCGTTTCATCATCGGATGGAAGAAATCTACTCAGCTGCCGATGTCATCGTTGCCCGATCCGGCGCGGCCAGTCTCAGCGAAATGTCCTATTTCGGCTGTGTGGCGATTTTAATCCCGTATCCTTTTGCTGCTGAAGACCATCAGACCCTGAATGCAAAAATCTTTCAGGAAGCATCGGCTGCTGAGTTGCTCGATTCCGAGTCTGCGAACGGCGATAGCGTGGGTACCCTGATCGAGCAGCTGTTAGCAAACCCAGGGCGACGTGAACTCCTCTCGAACAACATGCGCCGCTTAGCGACCAAGGATGCTGCGACGGAGATCTGCAAACTACTCGAAACCGCGAGTGATGGAAGCAAGTGAATTAATATCGAAACTCGTCCTTCGTAATCGTCCTGGTCGTCGTCCTCGAGGGGGGAGGGCGTTGGAATCGGAGTTAGCGTATCGCTCAGGGCGGGTTCGTGTTGTCGATAATTCGTGGACGCGCGGGAGAACCACATTTTCGAGGACGAGGATGAGAACGAAAACGAGTACGAGTACGAGTACGACGATGAACTGATGGAAGCCGATAACACAAAACAGGCGTTGGAAATTCTGCTCGACCCGCCGCATAAGGTCAATCTGATAGGGGTTGCCGGGAGCGGTATGAGCGGCATCGCTGGACTTCTGCTCGAACTCGGACACATCGTCAGCGGTAGCGACCGGGTGAGTTCCGTCGAGACTCGGCGTCTAGAGAATTTGGGTCTTACTTTCCACCTTCCGCAGACGCCGGAGACGGTTCACGGTGTGGACCTGGTCATTTATTCCTCAGCGATCAAGCAAGGAAACCCGGCCTACGACGAAGCGGTCCGTCTGAATATTCCGAGGGTACGCAGGGCGGAAGCTCTAGCTGCCATAATGCAATCACGAGAGGGCATCGTGATCGCGGGAATGCACGGAAAAACCACGACTTCTGCGATGGCGGCGCACGTTCTCAGAATCGGCGGACTCCGACCGTCCCACTATGTTGGGGCGGAGATACCGATTCTCGGCACCAATGCTCATTGGGATTCTGAAGGACGATTTTTTGTGGCGGAGGGAGACGAAAGCGACGGAACGCTTCGCCTATACCGGCCGCGGCATTCAGTGATTCTGAATGTGGAAGAAGAGCACCTCGACTATTACAAGGACCTCGCCGCGATAGATCGCGTCTTCATGCAGCTGATGGATCAAACCAATGGTTGCATTATTTATTGCGCGGACGATGAGCACGCGTCTGCGTTGTGCCGCGAGCGGGCTCAAGCGGTTTCCTATGGCGAATCGGGGGAGGCAACTTACCAGTCCCGCAATATCCAACTGGCTGCGACTGGCTCTCGGTTCGACGCCTGGCGCTCAGGACAGTTGCTCGGGTCGGTTGACTTGGGAGTGCCGGGTAGACACAACGTAAGTAATGCTTTGGCCGTAATCGCTTTGGCTAGCGAGTTAGGGGTACCCATAGGTCACATTTCCGCGGCATTAGCGACTTTCCGCGGAGCCCGCCGTCGTTTCGAGTCGAAACTCCAAAATGAGCATCTTCGAGTGTTCGATGATTACGGGCACCATCCCACGGAGATCAAAGCAACTTTGGCGATGGCTCGGGGTGTGGGTGGAGACCGGGTTGTGGTAATGTTCCAACCACACCGCTATTCGCGGACACAGGCGCTCAGAGAGCAATTTGGCGCGGCCTTTGATGAGGCTGATGTCCTGTACGTCACCGACGTTTACCCTGCCAGCGAGCAGCCTATCCCTGGAGTGACCGGAGCAACCGTGGCAGATGCAGTTCGTCAGCATGGACATCCTTCGGTCTTTTATGTGCCGGTTCGACAGCAGCTCCATCGGGAACTCGCTCGCGTGGCAGAGAAAGGGGATGTGATTCTGAGCCTTGGGGCCGGCGATATCCACGAAGAGGCTAGCAAACTGGTGCAAGATCTCGAAATCGCTCAGGCCCTGCGCGAGGCGATGGGTGTTGGTGAGGTCCGCCTCTACGAGCCGATGTCTCGACACACAACTCTGCGTGTCGGCGGTCCAGCCCAGTTTTGGGTCGAACCGGAAACTCGCGGTGCTTTGGCAGACGTTTTAGCGTTCTGTTCGGCCAATCGCCATCCGGTGATGGTCGTCGGCCGCGGTTCAAATCTGTTAGTCCGGGATGGAGGAATTCCCGGATGCGTCATTCATCTGGTCAGGGGAGACTTCGGAGCAATCAAAGTTGAGGGAACAGAAATCGAGGCCGGTGCAGGCGTGAGATTAAAGCAGCTGGTTGGTGCAGCGCGAAGTGCTGAGATTGGAGGATTCGAATGGATGGAAGGCATCCCCGGCAGTGTGGGTGGCAGCTTGCGAATGAATGCAGGAGCCATTGGCGCAGAAACGTTTGATCAAGTGCTCGATGTGCAGGTGGTTAGTCTGCGCGGCGAATTTGAAGTGTTAGTTCCGAGCGCTATGGACATCCGGTATCGGAATGTCCCAACTTTGCGGGAGCGTTTTGTGGTCTCTGCCCGATTTCAAGGCCAGAAGTCGTCGTTTGCAGAGATCGATGCGAAGATCGACGCCGCGAGCTCTAAACGGAAACATTCGCAACCGATTGCATCGAGTGCAGGCTGCATTTTTAAGAACCCGGACGCTTGCCCTGCCGGAAAGTTAGTAGAAGAGCTCGGGCTAAAAAATCGGCAAGTCAGGGCCGCACGCGTATCTGAGATTCACGGCAATTTTATAGTGAATGACGATGGTGCTGCAACCGCGAGCGACGTTTTGAATTTGATCGCGCAGATTCAGGAGACTGCGAAACAGCAGCGCGGAATAGAGCTTGAGCTAGAAGTTCAAGTTGTGGGGGTGGACGATGAAACTTACTAACCAAGAGGACGATATTGCTACTTCGTTCTTCCGCCTTCGCCGAAGTTCTTTTTGTGGAGCGCGCCTCGCTTCCTCCTTCCCTAAAGCTATGGCGGACAAGTGCGAGATCGACCGTGAGCATAAAGCGAAAGCTACGGCGGACAAGCTGTACTCGTCGTCGTCCTCGACTTCGTGCGCTTGGAGTAGTGGAGTGTTGGAGTACCGGAGTGATGGAATAGAAAAGCCCGTTTTTTGCGGGTTAGGCTTGGAACTTTTTGCAAGACCTGTTATCAATAACGAAACTGTCTTGCCGAAGGCTGCTGTAACGGCCGGGAAAATAATACTCAGATTGAATCTGGGCGTGGCCAGCGCGGCTCTCCGCGATG
>JAFAIO010000231.1 GCA_019236675.1 Verrucomicrobiota bacterium
TGGCTGGCCCCTTCAATCTCCTCGTAAAGCCAGGGTCCTTTCACGAAGCGATTCGACATCTTCATACGCTCGCCGTCCAGGTAGTGGTCGTTTGTTGACCAGATGCCGAGTGTCGGGGCCTGTACCATTGGCAACTCACGGGGCCCCGGCATGCGCGGCGCCAGGTTGGCGCGGTACCAATTCAGCGACGCTGTTAATGCGCCTGGCCGGGACAAATCCGAGATATGCTGTTCGACGTCACCGTCGCCTCGACTCAACTGCCGAAATAGCGCCCAGTTGTCGTGCTGTAACCAAGCTTCCGCGACCCCCTCGAACTGGAAAAACAACTGATACCAAGCCATCTCCCGCTGCCGCAAGGTTGGCGGTGCAAGCGGATGTGGCACCGAGAGAACCACAAGCTTGTTAACTCGATCCGGATGCGCCATAGCCGTGAACCAAGCAATGGCGGCTCCCCAGTCGTGGCCAACGATGTCCGCAATTCCGATACCGAGTACGTCAAGGATGCCAACCAGATCGCTCACGGCGTTCGGCAGGGAATATGCCGCCACTCCTTCGGGACGATCTGAGTGCCCCAACCCGCGCAGGTCCGGTGCGATTGAGCGGAAGCCGTTTTTGACGAGAAACTGGATCTGGTTGCGCCAAAGATACGAGGAGTCCGGCCATCCGTGCAGCAGGACTACTGGCCTACCGGTACCGAGATCCTCCACATGTAGTGAAATACCGTTAATCTGCAACATTTTATCTCCTTGCTATTATGTCTGTCTCGCTACCTGTCGATTCGTACGCCGTTCGGCGAGCTCAGTCGAGCCGCTTGGCGAAGGCGGAAGCGACGCAGCGATCCACGGATACTAAGCCAGCATGCTGAGCAGTTCCTCGCGAGAGGGCCCGGGCGGGTTCACCGCTTCATGCGTACTGGCAACCTCCACGATACGATCAACCATTCCCGGCCGCGCCATGACCTCCTGCGGCAACGCGAGCACCGACCTCATCTCCGCAGCGGCCCGATACAGGTCGGCGTCGTGCATCATCGCGACGCTAAGCGCATTGGCGATTTGGGCGCGAGAGTCTGTCGATTGTGGGGCGGCCGGCCGGCCCTCAATGAGCGCGTTGACCTGCGCTATCCGCTTTCGATCGATTTCGATCGTGTTCCGGTACCAAGGGGTTACTCGGGTCTCGGTCATAGAGTCATGGGAGAGCGCGAGTTGAAACGGGTCATCCAGGTGTTGTTGTACGACCTCCGCCGTGCCGACTGCATGCATGAGGCCGAGGGTGATCCCGCGCCCGAGCGACGGGTTCGTGCAAGCCCACGAGTCCCCAACGCTAACGATTCCTGTCGCCACCGGAACGTCGTCTACCACGAAGCGCCGGTACCGATCGATGGTGCCACCCATGGAGAGAACGTCGGTGATCGGGTCACCGTCGAGCAAGTGTGCGTGCAATGGGCATGCCGCGATGAGAGCTGTCCATTGCTTGGGGTTGCGGAGCTTTTTCAGCACCGGATCACTCGAGGAGATGACTAGAGTCACTCCCCATGTGCCCGCGTCACCGGGAAGCGTGAGGAACGAAAACGAATCGAAATAGGTGAGGAGCTCCGTGCGATAGGGCGGCATCGCCCCGGTCCTAGAGCGGAAGAAACGCGTGTAGTAAATGAATCCCGAGTCCTCGGCTTCCTCGATTGGACGGCGAGCTCCTATGGCCTCCAGCCAGTTCGGCAGATTAGAACGTCGGCCCATTGCGTCGATCACGAGGTCAGCAGAAATCTCTTCACCATCGATAGTACGAACGCCGGTTACATGTGGAATTCCGTTCGCCGCCGATCTGCCCGTCCGCAGCCCCTCAACGGCGGCGCCGCGACGGACCGTAACCAGCCCTTTGGCAACGCTCGCAACTGCGTATTCAATCGTCGGGCGGCGACCCGTGATCGTTAGGAATCTTTCATCGCCTTCTCTCGGAGTACGATCGGTGATGGAGGGAGGCATGGTCGCAAGCCGGTCGAACGTTATGCAGCCGGCGCGCACGAGCGCCTCCTTCACGTCCGGTAGATACACACCGAGGAGACGGCTTACGGGGGGATGAAGGAAGTGGGGCTGGCGAAACTGCGCGACTCCGCGTCGTTCCCAGGCTTGCCACGCTTCCTCCGGCGAGCCGGGAACCGGCTCGCTGTCGCGTTCCAAAACGGTGACGGAATGCCCCTGGCGGGCCAGTATCATCGCTGTCGAGAGCCCGATTACGCCGCCTCCAAGTATAAGGATTGCAGACATTTTAGTATAACACCTCCTCTAGAAGGTTTTGACCTCGATAGCGGGACATCGGAGGCGCTAGTACTATGTGCGCGTTGATATTCATGCACAATGCTAACTCGACTCGGGCGTCATTTTCTTGCACACGTGTGCGATTGTTTTGGTAGGAATCTGTTAAAAACCACACCCACACCTTTTCCGCCACAAGATCACCGAGAGCAAAGGAAGGCCCTAGGAGGTAAACCGAAAGCCCGCTTGAATTGGCGCGTCAGATGACTTTGATCAACAAAGCCAACTTCGTAAGCTGCTTCACTAATAGAAATGTTACCCCTCTCCAGAAGCTGCCTTGCTTTGGATACCCTGGCGTCGATAATAAATTGGTGAGGCGATTTGCCGGTCGCCGCTTTGAACAACCGCGTGAAATAATCGGGGCTCATAGAAACCGCCTCGGCAACGCCGGCAACAGTAAACCCTTTTCACACACTGAAGCCGCCATAACCCTTAACCTCGGGCGGACTTGCGATAAGCATCCGGACTACATCTTGAAATAGCGCGGAATCGCGCGCTAAAGTGGCTCGGTTTCCGGTACCCAACTCGCTCGGCTATCTCGGAGATGGGCAACCGAGTTTTACGCAGGAGCTCCTTCGCTCGTTGCATCCGAGTACGCGTCACGAACCGAAACGGGCTATCCCCAGTCGCGGCTTTGAATAAGCGAGCGAAATGAAACGCGCTTAAGCCGACTGCTTGAGAAATCGAACCTAGATCAAGTGTTTGCGCGATATGATCATGGATGTAATCGATCGCCCTTCGTAGTTGATAGTCAGTGAGCCGGGGCGGCCCCGACAACCGATATCTGACTTGGGCGTAGGCGTGTAGAATTCGCGCGCAGGCAGTGTTGAGCAAACTCTCAGTAAAAAGGCTGGCTGCCGGGTCTCTGACTCGCAGCGCCGACGTAAGAGCATCGGCGATCTCATGCAGGAGCGGATCCGGTGTCGCGAAGGTGGGGATAAAGTCGAGCGGACCACTGATCCCATTCGATAAGGCGAGCTCTGCCAAATACGAGGGCTCGATAACAAGATAGCTATAAGAGATGACCCGCTGTGGATCATCCTTGCCGGGCCGAAGCAGAGTTGGGGCATCGGCAGGCAGAAAAGCAATGTCGCCTTTTGCTGTGGTCTCACGCCGGTGGCGCCCGTCCAAATTGCGCTCCAGTTTCATCGGCCGATCGAAATGATGAAGACAAACCACATGCTGTTTGGGCCGGTGTAAGGGAACAGCATCCGCGCTGCGCTGCAGATCGAAGAGTCTGGCCCGAAAATTTAACTGTTTTACCTGGCCATTTCGGAGTCCGATACACCCCAACAACGAGGGAGGCGCTAACAAATCGCGCCCAAATACCGCTGATCCGTAGTCTAAGGTCATCTTAAAACCGAATCCTTGATTAGTAGAACGCTACTGCCATCCAAGTGGGTGCATAGTACCCCTTTTGATCGAGGTGCTAGCCTCTCGATTCGGCTAATTGGGGGGCGGGACGTTCTTGTGAGACTTGGAACGCCCGTTCGACTATTTCTGCGGCTACGTCCAATCCG
Organism: Verrucomicrobiota bacterium; assembly: GCA_019236675.1. Lineage (GTDB taxonomy): Bacteria > Verrucomicrobiota > Verrucomicrobiia > Chthoniobacterales > JAFAMB01 > JAFAVN01. The sequence goes on from JAFAIO010000231.1 coordinate 3,830, forward strand.
CGAGTCTGCTTAAGGATCTTCCGGAATCTGTGTGCGTTATCGCGATAACTCGGATTCGATCTTACTTTAGCAATCAGCTCCGCTAAGGATCGCGCGGTCAACTTCCCTAACTCCACAAACTCGCCAACCCCGTGGTAGACAATCCTGCTGGCAATACCGGGTTGATCATAGCCTATTGGTATCGCCACCATCGGCACTCCCTCCGCCAACGATTCCAGAGTTGTGTTTATGCCGGCATGGGTTATGCAAAGTTCGGCGTGCTTCAATAGTTCGACTTGCGGAGCACGGCGAACGACGATGGCGTTCGCTGGGGTTGTACCTAGATCCTCTGGATCCAGGTTCATGCCAATAGATAGAACCAGCTGCATGTCCGGAAACTCGCCAACTGCTTCCAGAATAGTGTCGTAAACGGCACTCAGCCCGTTTACCAGGGTCCCCAACGAAGCGTAGATCAAGGGTTTGCCGTTCAACTTCTCCCAAGGAAAGGGAATCGGCTCCCGTCCTTCATGGTCGTAAAAAGGACCCGCATAGTGAAATTGCGGAGGTAGATGGGGAATGGGGAAATCGAACTCTTTCGGTGTCTGTGTAATCACCGCCAGTTTAGAAACCGTGGCCGCCGGGTTGCTCCAATCGATCTCGAGTCCATTCCGTTCCGCATAAGACTGAGCGATCGGCCTCGAATTTCCCTGGACCTCGCTGAGTATCTGCAGGCCCTCGAGATTTCTGGCAAGGGCTTCCGGACTCGTTTCATGGGGCCAACCATAGAGAGTGAGCGGTGTCGATCCGGAAAAGTCGAAGTGAAGAATATTCCAAATCTGAACGTAAGGCAGACGCAGATGAATAGGAACAATCTCCAGGAACCGGTAGACTGAATCCATGACCAAAGCCTCCACACCGGTTTCTGCTATCTTTGCCGGTAAATTCTCCAATGACGCCTTAAGCAGAGGAGGTGCTAATTCCCGGATCGTATATAGCACTACATCCAGGCCATGCATCGTCGCTACCGCGCCCCAGTCCTTGGCTACAGACCCAGGCGGGAATTCGTTTTCACAAAACGGTACGAACTCAAGATCGGCTGCTCGTACAACGGGTCCCATATCTAGCAGCCCAATAAACACCACTTCGTGTCCTCGCGACTGCAACCTGCGGGCAAGCGCAGTCATTGGATTCAGATGCCCTGTAAGTGGTAGACTCAGGAAAGCAATTTTCATAGATGCTGCTAATTGGATTAAATCGCAAGCTAGATAAGTGAGATGCCGGCGGCAGCATTCTCTTCCGGACTGGCTAACCAGTAGCCGTAACGTTCGCTAGTTTGGAGCAGGTGCTGCAGTCGTTCCGGCGAGGGCGGATTCCCGTTTGCGCCTTGCTGTACGGGTTTGCCGATCTCCTGGAAAAAACGTCCGAGTTTTGATGTCGTGGTTATGAGCTGGACGACCGGGTGTTGCGATCTATTCCTGAACCCATGCTTCGCACCGCGTGGGACTTCGATGAAATCTCCGGACCCGGCAGCAATCCAATGACTTTTTCCGTCCTTCTCGGTGAGCACCTCAACATCCCCGGAAAGAACATAGAAGGATTCGATTGCCTCGTGGCGATGTATCGGCACCGAAACGCCGGGGGGAATTGTTCCTTTTATAACGCAGGGAGCCTCATCGTTTACTTGAGGCCTAACCAGAAACTGAACGCTCGGTCCCAACACGTCGAGTGTCTCGCAGTCAGCTTCGACTACGAGACGAGTAAATGGATCGGCTGGAGCTAAATTTGCCATACCGGTTTGTTCTCCAGTTGTCATGTTAGGGAATGCCGTCCCTGTAGGCTTCGACTCTGAGTGTGGCTCTATTCGGTAACTAGACCTCCGCATCGAAGCGAATGGTGATTTTTTGTCCGAGTCGTCGTAATCGTTGTCTCAACGTTGTCTTTCCACTCGTGGTACTTGCAATCGGGGCCAGACACTCCGCCGCCTCACAGGCAATATCTTTGAATTTGTGTTAGTTCGTTGCGCTAAGAGCTAACCAATAATGTCAGGTTGGCAGCACGCCAGTACCCCTTTTGAGTAAAACCTGCTACCTCTTTTGGGGGGCACTCTCAGCGTTTTCAAATCGACAGGATATCCAGGCTAGGACAGAGCAAATGCGAAGCTGGACGACTGTTGAAATGCCTGATTCGGCTCCGCCGTTGATGCAGCCGATACCATGACCGGCTCCGTAGGAGCCAAATCTTTATAGCTTGAGCTAGAAAAAAGGGACCAGCTCCGGAGGAGCGACATCTTAGCGAGAACCACCTTCTATGTCGCTCCTAGCGGAGCTGGTCGCATTGTTACGTTGCCACCGCTATAAAGATTTGGCTCCTACGGAGCCGTTTTCCAATCGCCAATCGGGAATTAACCGGAACTGATAGCAACGGTTAGGATGGCAACCACGGCAGCTGAGACAAAGTCCTCCCAGGCCGGAAAAATCCTGATTCATTGTCCCGAATTTAACCGCCGCAAGAAATAGAAAGTATTCCGCAAGATCTCGTCGCAGACAGCGGGCCGAGAGCAAAGAAGGTTTACGAAGTTGAACAGAAGATGAAAAACTCGCGTAAAAATAACCAAAGCATTATTAACCGCCCAGGGTCAGAGAAACCTGGTCTCGGTAAAGCTCTGAGCGAATTCTGGCAAGACCTCCAATCCGAACCGGAATGGAGATATGAGCGGCTATCCCCTGCGCAATTGCTGAAAGAACTAAAGCTACATTACGATTCAAAGGACTATCACGAACTCGTCCGCGCGAGTTGGTTTTGGAGTCGCCGGCCACGGTTTCTTGGGGCAGCTAGCTTTATTCTTTGGCTCGCTGTGGCTCTCGGGCTGCCGTTCTGGCTATTCGTCGTTCCTTCGATTGGAGTGCCGCTTATAATCGTGACCGCGCTGATAATAAACACCGAGATTGTGCGATCCATTCGCTGGCGACGGCAATATGAATTCGGTATCGACCGACTCATCCGCACGGTCCCTGTTCAAGACAGCGACGGTGCGAGCAGGTCCAACCCGTAGGAATTCATAGGCTCTTCGGTTCGGGAAAGGTAAACCCTTGTTCAAAGAGGAGAGCTCTTCAAAGAATTGGTTGAAGCCGCCGGGTGTTACCATCACCGGCATCCGTGACCTCGCCCCTTAATAAAACCATTTGTACCCTGGATTTGGATTCAAATCGGCAGACCGGGGTTTCGCAGGCTTCCATTCGGAGTAAACAACGACGCCGTCGCTTGCCAGCACACCATTTTTTGTTAGCCGCTCTTTATCGGCTGTCCCGTCGATGTGGGAGCATCCGGTAAACGCCACGAGGCCGAGTAGCGGCACTATCATCATCGCTTGCAGAAAGTGCTTGTCGTTCAATCGTGAGTTAATTCCGTAGTTCATTTCTATGTTAGTCATTTGCGGATACAAAATCGCCTGGCGGCCTGATCGCTGCCATCGAGCGTAAGATCGGAAAATAGCTGATCCTCACGAGAGAGGATGACAGCGCGGAGATGAACTATTTGGTCCTATTTCCTTAGGGGGAGCGAGCTGGACCCGCCTGCGGCTCGCTCGGAATAGCAGATAGCAAATATCCCAGCGCTCGGCAGCTCTAATGCCCCTTTGCTATCTGCTATTCCAAAACGAGCCGCAGGCGAGCTCGTCAAGCTCTCGAAAGTGCGACTTTTCTATTGTGCTAAATCGGCTTAAAGACACTTAAGGACATTGAGCGATTGTTCGAGCCAAGCTTTCTGACGTCCAAACGGGGATTGGCCAAGTGAAAACGGAGTTAACTCTGGAACCAAGATCAGCGCTCCCTTTGCAGGAACAACGCCGAGAACGGACCGGCAGCTGCCGGCCCGTCGAACGACCAATCACACTTTCTCCCGGCGTATCTCTTGCTTCTCATTATTCAGTCACCGGTGGGGGGCTAACAAAAGAGCTGATCAAGCGTTTTTGTTGGTCCAGGTATTCGGTTCTGGTGCTTTGGTTAGCGGCATCAATTCCTCTGATCGGCGACAGTTTTGCTCTGGACCCTAGCCGATCACTAGGTCAGTACCGGTTAGTTCGCTGGGACCAGGATCAAGGGCTGCCTCAAAATGTAACTGCGGATATTGCTCAGACCCAAGACGGCTTTCTTTGGCTTAGGTTTGAGCACGGCCTGATCCGGTTCGACGGGAAAAAGTTTGCGGTCGGGAAGGACATTCATGCCAATATCGAGCTGCCGCTTGACGTCTATTCCTTGCTGCTCGGTTCTTCCGGCGTACTGTGGATCAGCTCCTGGAAGGCCATGTTCTGCCGGCTGCCTAATGGTAATTTTAAACAGTTTGGCAAAAATGATGGTGTCCCCGAGGATCCACTGGCACCCCTGTTTCTGGACAAAGAGGGAACACTTTGGGTAGGAACCGAAAACCATGGTTTGCTGTGTTTCAAGGAAAACCGGTTCTCGACCTACTCAGGGACTTTGGATTTGGCAAGGCATCAGGTTTATGCGTTCAGCGAAACTAGCGATGGTGCTGTTTGGATTGCCACCGCATCCGGGGTCTATCGAATTGATCGGAAGTCGAACGAGATACGGAGATTTTCTAAGATCGACGGCCTACCGGCAGATGATGTCTATGGGCTGCGCGTCGACCGGCAGGGGCGGCTTTGGGCGGGAACCGGCAGAGGTCTAGCCCGGCTGGAGAACGGCATCTTTCAACCAATCCCTAACGACCTGGGTAGATTGCCGATCGAGGTCCTGACGATCGACTCGCATGGCATGATTTGGGCCAGTATCGCCGGCGGCGGCTTGTGGCGGGTTGAACCGGGTACTGGTCAGGTAAGCCAATTGCCACCGGAGAATGGCCGTCCTGTGCCAAACATCCAGCAAATTTTCGAAGATCGGGAAGGCAACATCTGGCTGGCAACAAGCGAAGGCCTAGAACGACTTTCGGATGTAAAGTTTGTTACTTATACGACGCGCGACGGGCTGCCTAGCGACAACGTTGGTACCGTCACCTCCGGCAACTCGGGGCGGATCTGGATCGGGACGAGCAGCGGTTTGGCATGCCTGATAAACGACAAGATCGAACGTATACCCCTGGGTTCGAAAGACGAACCCATGGGCCCAATGGAAGTGACTTCTTTGTACGAGGATCCGCACGAAGTCCTCTGGTTCGGCACTCGAGACGGCGCTTTGCATCGGTTGGAGAATGGCGAGGATCGACGGGTTGCGGCGTTAAATCAAGAAGGCGGCCCCGGCTACGCGATGGGAATATGCAACAACCGCGTCGGAGATCTGCTTGTCGGTACCGCCGGCGCTGGTCTGCAAATGTTCCGCGGTGGCCAACTGGTAAGAACGTTTAATACCAACGACGGCTTGCGGAATCGCTCGATTTTCTCGCTGACAATCGATCGCGAGGAAACAGTTTGGATCGGGATAACTCCCGGCCTCGATGTACTTCGCGGCTCAACGATCAGTGTTCCAGGCGAGAACGCCGAGATGCTTTCCAAGACAACAATCATTTCGACTTATGCCGATGCGGACGGGACGGTTTGGGCAGGAGGAATAAACGGGCTCTACCGCCTGAAGGCCGGCAAGTGGGCCCCTCTCGCGTTTCGACCGGATGAACGAGTGCTTGCACCAGAATTTTACTGTCTCCTGGAAGACGATAAAGGGAACCTGTGGTCCAGTGGTTCTCGCGGAATCTTCTGTGTTTCCAAACGTGAGTTGAATGACTTTTTCGATGGAAAACGCTTTTCCGTTGATTGCAAAGCTTTCGGGAAAGCGGACGGCCTAAAATCGCCGGATTGCAGTAACGTCTACTTTCCTGCGGGTTGCCGGTCAGCCGACGGCCGGCTTTGGTTCGGCACGATGGGGGGTCTGGCTATGATTGATCCAGACTATTTGCGATTCAATTCGCTGCTACCGCCAGTGCAAATTGAACAAGTCGTTATCGATTCAACTCATGTCCTTCCGAGCAGGCCAGGAAACGACAGCGTCGAGATTGGTCCCGGCGCCCACCACTTGGAATTCGACTATGCAGGATTGAGTTTTACCGCTCCAGAGAAGGTTCGATTCAAGTATAGACTGGATGGGTTCGATAAAGACTGGATCGACGCCGGAACGAGCGCCGAAGCCTACTACACCAACCTTGCTCCGGGTACCTACCGGTTCAGAGTCATTGCTTGCAACAATGACGGTCTTTGGATCCCGGAACAATCTGCTGCCGCTACAACGGTGATCGTGCGACCCTTTTTCTATCAGACGATCTGGTTTTCCGTTGTGTGCGCGGCGGCGTCTCTCGCAGCGGTCTGGCTTCTTTGGCGGTGGCGGCTCCAACAGATCCTGCAAGAACGAACCCGACTGGCGCGCGAGCTACATGACACGGTGGCGAGAGGCACCGTCGGACTCGTGTGGCGACTCGACGCAGCCAGGAGTCTCGCCAAGAAGATGCATTTTGATCCGATGCTCGCAAGCCTTGATGACGTGGCCAAATTGGCGAGAGAGAACCTGAAGGAAACGCGTCGGGCTATGCGAGCTCTGCGCTCAGGGGTGCTCGAAACCAACGTCTCGTTGCCATCCGCACTAGAGACGGTTCTGACCCGAACCGCAGATGGCGCTCGACTACGCCCAGTGCTCAAAGTGTCCGGCGCACCCTACCAGATCGGGTCCGCTTGGGAACAGGCACTCGTGAGAATTACTCAGGAATCGCTTACCAACACGTTGAAACACGCCGAAGCGCACAAGTTCAACGCAGAACTGGATTACTCCGCCAAAGAGCTTCGACTTCGGCTTCGCGACGACGGAGTTGGGTTCGATTATAAGCCTGGCGGTGCTTCCCGGTCGATCAAAACCGCTCCGAACGAAAGCGGGATCTCGGGTGGACTAGGGCTTCTTGGCATCGAGGAACGTTCTCGACAACTCGGAGGCAAGATCCGGATCGATAGCCGCCCGGGCAACGGCACGACCATTGAAGTTATTGCGCCTCGACCATCTCGGATCTGGCGATGGCTCTCCCTGCTTGGCAGGTTAGCAAAACCAAGAAGCGACGACAGATCATAATTACCCGGTTCGTGGATCCTCAGGTCAAGCCAGAGAATGAGCCACCATCAAACACAATGTTTTGTCCGGTCAGATAACCTGCCTGGGCACTGCACAGAAATGCGGCGAAACTACCAAACTCTTCCGGCTGACCAAAACGCCCCGCCGGAATGGTTTCTATCACCCGAAGCACCTCGTCCTCCGGCGAAATGGCCGGCACTTTTTGCCGCGAATTCAAGGTTCTCACGCAGCCGGTCCGTTTCGAAGCGTCCTGGCAAAAGCCCGTTGATGGTGACGTTATAATGTACCACCTGACGGGATAACACTCCGATAAACCCCGTCAACCCTGCCCGGACTCCGATTGAGACACCGAGTTGCGGATAGGTTCCAGGAGATTTCACCCCGCTGCTAGTAATATTGATAATTCGGCCAAACCGTGGATCGATCATGCCGTCGATCACTTCACGGATCAGAAGGATCGGGGTCAGCATATTTGCATCAAACGCGCGCACCCAGTCCTCGCGGTTAACATTTCTAAAGTCGCCGGGAGGCGGTCCACCCGCGTTATTGATCAGGATATCTGGGTCGGAGCAGGCGCCTAGGACCGCTTGTCGACCGGCTTCTGTCGCGATATCTGTCGGGATCGCGGTGACGCTGACCCCTGTCTCCACTCGGATTTGTTCAGCGGTAGCTTCCAGCCTCTCTGGACTTCGCGCATTAATGATCAGATTGACGCCCTCCCGCGCAAGCGCAAACGCGCAGGCACGGCCTAGCCCCTTTGACGCAGCACAGACGATCCCTTTCTTGCCTGACAAGCCTAGTGTCCTGTTCACGAAATAGCTGGTCTTTCGCCGCTGGTCAGTTGGCTGTTTTTCAAGGCGCGAACGACGAGCATATCTGAATCGATACGTAAGGAGTGAGCAACGCGGAAAAACAGCCAACTGGCCGCGGCCCGGAGGGTTG
>JAFAIO010000329.1 GCA_019236675.1 Verrucomicrobiota bacterium
TAACCTCACTGTTCCGTCTGGACGTCGAAGAGTGAACTCACCGACTCATTAGAATAAATTCGTTGGATACCTTGTCCCAAGAGTTCTGCGATCGATAACACCGTGATCCGGCAATCCGGGTGCAACCGGACAGGTGTACTGTCAGTCGTGATCAATTCCAAAATTGTGGATTTTCGCAAGCGCTCATGGGCTATATCAGTAAAAACCGCGTGCGAAACCCCTGCATAAATCTCTAAAGCGCCCTGCTTCTTTAGGAGGGCCGCCGCGCTAGTCAAAGTTCCCGCTGTCTCGGTCAAGTCGTCCACCATTAAGACGTTCTTACCTTCCACATCGCCGATAACGTGAAGCGCTTCGGTCTCGGTAGGGCTAGTGCGTCTTTTGCCGACGATGGCTAGAGTTGCTCCCAATGCTTCCGCGTAAGCCGAGGCCAGCTTGAGACCACCCACGTCAGGGGAAACAATCACCAGGTTATCCAGTTTCTTCTGCCTGATGTACCGGATTAGCACCGGCGCCGCGTACAGATGGTCGACGGGAATATCGAAAAAACCTTGGATCTGTTGCGCGTGCAGATCGAGAGTCAGAACCCGGTGCGTGCCGGCAGCCACTAGCAGGTTGGCTACCAGCTTGGCGGTGATCGGAACTCGGGGCTGATCCTTTCGGTCCTGACGCGCATAACCGAAATAGGGGATAACAGCCGTAATACGATAAGCGCTTGCCCGGCGAGCTGCATCGATCATGATGAGCAGCTCCATCAAATTTTGATTCGTGGGGGGGCAAGTAGGCTGGACAATAAAGACGTCTCGGCCGCGGATATTCTCGTTGATTTTCACCCGGCTCTCTCCGTCCGGAAACGAACTGACCGTAGCGTCCCCGAGGGGGTAACCCATGGATTTAGCGATTCTCTGGGCGAGCTCGGGGTGAGCCGAACCCGAGAAAATCTTCACTTCGCGGTTAAAAGGCGTCATAGTCCAGGCGACGGGAATGTCGACACTAATGCGAAAACCGTCATTTGCAAGAACAGTTAAACGGTTTGCGGTTGGCAGTTTGCCGTTAGCGGTTTGCCGTTCACGATGGTCTCAACTCGGCCTGTAAACATCCACAACAGTCCCTTAGGTCCTATAAGTCCCATTTTCGCCAAGGTATTACGTGCGCAGGAACCCCAAAACGCGGCCAACGTCAAACTGACAACTGCCAACTGACAACTGCAAACCGCAAACCCTTAACCCAAGAGTTGCGACAGCTCTTCGCGGAATGATTCATCATCCCGGACCGAATACCCGGTATTCGTTTTCACCTTCAATTCTTGGCCGTCCGGCGCTCGAAACCGTAGAAATAGAGGTTGTGGTCCGGGATGCTTCATAACTAACTCCCTCAAAGCCATCAACTGATCTTCATTGGTTCGCTCTAGAGCGATATCAATGGTGAGTGCGCCGGCCTTTTTCCCCTTGGCGACCGGACCAATCTCAGAGGCAATCAAACGAACCGTTTCGTCGCGCCGTTCCAACTTCGCGGAAACGGCAACGATCTTACCCGCTTCTAGCTCTTTCCCGAACCTGGCAAATATGTCTGCCCAGACCAACACTTCGCTGGTCCCGGTAAAATCCTCGAGGGTCATCACCGCGAACGGTTTGCCGTCTTTGCGGGTGAACTTCTTTTCTAGGCTTGAGATGGTGCCGGCCACCTTGACCTGTTCTCTGTCCTCTAGATTCGCCAGATCCGTAATGGCGGTATATTTCCCGCCTTCGAGCAGGTCACGGTAAGCATCCAACGGATGGCCCGTAACATAAAACCCGAGTAGCTCTTTCTCATAGGCAAGCTTTTCGCTGAGGCTCCATGGTGTGAAATCGGTGGTGCGCCCATTGCGTTTGCCGGTAGGAGGGGCGAGCTCAAGATCGCCAAAGAGCGACACTTGACCGGCCAAACGGTCTTTTTGTAAAGCAGCGCCTGAAGCCAGTGCCTGATCGATCTGAGCAAACAATTGGGCCCGATCCTGTCCGGTGAAATCAAAGGCGCCTGACCTGATCAAGCTTTCCAGGCTCTTCCGATTAACCGACCGCGAATCGAGACGCCCGCAATAATCATCAAGCGATTTGAATGGCCCGGCTTTCTCCCTTTCCCTGATCGCTGCAGCCATCGAGGCTTCACCGATATTCTTGATCGCGGCAAGCCCGTAACGAATCCCATGCCCGCGCTCAGTCGTTTCAGGAACAAATTTGAGGCTGCTTCGATTGATATCCGGCGGCAAGATCCCCATTCCCATCCTCTGGCATTCCGCAACGAACACCGAAATCTTGTCGGTATTATTCACCTCGTTGCTGAGCAACCCGGCCATGAACTCGACCGGATAATTCGCCTTTAAATAAGCGGTTTGGTAGCTGATCAGGCCGTACGCCGCGCTATGGCTCTTGTTAAACCCGTATCCGGCGAACTTTTCCAATAGGTCGAAGATTGCGTTCGCCTTCTTCTCGTCGATGTCATTTACCCGTTTGCATCCGGCGATGAAATTGCCGCGCTCCTTGGCCATCTTCTCCTTGTCCTTTTTACCCATGGCACGGCGGAGCAGATCGGCTTGGCCCAACGTGTACCCAGCCAGCACGTTGGCTGCTCGTTGTACCTGTTCCTGATAAATCATGACCCCGTAAGTGTCCGCACAGACCTCTTTCAAAAGAGGGTGTTCGTATTTGATCTTGGTTAAGCCTTTCTTCCGCTTGATATAGTCCGGGATAAGCTCCATCGGGCCCGGCCGATAAAGCGCGATCAACGCAATGATATCGTCGATGGCATTAACATCGAACTGTTTACACAGGTTGGTCATGCCGCCGGATTCTAACTGGAACACCCCTATCGTTTCTCCCCGATTCAACAGAGCGAACGTCGCTCGGTCCTCTAACGGAATGTTTTCCAGGGAGAATTGCGCGTCGCGTTGCCGGATTAAAATAGCGGCATCGTCGAGCACGGTGAGGGTTTTCAACCCAAGGAAATCCATCTTCAGCATCCCCAGGTCGGTGAGGGGACCCATCGCGTACTGCGTCACTACCTCGTCGTCGTTTCCGCGGCAGAGAGGGATATATTCGTCCAAAGGTTTGTCCCCGATCACAACGCCGGCGGCATGGATCCCGGTGTTGCGGGTCAACCCTTCCAGGAGAGTCGCTAACCCCCACAATTGCTGGGTCGATTCCTCGCTGTCTACTGCTTGCTTGAGCTCCGGATTTTTCTCGTAAGCAGAGGAGAGCGTGATTCCCAGCTCATTTGGGATCATTTTAGCGATGCGATCGGCATCGGAATAACTGAGCCCAAGGACACGGCCAACATCGCGAACCACGCTCTTCGCGCCTAACGTGCCGAAAGTGATGATTTGCGAGACCGCTCGGTCTCCATACTTCTGGCGCACGTACTCGATGACTTCGCCTCGCCGGTTTTGGCAAAAATCAACGTCGATATCCGGCGGGCTGACCCGTTCCGGATTCAAGAAACGCTCGAAAATCAGGCCGAACCGAAGCGGATCAAGGTCGGTAATCGAAAGCACATAGGCAATCAACGAGCCGGCCGCTGAACCGCGTCCAGGACCAACCGGAATCCCGTGCGATTTCGCAAAATGAATGAAATCCCAAACAATCAAAAAATAGCTAGTAAACCCAGTCTTCTCGAGGACGGAAAGCTCGTAATCCAACCGGTTGCGTAGCTCTTTGTCGGTCTCGGCTCGCTCTCCAAATCGCCGGTTTAAGCCTTCGTAACAAAGCTCTCGGAGATAGCTTTCTCTGGTTTTGCCAGGCGGCGGTTCGTAGGCCGGATATTTGGAGACGCCGAACTCCAGCTTCAGATCACACATTTCCGCGATCCTAAGGGTATTCTTCAGGGCTTCCGGGCAATCCCCGAACAATGCCGCCATTTCTTCCGGCGACTTGAAATAGACCTCGGTCGGATACCGCATCCGGCGCTCGTCGTGGACCATTGCGCCGGTGCCGATACAGATCATGACATCATGGGCTTCATGATGGGATCGCTCTAAAAAATGCGCGTCATTGGTCGCCACTAACGGCAGATCCAGCTTTGCCGCGATCTTCTTCAACTGACTATTGACCAGGTGTTGTTGCTCCAACCCGTGGTCTTGCATTTCCAGGAAGAAATTACCGGGACCAAAAATATCCCGGAAGATACCGGCCGTTTCTTCGGCTTTTTTTAAATCGCCATTTTGAATCGCAACATTGATTTCGCCTTTGAGACAGGAGCTTAGACCGATTAACCCGGCGCTGTGCGCCGCCAATAACTCCTTATCAATTCTCGGCTTGTAATGGAACCCGGTGAGATACGCCTCTGAGACCAGTTTCACTAAGTTGCTGTACCCGGTGAAATCCTTCGCTAACAAATTGAAATGGAAAGAAGCGTCTTTGGCGGAGGAGGCGCTTCGATCTGTCCTCTTGCCAGGCGCCATATAAACTTCGCAACCCACCAGCGGCTTAATGCCGGCCTTCTGCGCAGCCTGATAAAACTCAATCACCCCATACATGTTGCCATGGTCGGTAATGGCAACCGCCTGCATCCCGTACTCGACCGATTTCTTCATCAGGTCAGGGATCCGGATCGCGCCGTCTAGTAGAGAGTATTCAGTGTGCAGGTGGAGGTGAACAAACGGGTCAGCCATGTGAAAACGGAAATTTAATTCGGCTAAGGGTCGACCACAAGCCGGTGCGACTGAAAAGTGAGCAGTGATTGGTGATTGGCAGGGGACGCCACCCCTGAAGGTTGGCGCGGTCGCGATCACCACCGATTGATTTTTGAATGGAACTGTGGCTAAATCGCGGTTCCTTTAAAAGAGGCCGGGGTGGCGAAATTGGCAGACGCGCCAGACTTAGGATCTGGTGGAGCAATCCTTAGGGGTTCGAGTCCCCTCTCCGGCACACCAATAATCGTTCTCGTAATCGAACTCGTCCTTATGGTGGCTCCGAAGTTATTCATCAAGCTGGGGCCAAAGCCAGTTTTCAGCTTTGGAGCGTGAGCGACCCCAGATTGTGAATAACTTCGCGCCAAGCGCCTCGCCTGGTTACGAATTGTCGTCCTCTT
>JAFAIO010000401.1 GCA_019236675.1 Verrucomicrobiota bacterium
AAAAAAACCGTCGGGCGCGTGCTCACTGGGCATGGACACGTTGACCATCCTCTCAGCCCGTGGGTACGGCGGCGGCTTAAGCAGGACGAAATCAATCAGGCTGAAGATAGCCGTGTTAGCGCCGATACCAAAACCGAGGATCAGAACCGCCGTGATGGTGAAGCCGGGCGACTTAAGCAGGAGGCGGAGTGTATGGCGGAGGGGGAACACGGGGGTGCGAGCGATTGGTGATTAGTGATTGGTGAAAAAGGCTAGTGAGCAGTAATCAGTAGGTTAGTAATCAGTTTCGGAGCTGGAATCCAGTAGCCAGAGCCTGTCACGCCGTAGCGTAGCGAAGACGGAAGCTAGAATCTAGGAGCTACGAGACTGACGTCTTTTTTCCGATTCGTTCGCGGCTCCTGAACTCCTGCAACTCCTCGAACTCCTTCAACTACTCTTATTTGCGGCAGGTTATGTGCCAGTTCTACCTGAATGGGAATCTTAGTGACTTCGGTTCGACGGCTGCGGCACAAAGCCTCAGTGGACGAACCCGAGCTAAGAAACCGTGTCAAAATGAGAAAAAGACGTCTCATCTTGAGACGCTGTTCAACTTCTGATGGTGTTGTCGATCACTCAAAATTGATATTGCCGCGCAAGCCCGATACGCTTGCCCGAGTGAGCGGCGCTAGCCAGGTGTCCACATTCTGTTTGCCGCCGAGCCGAACGGCCACCAAGACAAGTACCTCAGCAAAAGGAAATTCCTTCATCGACGATCGTGCTCATGATACAAGATCGCGATGCCGCTATGTGAGAAAACTCGGATCGACCCAAGCATAACGGTGATTGCTATCCTGCTGTGCTGGGGGTTTTCACCGGCTTTAGCCGAAGATCATCCTAACGCTGAACAATTCGCTGTCACTAAGCCGTATCCTCCCTATCCGACCCAGGCCATTCAGGCTCACGAACAAGGAACCGTTGTTCTGCAAGTTAAGGTCGAGAACGGCAAACCAGTCGGGGTTAGCGTGATCACGGGCCCTCCTACGCTGGCAGCAGCCTCCGTCAGATGGGTCAAAGCAAATTGGAAGTTTAAGTCTGGTACGACCGGCGTATTTGATCTTCCTATTCGTTTCCGTTATGAGCCGGGCGGCGGCATAGATTCGGAATTTTTGTATCGGCCGGCGCCCCCTTACCCCGCAGCAGCCAGAAAGAAAAATGAAGAAGGAGATGTGCTGCTACTAATTAAAGTGAAAGAGGGCGTGGTTACCGATGTCGTTCCGAAGAGCGGCCCTGACGATCTCGCTTCGCCCGCTGCTTCATGGATCAAAGAAAAATGGAAATTCAAAGCCGATCTAACCAAGAATTACACGCTGCCAATCTTTTTTCGGAACCCAAGCGGAAAACCGATAAAGCCCAAAGCCGTTGTTCGAATTGTAGTCAAGAACGGCGTCATTGTGGAAATCACGCCGGTCAGTGGCTCTCCGAAAGCGACGGCCGCGGCAATCGATTTTGTCAAAAAGAACTGGGAATTCTCGCCGGAGCAAAGCGGGACCTTTACTTTGCCAATCGTAGTCGAGCACACGATTGCGAAGTGAAGGACACGCCTGACGGAAGGCACGAGCGCGCCCTGCACTCCCTCCGCAACGGAAAACGCCGAATCGAACAAAAGCACCATCTTAGCGCAGATCGCCTCGAGAAGGCGAGAACGCGAAAATTGTGGTAGATTGTCTCGTGGAGTCAGGCTCGTCTCAAGTTTCGCAGGTTCGGGCTAAACTTTCCCAGTTACCGCCACTGGCTTGCGAAGAAATAATCAGTCTTTACTTAAATGACGTTGATCGATCTCTCATTCGCGAAAACCTTCGGCTGAGCTACACCGAACGTTTGCTGAAATTGCAGCGTAACGTGGAAGCAGCTAATAAGTTTCGCGGCGCAGGCATCCGAGCACTGAAAGGCTAACCATGGATGCGCAAACGCGCGATGTTCCAAACTTCTCGAGTATCATCAAACTACTTACCAGTCACGGGGTTGAGTTTATCGTGGAAGGTGGAGTCGCGGCCAATCTTTTCGGTTCGGCTCGGCTAACTTACGATCTGGACATCGTTTACAGCCGAAAGGAAAAAAACCTGCGGCAGATCGTTACCGCGTTACGCAGCGCCAACCCTTATCTGCGGGGAGCTCTTCCAGGCTTACCATTCGAGCTCGATCTGAGGACCTTAAAGAACGGCCTGAACTTTACTCTTACGACAGATCTTGGGCCGCTTGATCTGCTGGGTGAGATCCCGGGCGCACGCTCGTACGAAGAATTGCTAAATGATTCGTTCGAGATCAGCGAGCAGGATCTCACGTTTCGATGTGTGACATTGGCGCGACTGATTCAGCTCAAGAACGCTGCTGGCCGGCCAAAAAGACCCGCGTCGATAGTAAAAGCCGAGACTTCACTCTGATAAAAGTCGGTCACAAACAAATATTTGCCGAGCAGATCCATACCCACGAGGACGGATCCGCTGGGCAGACTAAAGAGGGTATGCCCAACCTGTGTCAGTCTGCCTTTGGCACCTACTTCGAATCCGGCGATGTCGTGCCCGTTGATCTCGCCGTAAAGGAACTTTCCGTTAGGATCAGCCGCTGGCTTGAAAACCCGGGATTTTGGGGGGCTTCGACGCCAGCTTTTGCAGAAACGACAAAGACCCATCGCTATTGATCTGGTACGTTGTGACGGCGGACGCCTTAGACGACAGATACATGATCTCTCGCACCGGCTCGATGGCGATCAAGAAGGCGCTATTTCCGACTGTGTATGGCGAACCCGGCACCGCTGTCAAGGCACCATTGGTCCCGATGGTGAACCCATAAATTTGCCCCGTGTTCATGCTGTTGACGTAAATAAATTTACCAGACGGGTCGAGTGTCAGGGTAGAGGCGACTCCCGCATCAAACGACGAAACAAAAGTCAGGGATCCGTCGGATCCAATATCATAAAGATGGAGGCTGGCGTTCTCACCATCCACCAGGTAGGCGAATCGACCTGAGGCATCGACCGCCATGGTTTGCTCATCCAAAGCAAACGGCGAACCCGGCACCGCCGTTAAAGTCCCTGTAGACTCAATTTTGAATCCGGCAACGTTTTGATGCGGACTCACTACATAAAGGAATGCCGCAGGCAGTGGCGCCACACAAGAAAATCCGGATATAGCCGACAAGAACACAGCCATGCTAATTTTTCGCATAAGAGGACCTCTCTATTTTGACACACCTCCCAAACATTCTCAGGCTTCCGAGCGGGTTACGTCCTTAATTGAGAAGTTGCCAAACTGTTTGGAAAAGAAAAGAGGGAAACCTGAATAGTAGACATTCGGCCACCTCTGTCCAAAACACAGAAAAATATCCTCGTCACTCCCTTCATCAGTCGGTAACGCCGCGACCGACGGCGTAGCAGATCTATCGGCAACAGGTGAATCGATGGCTCCGCCGGGAGAAAACGCTGGGTGAATGCGTGGGTACGAGACGTTCCCGGGAGCCACCCCTTTTTCGAATCTTTCCGTCAGGCTCACACCGGGAGGTAAGATATTAGACCGCCGGGCACGATGAAAAGCGGCTCGCCTCCAGGATTATTCGCGTAGCGCGATGATCGGATTGATTCTGATGGCTCGTACGGTGGGGATCAGGCAAGCGACAATGGCGGCTATGGCGAGTGCGACGATAACAAAGCCGATTGTGACCGGATCATAACTGCTTATGCCATAAAGCAAGCTGGATAAGAACTGGCTCAAGATCAGGGCTGATCCAATACCGAGAATTAACCCGACACAAACAATCTTTATCCCCTGCCCTAACACGATCTGCACGACATCAATGATTTGAGCGCCGATCGCGATCCGGATCCCAATCTCACGCGTACGCAGGCTGACTAATCGTGCGAGAATGGTGTAGACACCGACGGTGGAGAGAGTCAGGGCAAACAGGGTGAACAATGCCACCGTGAACACCGTTGCTCGGCGGGTCTCGAACGATTTTGCAACGAGGCCTTCCAACGTCCCCGAATCAGATAGTGGCACATCTGGATCCAGAGCAGCGACTACCTTTTGCACCGCCGGCATCAAACCAACCGGGTTACCATCCGTGCGTACAACTAGGGTACCAGCGTTCGCGGTACGATAAGGATGCGGTTGGCCGAAAGGATAATAAGTTTGAAAATTGATATGTTGTTGGGCGGGTGCGACTTGATAGATGGTCGGCACCACTCCGATGATGGTGTAACTCGTGCGGTTGCCTCTCACAATCTCACCGAAGTCATGGATCTGTTTTCCGATTGGATCCTGTCCGGGGAAATAGTTGTCCGCCAACGCTCGGTTCACGATAACCACCCGATTCCCGCCCAGCGCATCCACGGCGTCGAATCCGCGTCCCTGGAGGATCGGAATTTCAAGGGTGCGAAAGTAGTCTGGTGAGATCATCTCCAGAGTCGCTCTTGGTCGATGCCCTCGATCAGGCTCAGGCTGTCCGGTCACACCGAACGGTCCGGCAAATCCCTCATTGTCATCCAAAGAGAACGGTAAAGCGTCGGTGAGACCGGCTCCCTTGACCCCAGGCAATTTCGTCACCTTGTCGACGAGGTTTTGAAAGAATGTTTTGCACTGCTCCAGAGTACCGTACTTCGCTTCTGGCAAATAAATGTCTGCGATCAATACCCCGTGCGGGTTGAACCCCAACGGCGCCCCTTGCAGCATTTGAAAGCTGTGGGCCAACAGTACGCAGCCAAAGAGTAACAGTGATGCGAACGCCACCTGGCAAACAATAAGGCCCTGTTGAGTTCTTTGTCGTTGCCGGCTGTTGGTACCACCGACCGCGCCCTCGCTGCGCAAGCTTGAAGTGAGATCGGTTTTGGCTAATGCAAGCGCCGGGAAAAGGCCGGCAAATAGCGAGATCGCGATCGACGCCAGTGTGACCAGACAGAATGCTCCGTTGTTGAAACGGATTTCGTCAAACCGCGGAATGCCGGAAGGCGCGACCAGCCGGATCAGAATAACTCCCCACCGAGCCAGAAAAAACCCGGCCAATCCGCCCAGGATCGAAAGAATTACCGTCTCAATTAACACCTCCCGAACCAACCGGACTTTGCTTGCTCCGAGCGAAGCCCGAATCGTCATTTCCCGCTGCCGCTCCAGGCCGCGAGCGAGATGCAATCCCGCAATGTTGGCGCAGGCAATTACCAAAAGCAGCACTACCGAGGCGCCCACTAACCAGAGTGTCGCCGTGAAATCGCCCACAACACTGTCTAACAGTGGCGCGATTCGAACGGTGACTGTCGAATGAGTATCTGGAAACCGTTTCCTTAAGTTTTCCGCGGTAACCTCTAAGTCCGCCTGGGCCTGTTGCAGGGTGACACCGTCCTTCAGTCTACCAAAGCAACGAAAGCCATGATTTGCTCGCTCCAGCTTTAGTCGGTCTAACGCCGGCTCGAATGTCAATGGGAGATAGAGGTCCGCCGTTTCATCGGAGCGTTGTGCAGTAACTCCAACAACCTGATAACGGGCGCCGCTGAGGACTATATGAGTGCCGACAACGTTCGGATCGGCGTGGAACCGGCTCCGCCACAAATGTTCACCAATAACCACCACAGCTGGTGTATCGGCGCGATCCGACTCTTGGCCAAGCGTCTGACCAACCAACATCGATCTACCCAAGGTCCGAAAGTAGTTCCCGGTAACAAATGTCGCCGTCAGGTGGGCCGCTTCACCCTGACCCGTTAAAACCAGATCGTCGTTATAAGTTGCAGCTAAATCCTGAAAGGAGTTTTGGCTAGCACAGAAATCGAGATAATCCGGGTAACAGACGTAAAATTTTTGGATGTTGCGTAACGGCTGAAAGACCTCTACCAGCCGGTCTGATCGTGGATACGGCAAAGGCTTGAGTAAAAGCGAATCAATTAAACTAAAAATCGCGGTATTCGCACCGATACCGCAGCCTAGGATTAGAACGGCGGTGACGGTGAAGGCGGGAGATTTTAGC
The DNA here is from genome assembly GCA_019236675.1 of Verrucomicrobiota bacterium. Lineage (GTDB taxonomy): Bacteria > Verrucomicrobiota > Verrucomicrobiia > Chthoniobacterales > JAFAMB01 > JAFAVN01. The sequence continues at coordinate 5,986 of JAFAIO010000401.1, forward strand.
AGGAGGCGGAGTGTATGGCGCACGGGCAAAGACTTGTGATTGGTGATTAGTGATTAGTGGAGCGCGCCTCGCTTGCGAGGCCGACATCTTTGTGGCCTTTGTGACCTTGCTGTGGATGATTTTTTGCGATCTTCGTATTCATTAGCGGCAGTTTCGCCCACGGCTGTCGATTACTCAGGAGCGCCCGCCGGGGCAACTTGGTGTCTAAAAGGCAGATTACGTGCCAGGTCTAGTAGGTGTTCGGATTCTGCACCATCCACCGCTGTGCAAAAAGGAGACAGTCGAGTATTTTGCTCCACTCAGGTCACCCTGCCAAATACTTGCGTTACTGCCGCAAGGAGTCGCTTAAATAGGTCAGAGAACGGAAATGGTACGAGGACTACCGATCCCGTTGAAGGTGTGACCATGCTGCGTCTTCCTCCGGCCGATTCCAATCTTGAGCCAAAGAGCCTTCGCTGAGAATCGCTGTCTCGTGTGGTAGTAACGGTTCTTCATCCAGAATCGTTACGAGAGCTCGCCGATGCCCACTTATCTGAACAGGCTCGAGAAGCCGAACCACGCCGTGCTCGTCAATGATTGCTTCAGCAGTTTGAATCACGTTTGAAATTCTATCTCCGAATGGAAACGAAGGCAATCGCACTAAAAATCGGGGTTTCCGTCGAGCAGAATGCACATTCAATGACGCGCCAGAGCGTGCGCTTTAGACCGCTCTAAAGCCAAGACCTGCTCCCGCGTCACACTCGGAAACCCTTCGAAAAAACCCCGCGACGGAATCCAAAAGCCAACTCACATTTTTTGCCGAAAGTACTCATGGCTTCGCCTCGGCAAAGGTTGATCGATCTTGGAAGGACAATCTCGCCAAACCTCGGCCCAATTGTTTTTTCTCTTGATCCGGCGAAGGATGATTTCATCCTCTTCAGCATCGTAAAATGTCTCAAACATCTCGCCCGGCCCTGTCTGCACGAGCGATCCCGGGATAGTCAACCGGTGCTTAGCGTCGATCATCGCAATCACGCGGGAACGTCCCACTAACACCCGGACAGTCAACGATCTACCGATCCCGTTGCAGGTGCCACGCGGCGTCTTCCTCCGGCCGGCTCCAATTTGAGCCAAACCTGTATTGCTGTTCGTCGTTTTTTTCTTTGTGGCATTGTTTTCCGTTCTTTTTGTGCTTTTGCGCCCTTGGCTGACGTAGCTAAAAGGGGGATATGGGCGACTTGTCCTCCATTTTATCCTCCATAGCTTTGGCGACGGAGGAAGTTCCGGGGCCGAGGGACGACGGAGGAAGTCTGCTTTTCGCGGCTATTCCTCTTTTGCTGTCAGCTATTGGCTATTAGCTATTTGCGTTAGCGCATTATTCCCGCAGCGCGGTGATCGGGTTGATTCTGACGGCGCGCACGGCCGGCAATAGGCAGGCAACAACCGCGGATAAGCTAATGATAAGGACGGCCAGGCACAGCGTGAAGGGATCGTTAGTATTTACGCCGTACAAGATGCTTTCGATGAAGCGAGCCAGAACTAAGGCCGATAGCATTCCGATAACTAGCCCGATCGCAACTAATTTTAGCCCTTGGGTGATGACCAACCTCAGAATGTTGGAAGATTGCGCCCCTAAGGCGATGCGAACACCGATCTCGCGTCTGCGCTGGCTAACGGCATAGGCTAACAGACCATATAGACCGACTGCGGATAGGAATAGCGCAGCGGCAGAAAATATTGCGCCTAAAAGCATACCTAACCTTTGGGGCGCGAATTTCTCCGCCACTAAATCGTCAAACGTCATGACGCGCGTTGCCGGCACTTCAGGATCAACAGATGCCACTAGTCTCCGGATCTCAGGGATGAGCGGAGATGGATCGCCCGTGGTCCGCAGAAGCAGAAATTCTCTAAAAAGTCTTTGCACCTGGTGATCAGGGAAATAGGCCTGATAAGGCGGTGTGGGATTCTGCGGTCGATTATGCCGTGAGTTCTGTACTACACCAACAATTGTCCAGGTCGCGTGATTCAAGTGGCGACTTCCTCCTGGGAGATCGAGGATTTGTTTGCCAATTGGATTTTCGTTCGGAAAATAGTGTTGAGCCATACCGGCATCGATGATTGCGACGAGTTGATTGCCAGCCCGATCATTGGCATCGAAATCCCGTCCCTGTAATAAGGGGATTTGCATAGTACGAAAATAACCGGGCGACACAGCCTGCGCGCACATAGTAGGCTCTTTGCCAGGTTCCACTTCAGGTTGTCCCATGAACTGGAAAGGCACCGTCGGATCACCGAAAGTCCATTCGAACGGTTGTTCGGAATTCGTCGCCACCTCGGTGACACCCGGCAACCCGCGGGCTTTTTGCAGCACTTGATCCCAAAGAACTGAAAGCTGGCTGGGATCTTTTTCGTACTTGGGCGTAGTAGGACTGATATTGGCGCTCAAGAGGTGCGTAGTGCTGAAGCCTAGCGGCAAAGAAAAAGCTGCATAGAAACTCCGTACCAATAGTCCTGCTCCAACGAGCGATACGCACGCGAGCGCTACCTGGCTGGCAACTAAAAAAGATTGAGCTCGCTGGCGATGAGGTCCGGCAGTCCCCGCGCGACCGCCTTCATCTTTCAAAGCCGACCCCAGATCCGTATGGGAATTACTCAAGGCTGGAAATAGGCCCGCAAATAGTGCGACCAGACCCGTAACGGCGGCGATAAAAATGAAGGCGTGGCTATCTAATTGAACATCTTGGAACCGGCGGAAATTCTCCGGACTAACCTTTTTAATGAGCTCGACGGCAGCCCAGGCAATCAATGAGCCGATTACTCCGCCGATGGCCGAGAGAACGGCGATTTCCAGGAGGAGCTCGAGTATTTTCCGTACCCGCGAGGCACCGAGAGTCGATCGAATGTTCATTTCT
>JAFAIO010000457.1 GCA_019236675.1 Verrucomicrobiota bacterium
CATCGCGTGCAAAGGACGCGCACCAGTCGTTGCGCGATAAACGCTCGAACCGAACTCGCCACTAAGAACGGCTCGATCCCCATATCCAGCAACCGCGTGATGCCGCCAATGGCGTCGTTGGTGTGCAGCGTGCTAAAAACCAGGTGACCAGTGAGCGCGCCGCGAATGGCGATCTCAGCCGTTTCCCGGTCACGCATCTCTCCCACCATAATCACGTTTGGATCACCTCGCAGAATGCTGCGCAGCCCGTTGGCAAAAGTCAGATCGATTTCCGGTTTAACGGCAATTTGAATGACGCCCGGAAGTTGATACTCGACCGGATCCTCAACAGTGACAATCCGTCGCTCCTTAGTGTTTAAGCTCGAGAGAAAGGTGTAGAGAGAAGTCGATTTGCCACACCCGGTTGGCCCCGTGACTAGCACGATGCCATTGGGCAGCGACAAAAGATGTTCGATTTTATGACGAGAATCTGGATCAAGTCCTAAACGATCAAAGGTGAAGCGCTCTTGACCTAAAAGGCGCAGACTGACGCTCTCACCAGTGACCGAAGGTATCGTCGCCACGCGGACGTCGATGGGTTGGCCATCCAGCTCAAGATTGATACGTCCATCCTGCGGCAGCCTGCGCTCGGCGATGTCTAGGCGCGCCATCACTTTTAAACGCGAAATAACCGAAGCTTGCAGTACCCGGATGTTGGCCGGCACCGGCACTTCGTGGAGAACACCATCTATTCGATAGCGAATCCGGAGATCATCTGCCACCGGCTCCCAGTGAATATCGGTTGCCCGTTGTTCTAGTCCCTCGCGCAAAACCTGGTTTACAAATTTGACGACGGACGCTTCCGAATCGTCGACGTCGATAACATTGGTCTCTTGACGCAGATCCGGGTCGTCGCTGTCAGTGGACCGGCCTTCAAGGAGCGCCTCAAAGGTTTCTGCACCGATCCCGTAACCTTGCCGTAATGCCTGCAGGATCTGGGTCCTGGTCAGCATGTTGTAAACGATCCTCTGGTCCAGCGCAGCCGCTAAGGCTTGGCGCGCCACTAGATCAAACGGATCGTATAGGCCAACCCAAATCGTGTTGTTCTCAAGCCTGAGCGGCACGATCTGGTGCCGGAGTGCGAGACGAGCCGGTATTTTTTCGCGCAGCGGCGCAGCCACGGAATTAATCGCCTCTTCCCACCAAGGAATTCCGAGCCAGCCGCTTACGGCCCGCAGGAATTTCGCCTCATCTACCACCCTGGCATCGAGGATAGCTCGGATCAAAGACCTCTGATCCTCAGCGGCTCCGTGCAGGATTTCTTCGCAAGCGCGTACGTCGGTGCAATGACTGTCGCGGGCGATTTTCAACAAATTTTGAATCACAGAAAAAGAAGTGCCCGATACCTTAGACCTGTTATCCAGTCATCACTATTTCGTCCGATCGTTACCTTACCACAGCCCACCATTTTTGCCCGATTCAGGCCCTCCGCGCAAGCAAAACGGTGAGAGGATGAGGAACGGGCGATGAAGATCCCGCTTTCGGGAAGCGAGGCGGCGGAAAGATTAGGGCAGCGGCGCCGCACTTACCTCGCCATAAGCGCCTCGCGCATAGCCGCTAAGGGAACGGGTTGGCCAAACCAATGTTCAAAGGCAAAAGCTCCTTGATGCAGCAACATCAACCGGCCATCCACTGCTGGGACTCCGTTCCGTTGCCCCCAGGCCACCACCGGTGTCGCTCCTTGAGGGCGATAAACCATGTCGAACAACCGATGTTCCGGGCGCAGCCATCCGCGGTCCCACTCCAGAGGAGTTTCTCTGAGTCCTAAGGATGACGCATTGATGATTAAGTCCGCTTCCAGAAAAACCTGTCCGAGTTGGTTGAAGTCCCAAAAGCTCACATCCGAACTCGCGGCCAATTCATGGCGAAGTCCGTCCATTTTTTCCGCCGTACGGTTGACCAGCAAAAGCCTTTCCGGTCCCAGTTTCGCCAAGAACCGGGCCGACGCCTGTCCGGCCCCACCCCCGGCTCCCAGCAAGGCAATGCTGGACTTAGCTGGGTCAACCTCAAAGGCATCGACCAGCGCAGCTTGGAGGCCGCGACCGTCGGTGTTGAATCCGATAAGTTCACCGTCGCGATTCACCACCGTGTTGATTGCGCCCAAGGCTTCGGCTTCGGAGTCAAGGCGATCAACCAGTCTGTAGCCTGCGAGTTTGTGAGGGATGGTCAGGTTCCAACCGATAAATCCCAGGCTTCGCAAGCAAATAAAAGCCATCTCCAGCTCGGCCGGCGAAACTAGAAGCCGGTCGTACCAGTAAGGCAACTGGCGGGCTTCCAGAGCCGCATTCTGCATCAGCGGCGAAAGCGAATGTTCTACTGGATCGCCTAGCACAGCCAGCCGAAACCCGGCAGTGGTAGGACTGGGTAACAGCGCTCGCAGCCTCTCGACAGTCCAAACTTCAGAAGATTTGGGGTCCACAAATTACACGGATTACGCAGATTAGACGGCAGCGAAAGACGAGAAGTGTCTCTCATCCCAGATCGGGATCACCCGGCGGATCTTAATCTGGATTTCGGCTTTATTTGCTAAACCGTTTGATCGTCCGCTCCAGCCTGGCGAGGACACGCTCTCGCGCCAACACTTCCAGCATGTGATAGAGACTCGGCCCAAAGGAGCGCCCGCTCACCGCCAACCGCGTTGGATGGATTAGCTCTCCCGTCTTACACGGGATGCTCGTAGCCAGAGTCTTAAGCGCGCTTTCCAACGTCTGTGCGTTCCACTCAGGCACCGATTGGTAGGCCTCGCTCAACTTGCCGAGCCGCGGCATCACTTCCGGACCGACAAAAGTCTTGGCAACCGCCTCGGGATCATATTCGTATTCCTCGGTAAAAAAGTAGCCGATCCAATCCGGCACCTCCTTTAGTAATTTTATCTTCTCCTGGACAATTTTAAGTACGTCGAGCAGGTAAGCTTCATCCGTCACTTGGATCCCTGCCTTTTCAAGAAACGGCAGGCTCAATTCCCGAAACCTCGACACGGGCATTTGGGTCAGATACTGCCAATTCAGCCAGTAACATTTGTCGAGATCGAAGGACGCATTGCGCCGAGTTACCTTCTCTAAATCAAAGAGCTGAATCGTTTCCTCGATATCCAATTTCTCGCGATTGTCTTTTGGCGACCAGCCAAGCAGACACAGATAATTCCGGACCGCTTCGGGCGCGTACCCTTGCTCGATATAACTCGTGACACTCGATCCTTCATCCCGCTTGCTCATCTTGGAGCCATCCCGGTTAAGAATTAATGGGATATGCGCAAAGCGCGGCGGCTCGATCTCCAAAGCCTGGTAAAGAGCGACGTGTTTGGACGTGTTGGTTAAGTGGTCTTCGCCCCGGATCACGTGCGATATTTTCATCTCGATATCGTCTACGACGTTAACGAAATGGAAGATCCAGGACCCATCCGGTCGGCGGATGGTCATATCGGGCTCCATACTACGATCAAACTCAATCCGGCCACAGACTATATCGTCTACCACAACCGGACGACGCGGTGAACGAAACCGAATCGCGCCTTGGTCCTCATAGACCTGCCCTTTCTCGTCAAGCACCTGGAGATACTTCTCGTAGACCGCACCTCGCTCGCTCTGAAAATAAGGACCAAACTTTCCTCCCTTGTCGCCGCCTTCATCCCATTCAATCCCAAGCCAACGCAGTCCTTCGTAGATCACGGCAACTGCATCCTCGCGTTCGCGACTCTTGTCCGTGTCCTCGATTCTGAGCACAAAGACACCCTGATTGTGCCGGGCAAAGAGCCAATTGAAAAGCGCAGTGCGGGCGCCACCGACATGCAAAAACCCAGTCGGCGAAGGCGCAAAGCGAACCCTAACAGCAGTACTCATCGACTAATCAATTCTCGTAGGGGCGCGGCTTTCAACTAAATTTTTGGCCCTCGTGAGAGGTCACTGTTTCTCGCGTTCACCAAGCCTACCAGAAACTGGTCAAGAAGGGCTCCGTAGGAGTCAAATCTTTATAGTTTTCACCGGCCCTAAAACGGATGCAGCTCCGTAGGAGCGATATCTTATTTGGGAAGTTGGCTAGGCCTGGACCACGCTCTTGGATGTCGCTCCTAACGGAGCCGACTCCGCCAAGCCTTCGTCGCGCCCAATTCATAGCTAGGCGCGCCATAGCGAAGCGACGGTGGCTGATCGCATACAGATTGGCATAGCTATAAAGATTTCGCTCCTACGGAGCTAGCTGGTTATTCGCTCCGTTGAGTCAGCGGTGAAACACGGCCTCAAGTTTTCAGAAACCTATTATCGCGGACACGCGTCGTCGTTCTCATCAGCACATGCGGACCGCCTTATATTCCGCTCGACTTGGCCAACATGCATACACATCGTCACCGCCATGTTGACGCGCGTGCGAAAACTCTTGGTCCTTGTTTTTCTGATCGCGATTCCTCTCGTGGGCTCGGTAGCTAGCCCGGTACCAACCCCGACTCAACGCCTCATCAATCCAGCTATTGCTGAACTCTGTTCGAACGATCCCAGACCAGCATCACTCCAAGACTCCACTGCTCCAACACTCCGTCCCTCCAGAGTATACGAAGAAGCCCCGGTCACCGATCAGGCTGCTGTCAACGACTCCTACGACGTCTTCTACGACCAGTTGTCCGCAGATGGTCACTGGATCTATGCAGAGAACTACGGTTACGTTTTCCAGCCCAACGTAGCAGCCAACAATGCGGATTGGCGGCCCTATACCAACGGGCATTGGGAGGCGACCGACCGCGGTTGGTATTGGGATACCGAAGAGCCGTTTGGTTGGGCTACCTATCATTACGGACGCTGGGCAAACATCGACGGTACCGGATGGGTTTGGGCGCCAGGAATCGATTGGTCGCCAGCTTGGGTCTCTTGGCGTATCTGCGACAACGGCTTTGTCGGCTGGGCTCCTTTGCCCCCGGAATGTCCTCGACCTAGCGAAGTGGTAGCGATCGGTAGTTGGTGCGATTCGTATGCCGATACCGGGCCCGGGGCGTTTTGTCTTTTGCCGTCCACCGCCTGGTTCAACTCAAGTTACGTTGGATTACTCGCTCCGGTAGCTCAGAACCTGGAACTGATTAACGCGAGCCACAACGTTACCAATATTTCAGCGACCAAAACGACGATCAGCAACTTTGGTCCTCGCCCGGATTTCATAGCACAGCAAACGGGACGAGAGGTTAAGATCTATTTGCTCCATTACGCTGAAGTCAGGGGACGACATAACTTCTCGAGATCAATCAACGGTAACGTGCTGGATGTTAATGGCCCTGCGGTCAAGCTGAAGGCGAATGCCACTAAAGTGCCGACGGTCATAAAGACAATAGTGAGGCCCACCGTCAATAAGGGGTGGAACGGTTTGACCAAAGACGACATCGACGGAGTGCACCGGAAATACGCGTCTGAGGCGCATATTCCGAGCCATCTGCCTAATAAACCGATCGAACGAGTCAATCTGGTTCCAAGCGCAACCCCAGAAGCAATCCGGCCGCCTCGCGAGCAGAAACCAAAAGAGCCCAACGAGAGCAAGGCCGAGAAATCCAACGGAGAAAAAGGGGCCAAAGGGAAGACCGGAAACGCGTTAGCACATAAAGGCACGGCGAAGCATAAAACATCCTCCGACGCGGAGGAAGAAGGCGGATCAAAAGGGGAAAGCAAATCAAAGGTAAAATCGAAAACGGCCAAGGCATCTAAAGACACTGACGACGAATCCGAGGGTCCTAAGAAGAAGGCCAGCACTTCCGAGGGTGGCGGCAGCAAGAGCGATGGCTCAAAGAGCTCACATTCCTCCAAGAGTGCGCACCGTTCGAGGGATGAAGACTCGAATGGCGAAGGGAAGTCGAATGGAGGCTCGAAAACGGCACAACGATCTAAAGATTCTGACGACGAATCCGAGACTCCCAAGAAGAAGGCCAGTTCTTTGGAAGGTAGAGGCAGTAAGAGCGGTGCCGGCTCGAAGAGCTCACATGGTTCGAAGGATGAGGAGTCGAAAGGCGAAGGTTCAAAGAGCCATGGAAGCTCGAAGAGTAAAGGGTCGAAAAGCGGTTCGAAGAAATCTTCGGATGAGAAAGAGTAGCCTCGGCCACATTAACGCGACGAAGGCCTGAATTGTCCTGGAGGGACGACCGAAAGTAGCCTGGCACGAAGTGCCTGGAAAACGCGTCTAGAATGGGTCCGTCCCGTAGGTTACCGCGTGAGTTGGTCTCCGCGGGCGATTCACCGGACGCGCATCGCCTTTTAGAAATCAAACTTGATTTTGAATGACGCCGCGAATCTGGATCAAAGCTGCGGACGAGATCATTCGATCACACTGTTCCCTACGGGACGGAGCTCTTTGACCAATAACCCAGGCACTTCGTGCCTGGCTACTTTCGATCGTCCCGCCGGGACAGCAAAAGTCCCGCACCTCACAACGTTTCTTCCCAAGTTCCGGTTGCCAGTGCTGGTGTTTCGTTAGAGACTGAAAGGGCATGAATCGGGTAGCTGGTCTCGAAACTGAATACGGGTGCCTAATTTCCGAGGACCAAGCGCAGAGCCAGGCTGACGCCTGGCCCGTTAAAATTAAGAATCATCTCTTCCGAAAATGTCGAGTCGGTGCGATCGATTTGCATTATCGGGATTATGAAGAGCCGCCGGGGAACGGCGGTTTTCTTTTGAACGGAGGCCGCTTGTACCTCGATATGGGCCACCTGGAATATTCTTCCCCGGAATGCCTCTCGCTCAGGGACCTGGTGGCTTACGATATCGCGGGAGACATGCTCTTACACCAGGCGATCCACGAGCTCGGAGTGGAGGATAAGGTCTCCTTTCTAAAGAACAATATTGACCATCACACTGGCGCCACGTTTGGGTGTCATGAGAATTATCTGATGCGGCGAGAAGCGCAGTTCACCCCGGAGATCCTGGCCTCGCTGCTCGCTTTCCTGGCCACGCGACAAATCTTTTCCGGCGCGGGCAGAGTCGGGCAGGCCAATCCGTTGGCTTTCGACTTCGAGGTGCCGGACCGCCCGGGACATGTCCCATTCCAAATCAGCCAACGGGCGGATCATATCGTCAACGATATTTATCAATGGGTCCAATTTAACCGAGCGATTATCAACGCGCGGGACGAACCGCTAGCGGATTACCGGAAATATCGGCGGCTCCACCTCTTGATCGGCGACTCCAACATGAGTCCGTTCGCGACCGCCCTGAAAATTGGCACGACGGTGTGCATCTTGACTCTACTCGAAGAGAACCTGATGCCTGAGAGTATCGCTCTCAGGGACGCTGTGCTCGCCACCCGCGAGATCTCGCGGAACCCGGATGGTCAGTGGCTGGTCGAAATGGATGACGGCTCTACTCAGGACGCCCTGGATATTCAATATCAGTTCTTGGAACAGGCGCATCGTTACCTGCATGGCTCCGATGATGAAACCGATTGGATCCTGGAGATTTGGGGATTTACCTTGGATGCGTTAAAGCGGAAACCCGACCTGTTAATCGGGGGCGTTGATTGGATCTCCAAGCGCTGGTTACTCAACATGTTTATCGAGGACCAGGGTCTCTCCTGGCAAGATCCCTGGGTGCAAAGCCTCGATTTGGAATACCATAATATTCATCCCGAGCGCGGCCTTTTCTTTGCTTTGAAACCCGCCAAGACGATTGGCGAATTCAACGCCTCGGTCCGGCGTCAGGAAACTAAATACACGGCTCCAAGTAATACCCGGGCTGCCGGTCGCTCCCGAGCAGTGGCGCTTTTTCAGAAGAAGAATCTCCCCTACATCATCAATTGGGATTCGATCGCGCTGGAGAGCCAAGATTACTTGTCCATGCCTGATCCCTTTAAGACGTACGCAGATGCGGTGGACATTTTCCTGAAATAGAGGGAGCGTTCACTCGTCAAACCGTTGACCACTAATTGACGGAGCTTTCACCCCATGAACATGAATCACTTATTCCGGGTGCCACCGGGATTCCCTATTATAGCATTAGCCCTGCTGATTTCGGCGGGCACATCCTTGCGAGCGGCGGAACTGACTTGGCAGACCGACTTTACTCAGGCCTCCCAACAAGCAGCCCAAGAGCACAAATATATCCTGCTGGATTTTACCGGATCCGACTGGTGCCCCTGGTGCATCAAAATGGATAAAGAGGTCTTCAACCAATCGCAATTCTCAGATTTTGCTCTCAAGAACCTAGTCTTGGTGAAGGTGGACTTCCCAAGAAAAGCCGCCCAGAGCCCAGCAGAAAAGAGCCAAAATCAGGACTTGGCCAAGAAGTACGCGATCGAAGGTTTCCCGACCTATGTTCTCCTCGATTCGAGCGGCAAAGAAGTTCGCCGGCAAGTCGGGTATCTGCAGGGTGGCGCAACCTCGTTTATCGACTGGTTAGGGCTGTCCGGGCAGACGCAGGGGTAGTCTCAAAAGAGGATTCAGAAGTTCGGGAGTTGCAGGAGTCCAGGAGCCGCTGCAAAGCTCTGGCTGATTCCCTATTTAACCTCGCAGAATCTTTTTTTGTCTCGCAATTTGTTACCCGGCCGATCCTGAACTCCTGCGCATGACTCCCGATCGCGTGTCTCCCGCCCTGTTGACTGATCTCTATCAGTTAACGATGGCTTACGGTTATTGGAAAGAGGGGATGCGGGATAGGGAAGCCGCTTTCCACCTAACATTCCGCCAGCAACCATTCGGGAGCGGATACACGATCGCCTGCGGGCTTGAGGATGCGATCGAGTATATCGAGAATTTTCGCTTTTATCCCGACGATCTTCAGTACTTAGAGGGTCTCATGGATGAAGAGGGCAAACCGCTACTTGAGGCCGCGTTCCTTGATTATTTAGCTGAGCTAGTCATCGACTGCGACGTGGATGCTATGCCGGAGGGTACGGTCGTGTTCCCTCACGAGCCACTACTCAGAATCAACGGCCCGCTGCTGCAATGCCAGCTGGTCGAGACCAC
>JAFAIO010000472.1 GCA_019236675.1 Verrucomicrobiota bacterium
CGGACGAAAAGGACAGTCAAGCTGAGCCTACCGGGAAGAGCGTTTCTGCCGCGAGCGAAGGAGGTCGTTGCGGCTGCCGGTCGGGCCAGCGATACCGCTCAGCAAATCGCGAATGGGCGACGCGGTCTGCTTAGGATCGGCATTGTACCGCCGGCCCTAACTCCGCGGTTCGCAGCCAGCTTCAAGAACTTTCACGACTTGTACCCGGACATTTATCTGATCGTACAACAAGGCGGAGCCCGACCTCTCCGGCAGAAACTCGAGGCCATGGAGCTCGATATAATTTTTACTCGCAGAACATCGGTGCGAGTCGCAGCCATCGATGAGTTGCAACTAGAGTATCACCAACAATTGCTGGCGATCCCGGTCGACCATCCACTTGCAAGCAAGGATAAGGTCTCGATGATGGACCTAACGGGAGCGCGGGTGCTGTTAATGGATTGGAGTTCAATCCCGGGCTACGGCCGCGAGCTGTTAACGCGTTGCGAACGAGATGGCGTAACCATCGAAATCGACTTTGCTGCGCACGATTTACAGACTCTAATCTGGCTCGTTTCCGCTGGATTTGGCGTCTGCCCCTACCCGGCTTCCCTGGCCGAAGCTGCGCCGCCAGGGGTCGTCTTTCGAGAGTTTTCGCCCCAGTTTCCAAGACTGAGCCTCCACCTGGAGTGGTGCAGGACGAACGATTCCGAGATCCTGGGGAATTTCATCGAGTGCTTCAGGGAAACAAAGGAGCCAGGAGCCAGAATCCAGAAGCCAGGAGGAGACAATTCGGCGTGGAGATGAGTCTTGCTCCTGGCTTTTATACGTTAACAGTTTGTTCTCGATATGTAACTTGTATTTTTACATTTGGGCTCGCCGGATATTCTAGCTGGCGAATAATATGGATTTGAAACTGCAGCGGAAACGGGCCCTGATTACCGGCAGCAGTTCCGGTATCGGGCAAGCGATAGCGCGCACACTTGCCTTAGAGGGTGTATCAGTTGTTATCCACGGCCGCGATCGCAAGCGGGCAGAACATGTCTCGGAGGAAATAACTACCGCGGGCGGTAAAGCCACGGTAGCGGTTGGAGATCTCAGTACGGAGTCGGGCTCCCGCCAGGTGGCGCAGGCGTCGGTAGCAGCATTCGGAGGACTCGATATTTTAGTCAACAACGCGGGTGGCGCCGATCGCGCGCCCATCACATGGGAAGGGGAGAACTTCGACGAATGGGCTGAGTCCTTTCAGCAGAATTTTTTCTCAGCGGTGCGTCTAGCGAGTTTGTTACTGCCGGAGCTGCGCACGAATGGCTGGGGACGCATTATCCAAATTACTACCGGATGGGCAAGTCATCCTGAGAACGTGGCGGTCGACTATGCGGCCGCAAAAGCGGCGGTCTCGAATACCAGTGCCAGCCTCACTCGGGCTCTGGCCGGAACCGGTGTTACCGTAAACAATATCTCACCCGGCCCGATTGTGACGCCGGCTTTGGAGCGAACCATGAGAGGCATTGCAGCCCAACGCGGTTGGGGCGATGAGTGGCCTGAGATTGAGCGGCGGGCCGTGGCTGAAATTGTTCCTAATTCGGTCGGTCGCATGGGGCACGTCGAGGACATAGCCAATGCCGTCGCTTTTCTCGCCAGTCCGCTCGCCGACTACATCGACGGGGCAACCTTGCGGGTTGATGGAGGGCGTATTCCTTCAACTTTCTGACCCACCTGGCAAGAACACAGGATTCTAAACCCAATTATCGGAATCCATGAACATTACATTCATCGGCATCGGAAATGTCGGTTCGGCGTTGGCGGATCATCTTGCGCAGGCCGGCCACCAAGTGGCGATCGGCGCACGTGACCCGCAATCGAGCAGCGTCGTTGCGGCCATCAAGAAGAATCACAGTTTGCGTTGCTTATCACCCTTGGAAGCATGTGAGTTAGCGGAGGTGGTCTTCTTGGCGACTCCATTTCAGGCTAACCCAGCCGCCCTAGCGGGCCTGGAGACCGCTCTTGCCGGAAAAGTATTAGTCGATTGTACAAACCCGGTTGGAGCCGGCTTGACCCATCCTTTGCCCAGTGGTTCCGGCTCTGAGCAAGTTCAGAAACTCGTTCCGGCCGCTAAGGTCGTGAAAGCGTTCACGATCTATGGTTACGAAAATTTCGAAGATCCTCGCTATCCCGGCTACGGCGATCTGAAACCTGCGATGCTGATCGCAGGCGATGATATTAAGGCGAAAGCGTTGGTAGCGCGTCTAGTCGAACAACTTGGTTGGCGCCCGGTCGATGCCGGACCTCTTTCCTCGGCGCTACATCTCGAACACTTCTGTCTTCTCTGGATTAAGATGGCGCGAGTTCATGGAAAGGGCGCCGGGTTCGTTTGGGCGATGCTTGAAAGGAGCTAGGAGCTAGAAGCTAGGAGCTAGGAGAGGGCGTGCGGCCGGGCTGAATTCGGTTCCGCGACATCTAGCAGGTGGATACTGAGCGCTGGGTGAAGGATCGAGGACGATTACGTGGGGTCGCTCTCGACAAACGCTTTTAGTCTCGCCAGGGCGTTATCCCATTGCTCAGACACGCGCTCCAGATAAGACTGAAGCTCTTTCAACGGCTCTGGCCTGAACTCGAATAGGCTTTCCCGCCCAACTCGCAGACTTTGTACTACACCAGCCTCTTCTAATACCCGAAGATGTTTGGTGATCGCCTGTCGGGTTAACGTCGAACCTTCGGCCAGCCGAGAGATAGACTGCGGCGTTCCGGTCGACAATCTTTCGATCAATGCTAACCGGGTTTCCGCACCCAATGCCGCGAAAACTGCGGCTCGGACCTTCAGCGTACTCCGCCGCTTCGTACTTCGACTCATAGTTAGCGGCCTTCTAGGGCCTGAGTCCGAGGTGGTTTTCGATATTGGTCATCTGCTCGGTCCAACCGTCGTCGTTCATCCTGAATGCTTCGAATCGGCGATCCTTAGGAAGCGCATCAAATCCTGACTCCTTGAGATACAAAACCGTGCCGCCGTCTTTGGGCTCGAGCCTGAACTCGACCAAGGTCGAAGGCTCATTGGAGTAGTCGACATTGGGATCAACCGCATACGGGTGCCAGGTGAACGAAAATAGGCGTTCAGGTTCCATCTTTGTACCGTCGCTTCCCACTTCAGATGTTCGTAACCGGGGTAGGTGATGCGGCCGGTAGACATCTCTCCGGGAACGAAGGGGCCATCCAGTTTCGCGCAGAACCATTCCCCAAATTCACGGTGGTCAGTCAAGGCCCGCCAGACTCTGGAGACGGGCGCGTTGAGTTCAATTCGTTTTTCGATGACGTCAGACATATGCAACTATTTGGTTGCTTGTTAAGCTAAGGAGATTTGGAGGATATGCAACTGTTTTGTTGCGGTTCTTTGCCGAGCGACCGGTCAGCGGACACCCTCGTAATCGTCCTCGTCCTCGGTTTTTATACCCACCGCTCAATGTCTCCCTAATTGACGTTGCGGAACCCAATTCAGCCGAATAGCGGTTCGCGCCTCTATCGACGACGAGGACGACGACGAGGGCGATTACGACAGGCTTCTCGGGGAGCGCCTCTTCCCGCGCTTGACTATCCTGGAAAAAGCCGGAAGAACCCGGAAACAGATGCCCACCCCGAAACTCTATCATGTGGCCAACTTGTGGTCGCTGACCGATTATCCCTCGGCCGTCCGCCCTTGGTCGTTGGGAGAGCAACTCGATGCGATCAAAACTGCCGGCTTTGATGGGTTCACGACCCGGCTCGAAGCGGAACACGCTCGAGAGGCGCAAAAGCGAGAGCTATTTGTAGTCGGTTATTTTTCGTCTGGCGACGAGACTCAATTTTCTGACTTACTCAAGAGTCAGAAAGATGCCGGCGCGCGGTACATCAATGTTCAGCTTGCAGACCATGATACTACGCCGGATGAGGCTTTGCGCCTGACTCTCCGGTTGATGGAAGAAGCCGAGCGGATCGGCGGGATAGAGCCTGCCGTTGAGGTGCATCGCGATACTTGCACTGAAACCCCCGAGAAAACCTATGCTTTGGCGAACGGCTATATCCAAAAGACGGGCAAAACGCTGCCCATGACGTGGGACTTTTCTCATCTGTCTGTCGTTAAGCATTTGAGCCCGGAGAATTATATCGAGCGTCTTTTGGTTCGTCCGGATTTGATCCGGAGCTCGGTCCAATTTCATTTTCGGCCATTCAATGGGCATCATTGTCAGGTGCCGGTGACCCGAGGAGACGGGAGCTTGACCAGAGAAGTGACAGACTGGCTGCCTTTTGTTCGGGCAACGGTCGATACCTGGTTGGGCCCGGACAAGGGAGGGGGTCGAACGATGATTGCAGTGCCGGAGATGGGACCGGTGAATGGAGGCTATAACTTCGAACAGCTGCCAAATAGTTGGGAAGAAGCGATTCGGCTTAGACCGATGCTCGATCAGATCTGGCGTGAGGCGGTCGCTTGACCCGTCGGTAAACCACAAACCTAAGTAGAATTTCGGAAAGTGGATTGTCGAAAACGGCCAGGTTGGGCTACGAATTGGTCATCACCCAAAAGAGCAATTCTGTGCTGTCTGGAGAAATGCTTGGGGAAACGCAGGAACGCCCTATCGGTATGTTACCCAGCAGTTTAGAACCCCTAAAGATTGTCGTCATCGATGATGATCCGATGATACGGACTATTGTCGGGCGATGTCTGACCCACTTCGGCGCATCGGTAACGCTTTGCGAGGACGCGGCTCGCGGAATGCGAGCCATAGAACAAGTGCGCCCTCACGCCGTTTTACTCGACCTGATTATGCCCGAGCAAGACGGCTTTTATGTTCTGCGCCGGATAAAGACTTTCGGGGAAACGCATAAATGGCGGCCGGGAGTCGTCGTGATCACGGGATTGCGCGATTCCGACCTGGAACAGGAGTTGGAGCAAGCTGGCGTAAATTATCTCCCTAAGCCGTTTACACCTAGATCCCTATTCCAGGCGGTTCATCAGGCAGCAGGCTCATTGTCGCTGTCCGAGAACCATTTAGCATGTGTGCCAAACGCTGTGTGATCCCCGATTTCCTCTTGACGTCCACACAAATTTGGGTTGATCTCGATATTGCTTCCTGGCTCTTTGGGTTAGTTGTTTTGGGGTTCTCTTCCGGAGCGATTGCATGTTAATGACTGAGCAATGTGGCTTTGTGGATAGGCGGATCGAGACGTTCGATCCGGAAACCCTTTTAGAAGTTATTCGAGATGGTCGCTTCGATCATCGGTTACTAGAGGGCGGCAGCTTCGAGATTCGGCACCGGCGAGTCGTATTCGGAAACTCATCGCTTGATTGTGGTGATTATTCGCCAGCGTTTGCCGTGAACGGACAATTTTCGGAGCATCAGGTCTGTCTCGGCTTCACACCTCGGATTGAAAAACCCGCTTGGTGTAACGGATTCAATATCGGAAAAGGCGAAATCATGTGTTTCGCCGAGGGCACCGAGCTTCAGTTCCGTAACGCGCCGAACACAACCTGGCAAGTCATTCTCGTCGATCGAAAAGAGCTTCAGGAGATTGCCATGATTCTGACCGGCCAGCATTTGGAGCTGCCGGAAAAGGGTACCTCTGATTTTAAGGTCCGCGACGAAGCCCGAGCTGTTGCCTCCTCTATCGAACTGGCGCTAACCGATCTTAGTAATCCGGAGACCCTGGCCAGCCCCGCTGCGAATAGCTTGTGCGAGGAGATCGTGAACGAATTTGTTCGGGCGATTGCGACTACCGACGATTTATCCGGCCGAAATCTCACTGGGTTTGCTGGGTATCGCTACGGAGCAATGCGGCGGGCCGAAGAATACCTGAGAGAGCACATGGATAGACCGTTTAGTAGCCGAGCGCTGTGTCAGGCTACGCACATGAGCGAGCGGAGTATCGAGATGCTCTTCAAAGAAGTTTACGGGATTGCGCCTCGGACGTGGTCACAGCTGGCCCGGCTGAATGCAGCGCGCCAGGAACTTCTCCGGGCGGACGTAAGAAACGTGAGCGTGACGGCGGTAGCCACGCGCTGGGGTTTTTACCACTTTGGCAGGTTCTCGGCAGCATATCGGCGTCTCTTTGGTGAAGTCCCCTCGGCAACGATTCTCAATAGACGTCGTCGTGCGATCGTGCGGGGAACGTCGTTCGCCCTGATCGGTTAGGGACATCCGGGGTTTACCGTTGGCGACCCGAATCCGGGTCAGCTATCGTATCGGAATGAACCTGGGTGAGCGCAGCTCATCCTACCGGGTTTGTACCCGTTCGGGTCTGCCCTATTTTAAACGCTTATACTAACGAAGACTGTTATATGCCGAAGATCGTTCGTTTTCACGAAGTTGGCGATGCTAACGTATTGAAACTGGAAGAGTTACCAAAACCCCAGCCCGGAGAAGGCGAAGCTTTGCTGAAGGTCGAGGCAATCGGGTTAAACCGCGCCGAGGTCATGTTCCGTACAGGCATGTACATGGATCAACCGAATTTCCCCTCGTTAATCGGGTATGAAGCTTCCGGAGTCATCGAGTCCGTTGGACCAGGTGTGACCGGCCTGAAACCAGGTGACCGCGTGAGTTCTATTCCGGCCTTCTCGATGACCAAATACGGTACCTATGGCGAATACGCGGTTTTGCCGGCGTATGCTCTTGCTCCTTATCCTCAACATCTTTCGCCAGTCGAAGGTACGTCGATCTGGATGCAGTACCTCACGCCCTACGGCATCATCGAATTCGGTGGTCTGAAGAAAGGGCAGTATCTACTGATTACGGCCGCTGCCAGCAGCGTTGGACTCGCTGCGATTCAGATCGCGAAATTCGTGGGCGCAATCTCGATCGCAACCACTCGAAACAAAGCGAAAGCTGCAGCCCTGACGGATGCCGGAGCGGACTTTGTGATCAAAACCGCCAGCGAAGACCTCGTTCAGAGGGTTGAGGAGATCACCGACGGCAAAGGTTTCGCGCTTGGCTTTGATCCTATTGTCGGCCCTGGACTGGAAACGTTAGCTAGAGCAGCCGGGTACCAAGCAACACTGATGGAATATGGAGCCTTGGATCCGCGACCGGCGCCTTATCCGTTGTTTGAGGGCCTTCGCAAAGGCCTTAATATTCGCGCCTACACCTTATTCGAAATCAACACCGATCCGGACCGTTCGGCTCGCGCCCGAAAGTTTGTCACCGAAGGGTTAACAGCCGGCATTCTCAAACCGATCATCGCCAAAACATTTAAGCTCGACGAGATCGTTGAAGCCCACCGTTACATGGAGTCGAACGAACAGATCGGAAAGATCGTGGTCACGGCCTAGGGTTTGCAGAAGGTAGCAGACTGTTGAAAACTGGAGGAGCAGGCTGTTACGGTCCCTCCGGGACAACCGCTTCACGCAAACCCTAACACCGGATGCGGTTGGTAAGGTTCCTCGAGGTATTTTATTTCCTCATCGCTGAGTTTTACCTCCAATGCTTTGATTGCGTCCTCGATGTGATGAGATTTAGTGGCCCCGATAATCGGAGAACTGACGCCCGGCTTATGTAGCATCCAGGCCAAAGCGATTTGGGCATTCGGAATCCCTCGTTTCTTGGCCAGTTCGGTGACCCGATCTACCACTGTGTAATCGCTTTCTTGATAGTACATCCGATGCGCGAAATCGTCGCTCTTCGCCCTGGTGGTGTCGCCTTTGTCACCCCGGCTACGCGTCCCGGTCAAGAAGCCGCGGGCTAAAGGACTCCAGGGAATGAGACCGACCTTTTCTTCGTGACAGAGCGGGATCATCTCGCGTTCCTCCTCACGGTAAATCAGATTGTAGTGGTTCTGCATCGTAGCGAAGCGGGCGTACCCATGGGAATCGGCGACGTATAGGTACTTAGCGAATTCCCAGGCGTACATACTGGAAGCGCCGATGTACAACGCCTTGCCTTGCTCGACTACATCGGTAAGAGCTTCGAGGGTCTCCTCGATCGGGGTGGTATGGTCGTAGCGATGGATCTGGTACAGGTCCACATAATCGACCCCGAGACGTCGCAAGCTGGCATCGATGGCGTGCCGAACATGTTTCTTGGAAGTGCCGCGTTCGTTAGGCGTCGGCCCCATGGGGTTGTAGACTTTTGTGGCGATCACCACTTCTTCACGGCGCACTCCGAACTTCTTTAAGGCGTGCCCGGTTACTTCCTCACTGACACCGTTTGAATAGATGTCGGCCGTATCGAAGAAATTGATGCCGGCGTCCAGCGCCTGCCCAAAGAAAGGGAAAGAGGCATCTTCCTCGAGAACCCAATCCCTCCATTTTGAAGTGCCATAACTCATGCACCCGAGACAAATCCGAGAAACTTTTAATCCAGTGTTTCCTAGAGATACGAAGTCCATAACGTAATAAAACTACCTAGCACAGATTACCGGTCGGTAAACAGGGCTTCGTATTCGTTCTGTTAAGCAACATGGCGCCGCATACCCAACGCCTGAAGGGGAGCCGCTTTTGACCACTGCGAGACCCCTGACATGATCGCGCAATTAATCGTGGCGTGGTTCGAAGGTGGTGTAGCAGGCGGCTCCTGGGAACGGCTACTGATGTCGCCATCAATAAGGATCGCGTGTTCATGGTTTGAACGCTCCAACCTCTCCACCGGGTAACACGCGCAGAAACGTTCGCGGGAGCCGCCTGCTACACCACGTCGAGCCGCGCCAATATTCGTTGCGCGATCGTGTCAGGGGTCCCGCAATGGTGAAAAGCGGCTCCCCTCCAGGATTTGGGCATGCAACGCGGTGTTCCTTAGCCGGGCGAGGAGGAGCTGCTCACCGCCAACCGCTAACGTCCCTACCGGCCGCCTGCCAGATCGTTTCCCGCGCCTTTCTCGATTACTCCGGCGATGCCCTTTCGGTTGCTCATCAAAGGACCCATATTCCAAATGATGAATCCTCCGTCGCCTCGCGGTTTGATCGTCCGCTCTAAAGTCAGTTGACGCTCGATCTCGCTCGAGGGCCAACTCGCAAGCTTGTCTAAAGTGATACTCGGATAAATTGGGACACCCTGTGGGTTCACCGCAGAACTGCGCCACCAAGCCAGCAATGTCGAATAACTTTGCGGGCCGGCGTCTCGCCAATAAAGCTGCGGCGAAAGGTAGTTCACCCAACCTTCTCGTATCCATTTAACCGGATCGGCATACAGATCGCGATATTGATCCAGTTCCGCATGGACCGAGGCAGGTTCTCCGCGGGTATAAATCCCAAACGGGCTAACCCCGAACAAAGCATTTGGTCGCGTCGCTTTTACCGTTTCATGCAGTTCACTGATAAGAAGATCGACATTGTGCCGGCGCCAATCGTCCAGACTGAGTCCGCCGCCTTCCGAACGGTACCTGGCGTAAGTGTTGCTATCGGGAAAATACCCACGTGGATTTCCTCGCGAGGGATAAGGATAAAAATAATCATCCAAGATCACGCCCGCGACTGCGTAGTGATCCAGCAGATCTTTTACCACCGCGGTCACATGCTTGCGGACGGCTGGATCCCCCGGGTCGAGCCAGAGCGATGAACCCACGTGGCGGACGGCGCTGCTCAGCGTATAAGCTTCATGCGTTGAGGCCCGAGGCAGACTCGAGTTAGTAGCTGCTCGATAGGGATTAATCCAAGCGTGAATCGCAACGCCGTGGCGCGATCCTTCCCGGAGAAAAACCTGCAAGGGGTCATATCCTGGGGCCTCGCCTTGGACTCCGGTCAAGAAGCGGCTCCATGGCTCTAGCTCGGACCGGTAGAGCGCGTCGCCTTCCGGCCGCACTTGGACCATTAACGCGTTTAGGCCGGCTTTCTTTGCGGTCTCAACGATGCCGGCGATTTGCCGTTCCTGTTCATCGGCTGGAAGGCCAGGCCGGCTGGGGAAATTAAGGTTGTAGACAGAAGCGACCCAAGCCGCTCGGAAATCGGTGGCCTGGGTATTGGAAAGAGAGAGAAGCCAAGAAGCGAGAACCGCGGCGGCACTGCGAGACAACATATGCGTTGCAGATTAATCCCAGCTGACAGAGTTGCAATGCGAGGCCTGGGTGCGCAGGAAAAAAACTAGAGCCGGCTTCGCCTGGCAATATCGATCGCCAAACTACGTTCGTCGAGTGTCTCCGGGATATTCGTAAAATCCCTCACCTGGAGCGGCCTCGCTCTCAAGGCCGCTCCAGGATGCCCCCAACCGCTATGCTGCTAATGCCGGGCCCAACCCACCTCGATATGTTGAGCAAGGAATTATCACCAGATTGATCCGGGTAATCCCCGGTATGGGGTGATACCCTTCCAATCCAGGAACCAAAACCACCAAAGGTCCACCTTCCGCGCCTGAAAGATATTCTCCGTTCCGCTCCCAAACCAGCCCGATATCTTGCTGCTCAAACTCCGCAACCGGAATCGAAAAAGGTCCTTCAGAACCGGATTCCGAACAAACGAACTCAATATAATGGGCTTGGCCAGATACTCCCACGAACTCGATGAGCTCATTAAGTGAGCAACCTCGCCACGACTTGTCGTCCGCTGAGAAACGGTCGCCTTGCCTGCCGTCAAAAGATCGTTCGCTGAAATTAAAGCGAAGGTCTTGCAGGCTGAATTGTTGAGTCCGGCTAACGAGACCGGCAACCGTTAGCCGAAAGGCGTTGCTCGGGACTTGAGCAGCGAGCGCCGTCGAAGAGTCGTGGGGGAGCGCTTTCATGACGCGCATTATACCCTACTCGTTTAGTAGGGCAAACCATTTCCGTCGGATTCAAAAAAATTTTAACCGCGAATGCACACCATGGACGCGAATACGGAAGAACTGCAGCCAGGAAGCTTTCCGTTTAAAATGGACGCAGATTTAAGCACCAACGCCGCGGCTCAAAACCGGCGCGAAGTGAACGATACAGAGAAGCCTCACCGTCGGCGCGCCGAGTTTTTCGCCCTACCGCGCTACGGAGCCTTTTCTTTATCTGTGTAAATCCGCGTTCATTTCATCCCGGAGGATTTTCGGCGGCTGCGGTTTCTTCCGTATTCGCGTCCATTCGTCGCCTGCCGCGCCGTAGGCTCTGCGGAGGCGGGTCCACTCGCGGTTCCCATTCGCGGTTCAGATCGCCGCTACCCCTGGTGTATTAGCCAACGATTCGTGACCGAGTTCCCGGCTTAGAAACTCCATCGCCAGCGCTCGATAAGCAGTGGCCCCGATGCCGTTCGGATCATATTCGATAATGGGTTTGCCGAAGCTGGGCGCTTCACCCAAGCGAACGGAACGCGGGATGATCGTTTGAAAAACGAGCTTCTTGAAGTGGTTCCGGACCTCATCGACGACTTGTTGGCTGAGATTGATGCGGCCGTCGAACATGGTCATCACGATCCCGGCGATGGTCAGTGTAGGATTCACGGCCCGGATTTGGTCGATGACGTGAACAATCTTGGAAAGACCTTCCAACGCGAAATATTCGCACTGCAAAGGGATGATCAGTTGGTCGGCCGCGGCCAAAGCATTGGTCATCAGGATGCCTAGGGATGGGGGACAATCCAGGAAGGCATAGTCGAACCCGCTTTGTGTTAGCATGGACCGAGTAACCATCCTAAGCCGGGTAAGATGGTCTTCGAGACGAGCAACTTCGACTTCAGCTCCTGCTAAATCGAGGTCTCCCGGCACCAGAGAAAGCCCTTTGTACCGGGTGGTTGCAATCTTGTCCTCAACCTTGGCGTGACCGATGAGCGCAGGATAAATGCTGTTGCCTGGGCCGTTCTCGAAGCCGACCGCGCTAGTCGCGTTGGCCTGGGGATCCAGGTCGATTACTAATACGCGCTTGCCTTTCTCAGCTAAGCAGGCCGAAAGGTTCACAGCCGTGGTCGTCTTACCCACACCGCCTTTCTGGTTGGCAATCGCGAAGAGTTTCATCGAACGACTAGTTTGATCCCAGAGGGGGAACAAGCAAAGGAGAAAGTTTAGTTGAGCGCATGCTCGCCTGACAGGAGTTAGGAGCCAGGAGTTCAGGAGTTCAGGAGTTCAGGAGTTCAGGAGTTCAAAGCTGTCGAGGGAACGCAGGCTGAATTTTCAAGCGGAAATGGACAAAAGACGAATCGAAATCTGATACTGAATCCTCTATTCGTCCCCTGAAGTAGAATTCTTCAGCTCCTGAACTCCTTGAACTCCTCGAACTCCTGAACTCCTTGTACCTATGGATCGGATCGAAATCACCGAGCGTTTCTTGATGGACACGGGAGGGTGGCAAGCGATGAAACACGCTCGGGCGCTCGTGGAGATGGGGAGAGTGGTGAGCGCAGCCTATAACTGGCCCGTGCTCCGCGGTCTAGTGCGTGAAGGAACGACTGAATATCGGGCCGGACTGAAGATCCGCACCAAGAGTGACGTCGAAAACCTTTGTTCGTGCCGCGAATCGCGAGAGTGGGGGACAGTCTGTGCGCATTCCTTGGCGGTAGGGCTCGCTTTCATCAGGCCAAAACCCGTGGTGACAGCGCCCGCCCAAACACCAGCTCCGCCGCGCCAACTGAAGCCGGTTCTGAAGGTGGATGGAGGCGAAACCTCGATTGAAGCTTATTTCATTTTGCCCCCGACATTCCTCAATGGCTGGGAACGTAACCAGGTGATGATTGGGTGCGAAGTTGAAACGGGCGGAAAAAGAGTGTTGGCAAGCGCGCTTTCACTCGAACGTTCCTATTCCTGTTCGGAGGCCGATCTCCGCGCCTTAGAAGGCTTACGGGCATTTGTCGATGGGCGGCTTCCGGGGATGCTGACACTTTCGCGGGACCAATTTCTGGACGCCTTAGCACTCCTGGTTCAACACCCCAGAATCACGCTCGGTCGAACGACGCCGGTGGTAGTCAAGCCTGATGGAATTAAACCTCGGTTAGAACTCGAGGAGCTAACGGATCGCCGTTTGAAGCTCTCCACGGAAGTCGGCCTCGCACCTGTCGCGCCACAGCGAAGCGGAGGCGGAAGCGAGGCGCGCTCTATTGCACCGGGAGAGCCTCGTACAGTCTTGGTGGGTACAAGCAGCGCTTGGCGATGGGCGGAGAACCAGTTTCAACCGGTGGCTCGAGGACTACCCACCGCCTATTTCCGGCTGCTTTTGGAGCCGGTGATTCTGCCTGCGGATCAGAGTGAAGGCTTTGTCCTGAGGGAACTACCGTCCTTGGCTGCTTTTTTTGAAATTGAAAGTCGCATCGATATTAAGGTTTCCGAGCCGGGCAAACCCGAGATCTTTGGCACATTCGAAGGTTCGCTGAATCATCTCGCGGCCAAACTTCAATTCCTTTACGGCAAACGGATGGTGACTTTCGGCGCGACACCCGCCACCGAGACCTTTGTTTACGAGGTCGATTCAAAAACCTATTCTCGGAATACAGGATTCGAACAGAATAGCGCGAGCATCCTGCGCGAAGCCGGCTTTCAAGGACCGAGTGCGATCGGCGACTTTGTATTACAGGGACAAAACCAAATCCTACGCTTTTTCGCGGTTGTTCTTCCTGAGTTGCAAAAGAAATGGAAAGTCTCGATCGGCTCGCGCTTCCAAAATGTGACTCAGCGTTTGGAACGGATTACTCCGAAACTGGATGTAGTCGGTTCGGGAGAAGATTGGTTTGAACTCTCCTACAGTCTGGAGTCGGAACGCGGCGACCGTTTTTCTGGGAGCGATATCCAGCGGCTGCTACAGGTCGGGCAAGGATTCACTAAACTCCGCGATGGTACGCTGGCGGTATTCGACCCGGCCAAATTGGAGGAGTTCCGCGATATCA
>JAFAIO010000481.1 GCA_019236675.1 Verrucomicrobiota bacterium
CCGCTATTATCGTTTTCACCGCGATTTCAATTTTCGGTGCGTGGGAAAGTTGGCAAGCATTGAGAAAATCTAAGTCAACGACCAGTGACGCCGACGGCGCGAAACCGGATGTTTTAGTATTCGACCGCTTGGCAAAACTCTTTCAGGGTCTCCCATTGGCGCCAAGGATTAGCTTGAAACAGTCTGGAATCGCGAGGATCTCGATTTGGTCGATTGTATTGGTTTCGTATATTGGCGGCTTCTTCAGCGGTTTCCTTGGGGGTGGCGCAGGATATATCCGGATGCCGGCCATGGTTTATCTTCTGGGGATTCCCACTCATATCGCAGTGGGCACAGATCTCTTTGAGATTATCATCTCGGCGGGTTACGGCGCCATCCGGCACGCTATGAACGGCAATGTGGATATTCTGGTTGCTTTAGTGATGCATACAGGCGCGGCAGTTGGCGCCCAGCTTGGCGCTCGATTGACCCAGTATTTCAGCGGACCCTGGATCCGTCTGGCGTTCGCTCCGTTACCTCTGTTGGGTGCGATCATGGTAGCGACCACCCTGATTACCAGCCACCACTCGTGAGTGTTCAGAATAGCAAATAGCAGATAGCAAATTGGCTCTGTTTCCACAGCGACCGCTGTCCAAAACATTCATATTTGCTATTTGCTATCTGCTATTTGCTATTCTGGATTGATATTAATCCAGACCCGTCGGCCTCGATGAGAATTCTTCTTTGCTCTGAAGGAACTGAAAGATCCGAAAGCGCGATCCGGCTTTGTTTGAAGATCGCGGCTGCTACCCGGTCTCAAGTAACTATCTTTGGTGTCACTGAGGTTGAGCCGGATGAGGTCCCATTGTTGGAAGCGATACGGCAGACGCAGCATGCCTTTATGGCTCAAGGGGTGAACGTCGAGATTCTCTCGAAGTACGGCGAACCGATATCCGAGATCGATAGACGAACGGCTGAAGGAAATTATGATCTGATTGTGATCGGGGGTGAAACCAAGCCCGGCGGCCAAGTCTCGATCCTTTCTCAAAAAGCGTACGAGATCATCGAAACGCTGCTCCGCCCGGTACTCGTGGTTCCAGTCCCGAGGCCGGAGATTCGACGGATCCTAATTTGTAGCGGGGGCGGAACCTACATTGAGGCTGCGGTAAGATTAGTGATCGAGTTTGCCCCGAGCCTAGGCGCTTCGGTGACATTATTTACCGCTCTTCCGGGGCCGCCGGTGGTGATTTCCGACCGCTCGGAATCTGAGGCGAACGTATCCGCTTTGCTGAGCTCCAACTCGGCGTTGGGTCACAATCTCCGGGCTGAAAAAGAGATGATTGAGGCGGCTGGGATTCCCACCCAAGTGCGGGTGCGCTCAGGCTTGGTCGATGCGGAAATTGCGGCGGAGATAGAGGCCGGCGATTACGATCTTGTGGTGTTGGGGTCAAAGCCTAGCCGCGACGTATTTAGCGACTATCTGCTTGGCAATATGACACGACGACTGGTGAATTGGGTTCCGCGGCCGGTTTTGGTGGTGGCCTCCGGGATCACGGTCCGTCGACCACGATCTTGGTTGGAAAGGATCACTGGGAGAGGCGCAGGGGAGGGGGAGAAGTGAGAAGTGATTGGTTTTTCACGGCATAGAGCGGCTATTCCAGTCTATCGATGACGCTGGTTCCAATTCTGGACAGGCGACTCTTCGGTGCTTAGATCAATCGGGCGAACCAGTCTGATAACGTCTTACGACAACACAAAAAATAAAGGTATTTAAAAGACCGGTATTATAACCAGATTCGAAACCCGGCTAAGGTGATGAACTCCAAAAAGCCTGGCGTTAACGGGATTGCCTCAGTTCGACCGGTCGCAAGCTGGGCCTCAGTTTTTCTCGATTACCTCGATCTTAAGGCACACTTGCTGGCCGTCGAGTCTAAAGAGGCGCTCAGTCACCTCACCGGCCTGGTGGTCATTGCCGGCATCATCGTCGTCCTAGTGCTTTGCAGTGTCCTGATGTACGGAGCGTTTCTCCTGTTCGTGATTGCACTGCTTCTCCATCTGCAGTGGGGATGGAGCGCCTTGATTTGCGCCGTCATCTTGACCTCCGCAGCCATATTGTCTGTCTTTCTTCTCCGAATGCGACTTCGAAAGCCGGTATTTCAGATGACCTTGAAAGATCTTGCAAAGGATAAGGAATGGCTGAGCCAGTCGAAAACAAAGGAGACCTAACGGACAAATTGGAGGCCGATCGTCAGAAAATGGCGACCCAGGTCATCCAACTGCAGCAAAGTTACAATGTCCTGCGATGGTTCCGGTCATCCGCCCAGAGATATCCTTGGCGATGGATCCTGGGCGCAGTGATGACCGGTTTTTTGCTCTCGCGTCTGCCTCGACGAGAGAAACGGGTTTATGTTTACGCTCCCGCCGATGACGATTCTTATCGCGATGGCGCTGCTGTCGAGGGCAAGCGCAAAAGGGAACCGACACCGGAGGAGAGAGGATTTTCTGACAGGCAGAAAAGGCGCGGGCGAGTGGCGCTCAAGCTCTGGTCGGTTATTAAACCGATTCTTACAACATATTTGGCCCGAGAAATTTACAATCGGGTCAGCCGCTCACAATCGGGTCCGTCGACAACGTGATCT
>JAFAIO010000514.1 GCA_019236675.1 Verrucomicrobiota bacterium
ACAGGAACTATAGCCACCGTAAGGGTGGCGAAACGTGCCAGATTCATTTTTTCTGGGGGAAGTTAACGCCCGATCTTGCCGGGTCGGACTATTTCTTACACAGGAGCTGAACGAACACCAGTAGAGAAAGAGTACAATTCAACAAAATTTCACAAGGGTTGTTTTCGATTCTGGAGTTTCTGGTGCATCTTTTCTGAGGAATCGAGTATTTCTTTCAATTTGAAGTAATAGTGCCGGCACGTCAGCCACGTCGGGACTCTTGGTAGACAGCAACGGCGTCGTCTACCGCCGCCGGAAACCGGTTTTCCGGTGTCGGCCGGTAGAGCACGGAAATCACTTTGGTACCGGTGAGGTTAGCGATAGGGATGGTTTCGGTTAATGACCCTGCATCCACTCTAAAGCCGCCTCCGTGCAAGTTGATGAGGACGCGAGCGGCATTCTCTGGGGTAATCTCCCGCGGTGTTACGACCCGTACTGGTACTCCGGCGATAACGTCAGTCGCTAGTTTTACCGGATAGAGCTCGAGCGATTCTTGGGCCCTTTCGACCTGCCATTTATCCGTGTCAGTCCGATGTTCCTGAAGGGTCTGATGTGATTGAGGTGCGGGCTTGGTATTAACAAGCTTTTCTTGAGCGGCTGTGCTGATGGTGGAAGGAACCGGGACCATACGGGTGACTTGGACCGTGCCATTTGGAGCGATCACGACTGAAGGAGCGGGGGAGGGATCGGAGTTCGGCAGGGCGCCCCCGATGGTGACGGAGGCAACCTGTAAGAGGAGTACACCAAGAAAATGATGTCGGCTCACGCGCGTAATCCTGCACGCATCGGCTGACGAGCGCGATGAATTTAATCGAAACCGGGGCTGGAGTCGCTTTGAAGGTGCTGCTGTAACCCAACTCGGTACGCCTCCTGCAACCAGGCCAACACCTCATCGTCCAGTTGGTCCACGCTTTCTATTACGAAATGGTGAACATGATTTCTCGCGGAGATGGTTTCAATCTTGGTAAATCGCGGGGATTCAAGGCGTCTGGCGAGTACGACGTGCGCCTGCAGTTTGTCGCTGCTGAGGCGGTTCACGGCGGCAAAGATCATTCTCGCCTGGAACCCTACCCGCGTCTTGGCGGGCGCGAGTCGAACGGAACCCAAGCCGAAGACCAGCTCCTCAAAGGCTCGATAAATCGCGATGGCTTTCTGCGTTTTGCCATCTAGGAAATCTTCTACGGAATATTTTCCGCAAGAATGTTCTTGGTTCCGGTTGGCAAATTCCCTCGAACACTTCGGGCATTTCCATAGTGGTCGCATTCGGGTCTTTGACTATGACCTTTCATTATAGTCTCAGGAATCGGTCCGGACAGGATCTGGTTAAGGAGTGACTTGAGTTTTTGCCATTTCGGCGAGGATGTCTCCGATCTTCGATCTAACAGTTTCGGATTGCAGGTGTGCGAGCTCGAATAGGGATTTCTGCCTCGCCAGCGTTGCTGCAACCCGGGCGCCAACGTAGTAGCCGCTGCGAGAGGGCAGCGCGCCGGTAGAAGGGTGATAAAGAAAGAATTTGGCGAAGAATTGGTGATCTACTTCATCCAGCTTGGGCGAAATCTCTGCAGCCAGGCTGGGCAAAATCGGATCAGCCTTTTTCACCAAATCATGTGGAACAAAGAGACCGTCTTGTAACGTCGCAGGAGGATTCAGCGAAGTGCTTACATAGGTTGCAAGACCCTCAGCCCATAGTGCGCGCCAGATTAGCTCACGACCGCCGTTATCGTCACTGAACCCGGCAACCTGGTAATGATAACGATGGAAAAGCTCGTGATCGAGAAAGATCGGCAGAATCGCCGGCGAAAACTCTGAGGCGATGTTGTCTACGCCCAACAGCAAGCAGGGCCGGCCATCAACAACCCTTCCAGCACCGTCCAACTGACCCAATGAAACCAAAATAAAGATTGGGAAGGTCGCACTGAAATCCGGGAAAGTTTGCTTAAATTTCTCAATGCAGGCAGGCAGGGTCTGTACCAATGCATCACTGGCGTGGTGTATTTCCGTTGAGTATTCCCGGGCATTGGAAAGGGTCTTTAGGATGGCCTCGTCCAATTGCTCGGACGAACCAAAGCCTAAGTCGGTCTCAGAATAAAGATCGGTGGCGCTAACGCCCATAATGTCACGAAACGATTTAACCTGTTGATCCGGCGTCTGGTTGAGGCTCGTTTCCACCGCTTTCCAAAACCGCGGCATGAGATTCACAATCTGGTATGGATCCGAGCTGCCGGCATCGGTCCTGCCTGCCGCGATAAGGGCTACTATCACGATGACGTACCACACGTCGATGAGCGGTCTTGCACCTCGGCTGAATTTGGGTCGAACAAATCGAGACGGACAAAATCGTAGCGACTGCATGGAGAGGTGCTTTGGTTTCGGTGCCCGAAATCAGTGAGAAAATAGTCTCCATCTGTCAATCACCAAGAAAGCGGTGGTCCAGCGGATCGGCTGTGGCAAAGTCGTCTGCCGCATGAACTCGCGAACCCGGACATTGCTGCTCGCGCTCTCTTTTTTCCAAGTGACTCTAGCGAACGCTTACGTTGCCTCGCCAGTAAAACGGGCGAGGGACTTGGGTGTTCCTTTTGAAGGGACTCCGGGTGAGCTTAACGCCATCACTGATGTGCCCGGGGTTGAGGTTGGGCAAACGACGCTGATTGAGGGGGAAGGCAAGCTGGTAGTGGGCAAGGGTCCTGTCAGGACCGGAGTGACCGCGATTCTTCCGCTCGGCAAAAGTCGTGCCAATACGCCGGTGCCCGCGGCAATGTTTTCTTTCAATGGCAACGGAGAAATGACTGGTAGCGAGTGGGTGGAAGAATCGGGATTCCTAGAGGGACCGGTGTTGCTTACCAACACGCATAGTGTCGGTGTGGTGCGCGACGCCGTGATTGCCTGGGGACAAGAGCGGTATCCGGATACCGAGTATTACAGCTTACCGGTGGTGGCCGAGACCTGGGACGGTGAGCTGAATGATATCAACGGGTTTCATGTTAAGAAGGAGGACGTGTTTGCTGCTTTGGAAAACGCGGCAGGCGGGCCGGTGGCGGAAGGCAATGTTGGCGGTGGGACAGGGAATCGCGCCTTCGATTTCAAAGCAGGCATCGGAACGGCCTCGCGCTTGGTTTCCATCAATAACGATCGTTTTTGTGTCGGGATATTGGTTCAAGCAAATTTTGCTTCACGTGAGAATCTGATCATTGCCGGTGTTCCGGTGGGTAAAGAAATCACGGACTTGATGCCAGAGATACATCGGGATCCAGAACGAGAAGGTTCCATTCTGGTGGTGGTGGCGACAAATGCGCCGTTATTTCCAACCCAATTGAAACGGTTGGCGAAACGGGCTGCCCTTGGTATTGGCCGTACCGGCGGTGTCAGCACCGATTCATCGGGAGATCTATTCATTGCTTTCACTACAGCAGTCCCGACGGAGGAGGGAGGTAGGCAAGGTTGGTCGACGGTCAAAAACCCCAACCTTTCTCCCCTGCTAGCAGCGACGGTGCAGGCGACCGAAGAAGCAATTATTAACGCGTTAGTGGCTGCTAAAACGATGCATGGTATCAACGACAACGTAATGAATGCGTTGCCTCAGGACCGATTGCGCGAGGTGTTGAAGAAATATAACCGGTTGGTAACGCCGTGAGCAAATTGAAAAGTGAAAGGTGAAAGGTGCGGCAAGAACGCTTTCTTCGGTGAAGGCAGGAACCCAGCATCAAGTCCCAACGGGACGCTTTCTGCCCCGAAGGGGCAACAGGACTAAGCCAGGGGTTTTAACCAGGGTTTCAACCCCCGGTCAGTTGTATTTGAAAAGATGCGCCCTGAAAGCAGGCGCTAGGAGACTGCCGTCACGGATATCAGGCTCCTAACGCGATCACAGCGCACCGATCTGGTGCCACTCAGGGCACTTTTTATAAAACCAAATCCAGGGGTTGAAACCCCTGGCTTAGTCCTGTTGCCCCTTCGGGGCAAAAGACCAACGGGCCTCGCAAGGGAGGCATCGCTCCACGGGCGGCTATTCTCGCTCGATCCTTTTCCTGAAGTCATCCATCAGGGCCAGGATCTCTTGCCGGGTTTGGAGCATCTCCACGATCCAATCGTCGATGGAGAAGGGGAGTGGACGTTTTGACTCTCTAATCCGGTTAGCGGCGGCGAGAGCGCGGGAGAGTTCGCCCACGGCGCGTTTCAATTTGGCGACCACCAGTCCGGACATGTTGAGGTCCGGACCTAAATCGCGGTCGCCGATCGTAAGGGCGCCAGCGATCTTCGGGCCCACTACCATGTAGGAAGCGAGCATTTCATCTATGTCATCGTCTCGCTGGTTTTCGGTTAATCGGGACAGTTCAACCGACCGGTCAATAATACGCGTCACCAGAGGATGCCGGATGGGATCCTCTGCCCGAGCGGTTTCTTCCTGATCGGTTTCATCGAATTCTAGGTCCTCGTCTTCTTCCTCTTGTTCCGCGGACTCAGCTTCTGCGTCCAGCATTTCCTCGATCTCCTTCCAACCCATGCCGCGCGCGACCAAACGGTCTCGATCCGGATGGTCACTATATTTTTCTAATAGCTCGCCGAGTTTGGTTGAACGCCGATCGGAAGCGCGAAGGAAAAGCTCCCACTCGAATTCGTCTTTCGGATCGCCATTGTAGGCTTCTTCCTCGCGAGGGTCGAAAGACTCCGTTATGCGCTCCATGAACGACTGCATGGCTTCTGCGTTAGCTTCGAGTTGGCGAACTTCGTCTTCTGGAGATAGGCGCCACGCCGGTTCGCCAATCTCAATCTTGTAATCGGTTGATTCGACGACGACGCGCCCGTTGGTGTCACTGAACCATTCCAGATAGAGCGCGTTGGCCATGTGTTCAGAGAACGGTTGATCGTCCTTCAGCGCCTCGTAATCGAGGTTATCGATTACTCGTACTTTCCTGGCTGCAGTCATATCTCCAACCAGGCCGGTCTGGTCCGCCTTCAAAATAAGGTTCGGGTCCACCTTGGGCG
>JAFAIO010000542.1 GCA_019236675.1 Verrucomicrobiota bacterium
CAGTCGTTGTTCTCTTTGATCAAGCATCTCGGCAAGCAAGCAGTAAGCGGTAAGCGGTAAGCAGTAAGCAGTGTGTCAGTAATCAGCGCTGAAGCCGGCTGCCATCGACTACCGATTACTGCTTACTGTTCACTGCTTACTGCTTACTGCTTACTGCCTACTGGTCCCGAATCGTCAATGAAAACGCTGGGTGTTGCGCTACCCAAGGCTTTTACGAAGATGTCCGCTCTGTCTTCTTTTTATGCTTACTCAGGTCCTTGAACTTCTGCAATTGGGCCGGGGTCAAGACGGTAGCCAATTCATCCAATTCCTGACGCAGGTTATCGCCTTTGGCTCCGGTGAATG
The DNA here is from genome assembly GCA_019236675.1 of Verrucomicrobiota bacterium. GTDB lineage: Bacteria > Verrucomicrobiota > Verrucomicrobiia > Chthoniobacterales > JAFAMB01 > JAFAVN01. The sequence goes on from JAFAIO010000542.1 coordinate 346, forward strand.
CCGATCCGACTCGGCCGCCGCCGCCGCCGCGACCGCGGCCACCTCCCACCCCACCTCTTCCTCCGGACCGAGGACTGGCGCTCGAATCGGCGTCCGCTCCGGTCCTGCTGCCAGCGTCGCTACCGGCTTGTGGATCTCGATATTTGACGACGATATCGTCAAACCGGTCTTTTTGGGCCGGCGTGACACCAATCTCTTTTTCCAACCGGGTGAGACTCGGATCGGAATAAACCACAACGACCGGGTCCTCCGCTCCGGTGACTTGAGGGGATGTGAGAATGCCAAGGGCCAGCAGCCCAATAACCAGAGAGCGCATAGGCGTGACCAAATACCCGGCGCTTACCGGATTCGCAATCCGCCCGATGTGGAGTGGTGATTTCTTTATCCTGATGGCCTAAACAGTCGCTTCAACGGCTGGGATGAACGCTCCGCAGATCGAGAAGAGATAAATATCCGCAGATTACACAGATTTCGTCCTCGGCCTGAGTCGAGTCAATAGGCTAATAGAGCGCACCGGACTGAGAACGATTACTCTTCCCTCTACTACGCGACCGGCTTAAGAAACGAAATCTGCGTAATCTCCGGATATTTCCACACTTCCGTTGGGAATAGTTTAGCTGTTGCGGGCCGAGGATTGGGTTAATGTTCGCGTTAGTGAATCCAGAGCTCAAAGCTGGTCAGTGCCCTGTTTGCGGCGAAGAGAATCGGACCGAGTCACCGGTCTGTGCAGCATGTGAGGCAGCATTCGGATCTTCCAGCGCGGGCCGGGTCGACACGGACGGGATCGACCTTGGCCGGTACGCAACGAAAATGTTTCCGTGGGAACCCAGCGAAGCCGTTCCCAAATTAGGTTCGGGTCGCTGGTGGGCTTTGGCTCTTTGCCTCGCCTTGGTCTTGATCGTTGTGCTGCTTGAGCTGCTTCGTACCCCAATTCCGGCTTGCTGGGAAGTAGGGTAGAAAGCTCCGTAGGAGCGGAATCTTTGTAGTCGAGTCATCCAAAAAACAGCGCTAGCTCCGTAGGAGCGGCATGGCGGTAGCGGCCGTCGTTATGGCATCCAACCCGCAGAATGGTGTGACGCATCGCTAGCCTGGTTCGACGAATTTCACGGGATGGAGCACCGAGGATATGCCGCTCCTACGGAGCTTACCTCAGATTTTGAACGGATAGCTATAAAGATTGAGCTCCTACGGAGCACCGTCTTCGCCCGGCAAATCCTCAAACCGAATTGCTTGACAATCAACGTCGAGCGCCTATGTGTTCGCATTAACAGTTACCGTCGCCGCGTCTGGGTCAGATTTCCTAAGGAATCGGGCACCAAAACTGCGGCAACTCGTCCAAAAACAGACCTAAGAACAAACTGATTATGCAAGTCACCGAAATCGCTTTCAGTGTTTTTCCCGTTACCGACTTAAAGCGCGCTCGCGCATTTTATGAAGGAACTCTCGGTCTAAAGCCGGGCATGCTCTTTGAAGGCGAGGGCACCGGTTATATCGAGTACGAGATCGGCCCAGGCGTTGTCGCCATCGGGGCTGGATCCGAACAGCTCAAAACTTCGGTTGCCCTCGAAGTAGACGATTTCGATCAGGCGATTAAGGAACTCAAAGAAGCAGGTACTAAATTTGCGATTGAACCGGTAGATTTTCCCGGATGCCGGATGGCGGCCGTGCTTGATCCGGACGGGAACACGGTAACGATTCACAGAAGGAAAAGTTAAGACGAAATCAAAATCGACACAGCAAGGCCGCAAAGGCCACAAAGTCAGAATTCTAATAGCCGCGAAAAGCAGACTTCGCCCCGTCGCCCCCTTTTAGCTACGTCGGCCAAGGGCGCCAAAAACGCAAAAAAAAGGCAAATAGTTTCACAGCAAGATCACGAAGGCCACAAAGGATCTTTAGACAAGGTCGATAGAGGAAACGGAGATCTTCGGCTCCAGTGGTTTAAGGCGCCGATCGTAGAGCTATCTCTTCGGCCGGCCTTGCTAGAAACCCGTCTTCATGTCCTTCGCGGTCTTTGCTGACCATGTTTTTTTGTGCTTTTGCGGCTACTAAAAATCTGTCTTTGTGGCCTTTGCGGCCTTGTTGCGAGTTATTTTGTCTTCTTAGCTTGGTGTTGTCTTTAGGCTGGGACGACGGGTTTCTCCCATTGGCCGGTCTTGGCTGACCGGAATACGGCCTCGATGATGGCCATGTTCTGGATCGAGCCATCGAGCGGTACGGGCAATTCAGTGCCTTCGCGGATGCTTTCGGAGAACAGATCTCCTTGGATCGTGTATTGGTCGACAACTTCGAATTCGATGACCTCGGCGCTCCGCCCGGAAGGATCGGCTCCGTCGTCGACAAAGATCCGGCACGGTTTGTTTGGGGGCGCGTTGAACGGGATCTCAATCTCAATCCGGCCTTTGGTGCCGAAGATCTGTACCTTTTGATAAGGCACGATTTGAGTGCTGCAGGTAAAAATGCAGTGCCCCGATGGATAGTGAAGAACTCCGGAACTCAAGATATCAGTCCGCAGATCGGGATCTTCCTCGATTACTCCGACAACGCGCGTGGGTTCCTCGCCGAAAATGAATCTCGACGTGTAGATGAGGTAACAACCGATATCCATCATGCCGCCGCCGCCGTACTCAAGGATGTTGCGGATGTTTTTCGGGTCATGATTATTGTAGCTGAAACAACCCGCGATTGATCGCACTTTGCCGATCCGGCCGCTCTGGACCAATTCGACTGCTTTCCGCCGTTGGGGATGGCTGCGCACCATAAAGGCTTCTTCGATTTTAACCCCGGTCCGGTTCCGAGCGGCCAAAAGCGTGACGGCTTCTTCCGTGGTCATGCTGATCGGCTTTTCGCAGAGAACATGTTTGCCGGCTTCGGCCGCTTTAATCGTTAAAGGCACATGCAGATGATTCGGTAATGGATTGTAAATCGCTTCGATCTCAGCGTCGGCCAGCAGTTCTTCGTAGGATCCGTACGCCTTCGGGATTCCAAGCCGCGCGGCTGCCGCCTCCGCTCGCTTAAGATCTCGCGATGCGATAGCTGCAAGTTCGCACCACTCACCGCGCTGCATCGCGGGGAGCACTTTTTTCATCCCGATATCGGCGGTGCTTAAAACGCCCCATTTGACTTTGTTTTTCATCTTTTCGGATAGTTCCTTGGGTTATTGAAGAAAGAGGATAGCCGCAAAAAGGCACAAAAGGCGCAAAAAAAATAAGGAGCCAGGAGGCGCCGGGGTGTAAGGAGTAAGCAGTAAGCAGTAAGCAGTAAGCGGTCCAGAAGTCGGCACCGCCCCGAACTGCTTACCGCTAACTGCTCACTGCTTACACTCCGGCGCCTCCTGACTCCTGGCTCCTTCTTTCGATCTGCAGCTCTAGGTCGATCTCGTCGCGGATGGGAATGCCATATTCCCCGAGGGCTGGAATCGTTGGTTTTATTTTGCGCGATTCATCAACGGCTCCGGGCCGCACGGCTACAATGCGAAAGCCGCGCCGCTGATAGAAGCGTAACGCGTCAAGATTATCATTGGTGGTTGCGAGCCGGAGTAAATGGATCCCTTGCTGCCGTAGCCTCGCGACAAGCGCGTCGATCAGGGCGCCTCCGATTCCTTGATGAGGCGTGACTGCGTCTAACGTGATGAGCTCTGCGGATATTCGGTCAGGCCCGATTTTATAAATCGCCAAACCGCCTTTTTCCCCAGCAATCAATGCCGGTAGAGTTCTGGCGTCGAAACTTTCGCCGTGAACAATAATGATTCCCGCTCCGTTGGCTGCCCAGTTTTCATCCAAAACGGAGCTGATCCAGGCTTCGTCCGCAGGCTCTTTTTCGCGGATTTGCATAAAGATTGGAGGCAGAAAGAGAATACCTCACACAAAGACACGAAGACACTGCGAAGAATAGCCGCAAAAACGCGCAAAGAATGCAAAAACAACCGCGAATAGACACGAATGAAACGCGAATTAAAACCTCAACCGCAGATTTACGCGGATTTGGTTCTGGGCTTCGATCACGGCTGTGGTCCCTGGAGGCCCCCTTTACTGCTAGCAGCGTCTTTCGACTCTTGGACGTGATTTTCACAGTCAGTCTGGGTAGTCTTAGGACCATTCTAATCTGCGTAAATCTGCGTCCATCTGCGGTTCGTTTTCTTTGCGATCTTTGCGGCGCTTCTTCTTCTTTGTGTCTTCGTGTCTTTGTGTGAGGCTCTAGCAACGATGAAAGTACTTGTGACTGGAGCTGCAGGGATGCTGGGGCGCAAATTTTGCGAAAAATTGGTCGCGGTTCGCTCGATCGCTGGCAAAGAGGTCGAAGGACTGACCATGGCGGACATTGTCGATCCACCGCCGATTGCCGGCACTCCTTTCCCAATCCAATCTGCGGCATGCGACCTAGCAGAGCCTGGAGTCGCGGAAGAGTTAGTCGCGCATCGGCCGGGCATTATCTTGCACACGGCCGCTATCGTATCCGGCGAGGCTGAAACGGACTTTGATAAGGGTTACTCAATCAACGTCGATGGCGCCATAAATTTGTTCGAAGCAATTCGAAACGCGGAGTATCGACCACGGGTGATCTTCACGAGCTCCATCGCTGTCTTCGGAGCGCCGTTTCCCGAGGTCATCGGCGAAGAATTTTTTTTGACCCCCCTCACCTCGTACGGCGCGCAGAAAGCGATCGGTGAATTGCTGTTGGCAGATTATACCAGGAAAGGCTTCTTCGACGGCATCGGGATTCGATTACCGACAATTTGCGTTCGACCGGGTAAACCAAACCGAGCCGCGTCTAGCTTTTTCTCGAGCATCATCCGCGAGCCGTTAAATGGGCAAGAAGCGGTTTTGCCCGTGCCGGATACGGTGCGTCATTGGTTTGCTTCCCCCCGTTCGGCGGTTGGGTTCTTCTTTCGCGCGGCGGAGATCGATGGGCAATTGGTGGGTCCCAGGCGAACGCTCTCTATGCCTGGCCTTTCCGTCACGGTGGGCGAGATGATTGAAAGCTTGAGACGCTGCGCAGGTGATGAGCGGGCGAATCTGATTCACCGTTCGCCTGATGCTACGATTATGCGGATCGTGGAAGGATGGGCCCAGGCCCTGGACGCGTCGAGAGCCAAACAGCTCGGTTTCGAAGCGGAGACCGACTTCGATGAGATCATCCGAGCACATATTGAGGATGAGCAGATCAAGCTTTAACGGGGCAGGCCGCCGCCCGAACTCCGACGGCGGCAACCGCGGCTGCCAGGACCAGCAGCACTGCCGAAATTGCCAGCGAGAGTTGAGCGCCGGCAACAGCTCTTTCATTTAGAAGCGCTCCGTAAATAGCGACCCCAAGCGCTCCACCGGCTTGACGTACGCTGTTCAGAACTCCTGAGGCCACTCCCGAACGTGATGCTGGCACGGCGGTAAGCAGCGACTGGGTCATGCAAGGAACGGCCAAACCAATGCCCAACGGAATCACCGCAAGACCGGGTAATATCTGGAGATACGGGGTCTGCGAATTAATGGAATGAAGTAACCAGTAACCGGCTGCGCCAATTAACAAACCGATTACCATCAGCCAACGCAGGTTAGTTCCTCTGGCGATCCAGCCAGCCGTTAGATTCGAGGCTAAGAGCACAATGGGAAACGGCAGAAACACCAAGCCGCTGACCAAGGGCGAATATCCGCGGATCCGCTGCAGGTAAAGCCCAAGCACGAAGATGACGCCATAGAGGGTGAAGTTAACCGCGAGTCCAATCAGGGTTGCTGCGGTAAAGGTTGGTTGCCGAAAGAAATCTAAAGGCAGCATTGGGTTAGAAGCACGGGATTCAACGAATGCAAAAGCAGCGCCGGAAATAACCGCCGCGATAAGGATGAAGCAAACAGTGGCACTAAACCCGTTGCCTTCAGAACCAATGACGGCGCCGACCAGTCCGAGGAGTGCCAGGATCGCGAGTAATTGCCCCGCGGGATCAAAGGTGTGATGTCGGGTGGCAGATTCTTGGACAAACGATTGGGTTAGGAAAATACCAACGAAACCGATAGGAATATTAATCAGAAAAATGCTTCGCCAACCTATTGTATCGACTAGTAATCCGCCTAGTACCGGGCCAACCGCCATCGCAACAGCCCCGGCTGCAGTCCAAAGGCTGACCGCTTTAGCTCGCACTCGGGCATCGCCTGCGGCGGCTTGGTTCAATAGCGCTAAAGAACATGGGACAAGCAGTGCGGCGCCAATTCCTTGGGCAATACGCGCAACAATCAGAGCGACTGGCCCCGGGGCCAGCCCGCAACCGAGCGACGCAGCTACAAAAGCTGCGAAACCAATGGTGAATCCTTTCCGAGCGCCAATCTGATCACCGAGCGCTCCCGCTGATAGAAGGAGCGCCGCGAATGCCAAGGCATACGAATCGACCACCCATTGTAACCCGGAGACCGGTGTACCGAGATCGGCTCCGATCTTGGCTAGGGCAATGTTGACGATCGAGACATCAAGCTGAACGAGGACGAATCCAAGGCTGGCAGCCAGAATGGTCAATCCGATCTTTGGTCGCAGATCTTTGCGTGTTTCGTGCATGTCCGTTGCTCGGCGTTGTTGAATTTCCAGCGGCTCTGTGTTGGTTCTCACGACAGATTCCTTGTTAATTCAGACTATGTGCCCGCAAGTCTCCGGCAATCCGTAACAGTTCGGTGACGGCCGAAGTGATTGGTAATTGATGGGGCGAGGCTCCCGAACGGCCTGAAACTTTTCGCGAAGGTAGTAACCGGTCCTGGAGGGGGAGACGCTTTTGTTCGGTGCCTGAGCCCTCGCATGATCGCGCGGCAACCGTGGCACTACCCAAGTTAGGCTAGCAGGCGGCTCCCGGAAACGTCTCCGAGCGTGAATATCCGGAAACGTGTTGGCTCGTTCGGACCGACGGAAACGCTACAGATTGTGGGAACATCAGGAGCCGTTCGCGGGAGCCGCCCGCCAACACAGGCTCACGACCGAAAAACGCAATGTTCCAAAAACGATCATTCAACGTAGGACGGGCCAAAGCGGTTCCCCTCCAGGAACGGCTACGTTCATCTCGGCCCTCCGGGAATAAAACTAGTAACCACGGCTCGGCACGTTGTAAGGCGTCATCAATGAAATGGCGTCAGACGAACTTTCCCTTCGCGAACCGGCTCCGGACGTTCGGGAGCCTCGCCCCACCAGCGGTGCGTCGCGTCTGACCGAACCGGTTAGCTGTACAGCGGTTGCAGGCGTCGATGCGCGTGCGAGCCACGAAGCCGGAATGCCCAGCCGCATCGCTATGCGAAGCGGTGCGGGCGTGGCAACGCCCCTCCGGCAGGCTCGGATGCGAAGCCAAGCCAAACTCAGGTCAACGCATGTGCTTGCAACTCTTCCAGAGTCACAAACTCCAGAGTCGATGCGTGGGTGGCGTGAAGATCCACCGGCGGCGCAACCCCGGCCTCCAAAGCTTCATGCCAACGAGTCACACAAAGACACCAGCGGTCCCCTTCTTTCAGTCCGGGGAAATCACCCTGTGGCGTTACCAGATCGTTGCCGCGTGCGTATGAGAATTCGAGGAATTCATTCGTCATCTGGGCACAAACCGTGTGGAGCCCGAAATCGCCCGGGCCGGTGCGGCGGTAACCATCTCGATAAAACCCAGTAAGCGGATCGCGGCAGCAGCAGCGCAGCTCTCCACCAAGAACATTTGTTGGCACGAGCTCACCATAGCATTAGTGGCAACGCCGACAACGCCGCGAACTGTCCGTTGTGAGCGCGACTCGGTTGCGACCAGAGCGTTCCGACCGAGTCGGCCTCGGAAGCGAGGCAGCGCTCCACAGATTAGAAATCCGCGAATTTTTCAGATGGCGTAGCTATAAAGATTTTGCTCCTACGGAGCTCTTGGGCGAGGAAGCTCGCTGGTCGCTGTGTAGCAAGACCCGACACGACTGATGTCCCAACGGTCGGTCCCCGAATTCGCTAAAATGACTGCCACTGAAATAGCCCGCTACCGATTGATAAATCAACAGATCGCGGCGCGCAGGTGTAAGGAGCCGGTCGAGGTGGTGAGTTCCCTTGGCGCCATGCAGGCTCAGGACTATCTGGGTACGCTCTGGGCGATTGGTTTACGTTTACCGGCACCAACCGAAAGAGATGTGGAACGTGCAATCGCGGATCGTAAAATTATTCGCACCTGGCCGCTGCGCGGCACGCTGCACTTTGTAGCGGCAGCTGACGTGCACTGGCTCCTGGAGCTGTTGGGGCCAAGAATTATCTCTACCGCGAATTTGCGTTTTGAACAGTATGGACTGGATTCAGCGGCTTTGTCGCGAATCCGAAAAGTGCTGGTCAAGGCCCTTCAAGGCACGCAATTAACTCGGGTCGAACTTTACGCAGTATTGGAACGCGCCAAAATCTCCGTCGAAGGCCAGCGCGGCTATCATATTCTTTGGCGCATGGGCGTTGACCGGACCATCTGCTTTGGCGCACGCCGAGGCAAACAACCAACCTTTACTTTGCTGGAAGAGTGGGTACAAGCAGTTCGTACGCTGGATCAAGAGGCTGCGTTAGCTGAGCTTGCCTGGCGCTACTTCAATAGCCATGGTCCCGCCACCCTACGAGATTTCGCCTGGTGGTCCGGACTAAAGATGAGCGACGCGAAGGCGGGTCTCGCTATGGTTTCATCGCGTCTCGAATCTCTAGCCGTTAGTGACAAGATTTATTGGATGAATCCGGAGACGCCGAGTCCCGAAAGCACGGCGTCAATCGCTTATCTTCTTCCCGGGTTCGATGAGTACTTGCTCGGGTATCGGGACCGGAGCGCAGCCTTGGATCCAGCAATTGTGCAGAAGATTCAACCTGGATCAAACGGAATATTTTCCTCCACGATTGTTATCGATGGCAAGGTAGTTGGTACGTGGAAACGGGAGCTCACGAAGAAGGCAGTCACTGTGAGTACTAACCTTTTCCGAGCGCCGAGTAAGAGAGAAGCGCGGGCATTGGAAGAAGCGATTGGTTGGTATTGTGAGTATCTAGGGACAACCCGGGGTTTAAAACCCTCAGTGAGAGTTAGATCTTCGGAAAATGGATAGGAACATTCGTTAAAACCGTCCGCTCAGCGTTAACTATTCTATCAAGACCTTTGTTGCCTGATTATATAGTAGAGCCAGGCAAAAATTTTATATACGAAACCGGTCACGTTGTTCTAGTATTCGTACCAACGGTACTGTGCGCACTCGGACGAACACGGGTTGAGGCTGAAGTATGGTTCTGGATGGCGAACTCACGGCGAAAGATTGTTTATGGACAATGAGCCCACACAGTTGCCATTAGCTAATCCTCTGCTCGCATTCGTTTTTCGGGGCCGCGAACCTGCGCCGTCCAAGTTCATTGCCCGGCAAAGTTACTACCCTTGGCTCGTGATTGGTCTTACCTGTACTAGCGCGTTTATCCGGACAACTTGCGCGGTGTTAGTAAAAGCAGCGGGCCCTGACCGGCGCAGCCGCGCCATGGGTTTCTTTGCGGGTGCTCAAGCGATCGGCGTCAGTGCTGGTCCTGCTGTCGGTGGGTTGTTACTCGGCACTTTTGGTTGGCGTTGGATTTTCTGGGTGAATGTGCCCTTCGGAGTTCTGGCGGCGTTTATGGGGCTACTAGTTTTGCCGCAGACAACTGGTCTTGATTCGAAGAAAAAGTTTGATTGGGTAGGCGCAGCCTTATTGACACCGGCTCTGATCGGGTTAGCGATTATGTTCACGGAGGCGCACGCCTGGGGTATAATTTCGCCCGGCATCATTATTTGCCTAATTCTTAGCGTGGTATTGCTTCCGCTTTTTGTCTGGCATGAAAACAGGGCAGATGCGCCGTTGCTTGATCCTAATCTGTTCCGGTTTTCCGCATTTCGCACCGGTGCTCTTGCTGTCTTCCTTTCTTATGCCCTTCTCTACGGCATGTTTTTCCTGATGTCGTTCGCATTGGTGCGGGGTTATGCAGAGTCGCCCGTTACAGCCGGTTTACGGCTAGCGGTTATCCCGATTGCTCTAGGTGCGGCCGCTCCGGCCAGCGGCATACTGAATGAACGGTTAGGTTCACGGATTTTGACTGCCCTCGGGATGGTTTTGTGTGTGGTCTCTTTGATTTTGCTCGAGGTAGTCCTTAGAGAAAATACGAATAGCCTCCCGTTAGTGATGGTCGCCTCGGCATTTTTCGGTGTCGGTCTAGGTTTGTTTATTGCCCCTAACAATGATGCTACTGTGCACGCCGTTCCTGCAGAACGGTCCGGTCAAGCAGGCGCTCTAGTTAACTTGATGCGGATCCTGGGTACTGCTATGGGCGTGTCGGCTTGCTCAACTGTCCTCGCATGGAGGTTGCAGGTTCTCGCGCATCCAGGTGGTCGGACTAGCTCGGTACCGGCTTCAGAATTGGTCGCAGCGGTCAGCGATACGTTGTTGATATTGGTGGTGTTTGGAGTTGTTGCCGGGGTGGCAGCTGGGGCTTCGAGAATGGCAAAGCCGAGCGCGCCAACGACGTTCGGACGGTAACTCAAATGCTTATTTTCCGTCGCCTACCGCGGCCTCGTAGTCGACTCTCGTATCACCAGGGTGCACTTGAGTTCCTCCCGTACACGGCCTCGGGGACGGCCCTGCAATCTCTTCAGGAGAGTCGACCATGCTGTCTCGGCGATTCCGTGAATTGGCTGGCGAATAGTCGAAACGAACGGACGTAGAGCAGTCATCCACTCACAATCATCGAATGCAATCAGCGAAATCGCGCTAGGAAACTCAATACCGGACTCCCAGATCGCGCGGAGGCTACCCAGCGCCATCTGTTCGGTTAGTGCAAATATAGCAGTCGGCCTGGATGGCGCTCTCAAAATTCCCAGGACCTCCCAATAGGCCTCTGCCACGCTAATGCAACTGATGACACGCGCGGTTCGCCGTCTGCTCTTGACGGCTTCCTGAAAGCCTTCGATCCGTTGCGCGATATTCTGGAGGGAAGGATTCGCCGCCACCGCCAAGATGTTGCGATGGCCAAGTTGGAGGAGATGCTCGGCGCCCGCCTGAGCCGCGGCAGAGTTATCGACCTGAATGGAATCGAATCCGGACTCAGCACTACCTCGATCTACCAGCACCGCAGGGACTTTTTGCCGGCTGATATCCCCCAGGACCTCCGAATGATCAGAGCAAGGCACCAGAATAAGGCCGTCTGCCTGACGCCGAAGCAAGGCCCGGACTCTGTCCCGTTCGCGTTCCGGCTTTTCCTGGGCATCCGCGAGGATTATTTGATAGTTGCTGCTGGCTGCGAGTTCTTCGATCCGGCTCAAAATCCCGGAGAAGAAGCTGATGGTAATATCCGGCACCACTAGCCCGATAACACCAGAGCGGCGAGCACGAAGACTGGCGGCCAGCCAATTAGGATTGTACCCGAGCAGCTCGATGGCGTCGCGAACCAGCTTTTGGCGGGCCGGCCCTACAAACCGCGTTCCGCGCAGCACGTTGGAGACGGTGGCCGTGGATACCCCGGCGATCTCGGCAACGTCGCGAATCGTTGGTCGCGGGTTGATAATCGCTTGCTGTCTTTTTGCACTCTTCACTTCACTTTAGCTGGCCAAATCCGGGCAATCCACCGGTCACGAACCACGGCAATGAGGATGGCAATAATCATCGTGGCCCCCCAAATGGCAGCCGTGAGATAAGGGCTGAAACCGAGCAGATTAAAACCGGTCGAGATTACCTGCAGGAGGACCAGCGACAGAAACAGACCGAACACACGGCCGAAACCGCCGAACGGGTCGATACCGCCGAGCACCGCGGCCAGAATGGTAATCAGGAGATAAGACTCGGCGTAGCCTGCGCTGGCGGAGTTGAACCGGGCCATCATCACTAGAGCGGCTACCCAGCAGAGCAGGCTCGATACGACATAGACACCGACCAGAACCCATTCCGTCGCGACACCGGAGTACCGGGTGGCCTTTTCATTCGAGCCGATCAAACGAACAGATACCCCGAATGGTGTGTGCGCCACCATCATGGCGACCACCACCGCGCAAAGCACGAAAAGAATCATGGACGCCGGGATCCCGAGAACGCTTCCGTTGCCAAGGAATAGAATTGCCGGCGGAAAACCGCCAATAACGGTCCCACTGGTCGCGAGAACGGCCACACCCTTAACCAAGGTCATGGTACCAAGCGTAACCAGAATCGGATGCACTCCGAAAAAGGCAACGATTACACCGGTCAAGAAACCGATTACCAGACAAGTCAACATACCGCATAACAAAGCCGCCAGTATCGCTGCTACGATCACCCACGGCGGGCTTGTTGGATGGATCAGGTTTGTTAGAACGCCAGCCATAACCAAAGCAGAGAGATTGGCGGTCGAGATGATTGCGAGATTCAAGCCACCGCTCATCAAGGGCACCATCATGGCAAGCGACAAGATGCCCAGCTCGGGCATTTGAAAGGCAATCGCCCGAACCGTATCACCTGACAGGAACCGGGCAGGAGTCAGCGCAGCGAAAACAATCACGGCGATTACGACCAAGACGGCTAACAACGTGACCGTCGGATCCGACCAAGCGGCGAAACGCGGCCGGGAGCGCACTGTTGGACTGGAAACAAGATCAGACGGCATCGCGCACTCCTCGTCTTTGTTGCCGCTTAGAGGCATAAGCGGTTGCGGTCACACTGACTAAAATCACCGCTCCGGTGACTACACCAAACGCATATGAGGAGACACCGAGCAAAGTCAGGCCGTTCTGGAGAACCGCCAGCAACAGGATCCCTAAAACCGTGCCGCTGACAGTGCCGATCCCACCGGAAAGGCTGGCTCCTCCCAGTACGACGGCGGCAAGCACATCCAGCTCTCGCCCGATCAAAGCGTAGGGTACAACCTCCTCAACGCGGTGGGCCTGAACAATTCCGCCGATCGCTGCCATGAAACCTGAGTAGCCGTAGGCCAAGCATTGTAATCCAAGGATGTTGCAGCCCATTCGCTTCGCCGCTTCCGGATTTCCACCAAGACCATAAATTTGCCTGCCGACCGGAGACCGGCTTAGCAAGACTAGCGTCACTAACAATGCCACTGCAGCAACCATCACTGGAAAAGGGATCGACAGCCATGACATATCGCTAGTAAACCAACTTGGGAGGTCGTAGATCGATCGACCCTGAGTCATAAACATCAGGATCGAGAAGTAAAAAGTCATGGTTGAGATGGTCACGATCACTGAGATCGCGCCGAGATAGTAGATCAGGAGTGCGTTGACGATCCCGAGCAACGCACCGAATAAGCCGGCTAGGCCGAAAGCGGTAAACCAGTTGCCGCCGAATTTTACCAAGATGATGGCCACGAAGAATTGACTAACAGCGGCGATTGCCTCGAACGAGATATCAATCCCACCCGAGATTAAAACGACTAAAAGACCAGCCGCCATAATCGCCATGACGGAGTAGTTCTCCAGCAGATCGCCAAGATTACTCAGGGTGAGGAAGGCCGGCGACAGCGCCGAGAAAAAGGCGGCCATGATTACCACAATGCTCCCGATTTGGACATCGTGACGACGCCAGGCCGCTCGGAGCTGACTAAGCACTAATCACCTCCCGGAGCTCCTTTTCACTCACCTTCGCCGGATCGAACGAAGCGGTGATTCGCCCTCCTAACATGACCAGGATCCGATGAGACTGATGCAGCACTTCTTCGACTTCATCGGAGATCAGAATAATCGCGATGCCGCGGGCGGCTAACGTATCGACAATCTGATAGATTCCTTCCTTGGCACCCACGTCCACGCCGACTGTGGGCGAGTCGAGAATGAGGATCGCCGGCGCCGTGGCCAGCCATTTGGCGAGAACAACCCGCTGTTGGTTGCCTCCGGAAAGCTCCCGCACGGGTCGCTCGGCTGATTTTGTTCTGACATGTAATTCACCGATCCAACGATCGACAAGCTCGCTGCGGCGCCCTCCGTCGATCAGACCGAGGACGCCCGTCAGTTTGTTCAGCACTGAAACGACGATGTTATCGGCAATGGATTGCGGCATCACTAACCCGAGGGAAAGCCGGTCTTCCGAAACGTAACCGATCCCGGCGCGCACGGCTTCCCGGTTTGTCCGCAACCGGACCCGTTTACCCCTGATACGGATTTCACCCGCGTCAGGCGGGTTCATTCCGAATAGGGTCAGCGCAAGCTCGGTTCGACCGGACCCTAACCGTCCGGTGATGCCCAGAATTTCACCGGGCCGGACTACGAGGTCGACGCCTTCGTACTGGCCGCGTCGGGACAAGCCATGCACCTCAAGTATTGGATTGGCATCACCCGCGAAGGCCGGTTTCAGAGCCGCGGTATACTTGTGACCGGTCATTAGCTCACTCAGGCGGTGGCGATCAATCTCACTGGCTGGATAGGTTCCCACCCTTTGCCCGTCGCGCAGCACGGTCACGCGTTCTGCGATCCGCATCACTTCTTCGAGCTTATGGCTGACAAATACGGTCGCGATTCCATGGCTCTTCAAAACTCCGACTGTTTCGAGCAAAGCATCGATTTCGTGGTGCGTTAGTGATGCAGTGGGCTCATCCATCACGACCAAGCGGGCTTCAGCAGCCAATGCCCGACAGATTGCGACCAACTGCCGGTCTGCGATCGGCAACCGCCCAACGGTCTCAGCAGTTGGCAACTCGATCCCGAGTCGCGACATCACGTCTCTGGCATGGATCATCATCTTCCGCTCGTTCACGGGCCGGACCGACTTTTCCACGTGGTGCCGGAACATGATGTTCTCACCTACTGAAAGGTTCGGGAATAAAGAGAGATCCTGGTAGATAATTTGGATCCCAGCGCGCTGGGAGGCGGCAGGCGAAAGATGCGTGTGGGCGTGCCCGTCGATGACGATTTGACCGTTGTCGGGCGCGTGAACGCCGGCCAGAATCTTGATCAACGTGCTCTTGCCGCACCCATTCTCACCTGCTAGACAATGAACTTCACCAGACCGGATGGTGAAGTCGACATTGGTCAGCGCCCGAACTCCGCCGAAGTGCTTACTGATGCCAAGCAGTTCGATGAAGGCGGGCGCCGCTTCGGAACGGTCCTGTTCAGCTGCCTCGCTTGGGCCCATCATGGCCTTCTCGTCCTCGCCCTGGTGCTCGATACCATGTGTTTACGCCTGGTACTGTCAGAAAGGGCGTCTCCGCCGGCTAAAGGGCTACAATCCCAGCGCAATCAGCTGGTCGACCGTGTCTTTGTTAATCTCTTGATACTTAATGACTCGAATGACGTGGTTTTCCTGATCCACAGTCGCTTTACCTAGACCTTTAATCTCGGCTCCGTCTGCAATCGGTGTTCCGTCCAACACCATCTTGGCCACATTGACGATGGCTTCACCCGCCTGTTCGGGATTCCACATGAATCCATCGAGGATTACTCCTTCCTTAATTAGCTTTTCCCCTTGAGACGGGATACAAACCCCAACTAATGAAATCTTGCCGACCTTGGCTTTCTCCTTGATGGCTCGACCGGCGCCAATCGGACCGAGACTCCCAAACGTGAGAATCCCCTTCAGGTTCGGATGGGCCAACATCATATTGATTGCGGTCTTGTAGGAGTCATCCACGCTTTCGGCGACACCAAACCGGTCCGCCACCAGCTTCATTTTCGGATAATGCTCTTTTTGATAGGCAATGGCGGCATCAGCCCACAGGTTATGGAGTGGCACGGTAAGCGAGCCGACATAGACGATGTACTCGCCTTCTTCTCCCATCGCTTTAGCCAAAGATTTCATGTGAATCTCGCCGTATTCCTTATTATCGATCATCTCGATATCCCACAAAGCGCCCTTCTGGCCCGGCGATTCATGGGTGATGATGGGAATTCCAGCCTCTTTCGCCCGTTCAAACACCGGCTCGAGCGCCTTAGCGTCATTTGGCACTACGGCGATTAGAGCCACTTTTTTAGCGATCAAATCCTCGACCGCGCGCACTTGCTGGGCCGGATCAGCTGTCGTGGGACCAACCATCGACGCATTCAAATCATCTTCCTTTCCGGCTTTCTGGATGCCTTTTTCCATCGCATTAAACCAGGGAATACCGCCAATCTTCACGACGACGGTGACTTCTTTATCCGCGGCCAGCATCTGACTGGCAAACGCCGGCCACGAAAGCACAAGAGCAGCCAAAGCTGCGCGACTGAGGGGAGCAAACATGGTGATTTTGTTTCTGGTTGATTTCCAGCTCACCGCCCGAAGGCTGGAGCTGATCGATATCTCGGCAGGCTAAACACGAGCGCGCCGGCAAGCACCGAGACCCGCCGGGACAATAGTGAATAACCTGACCATTCTTGGGGGATCCATCGAACCAGGTCCGATGAAAGGATTAATTAAACGTTTTAATTCGTCCTGTGACTAGTGCAAATGTCGGCTTCTTGTCAAGTTCACTGACAGAGGTTTTTCAGCTTTGAACAATGGATTAGGGGAGACCGCAAGTTGCCGATTGGTCAGCGAGATTTACGTGTACGGAGAGCGCCAAAAAAGAACCAGTATAGAGCAGGTGTCAGGCGAAAGCGCAGGAATCGGAGCAATTTGGTTGTCAATTGATAGTTGATCATTAAGCATACTGGATTAGTATGGTTACTGTTCGATATCGCTTTTTTCTACGTCATGCGGCGTTCAGCACGTGCCCGGGCTTTTTGCTGGATATTCAACTCAGGACTTCAAACCTATGAGCCTCTGGTGGTGGAAAGCGGACTTTAACGAGAGTTGTAATTGCGATCACGGCTGTCCATGTAATTGGTCGTCGATCCCGACGCACGACAGCTGCGAGGGGCTTGGTAGCTGGTTCATTCGGGAAGGCGCCTATGAGGGTACGAGGTTAGACGGCTTGGCGCTCTCGATTATGGTCCGGTTCCCGGGTCCGATCCATCGTGGTAACGGGCGGTGCATTGTTTACATCGACGAGCGAGCAAACGAAATTCAACGCGAGGCGTTAGCAAAGATCGGAACCGGCCAAGCAGGGCCAGGAGGGCCATTTGAACTTTTTTCAACACTCTACGCGGAACCGCCTCGAATCCTGTTTGGCCCTTATCTCTTCGAGCGAAACGGCAAAAGCGGACGAGTTAAGCTTGGTGACCTGGCGGAGGTGACTTTCAGTCCAATTCTCAGCGATTTCGACCAGAGCGAGGCAAACGCCCGGCTCGCCTTACCAAACGGATTTATCTTCAAAGAGGCCTGGATTGTAAACACCAAAAAGTGCGAAGTCAAAGTTCCCGGCAACGAGTATGGGTATGAAAACTCAAGCGCTTTTTTTGCCGAGGTCGAGTACAACGTCTGAAAAGCAAGGAATCCTCAAAGGCGCACGCGATTAATTTCACAAGGCGGAAAATCTGCTCACTCGATTGCTCTGTAGCTAATAGCGCTAGTGAGCTGGACTCCAACTCTGCAGGCACATACGGCTAGGCTTCAATGACTTCGGCCCTGCCGGTTGTTTCTCGGTTCGGTCCCCGCCGATTGATCCCCGGTTGCTTACGAGCAAGCACTAATGCGTTGCCGACGAGAACGAAAACAATGCCCAGGGCGCTGAAGACATTGAGTCGGTAACCCTCGAATACTGCGGAGATACCAAGGGCAACAATTGGGAACAGGATACTGCTGTAGGCAGCGCGATCAGCGCCAATCCGGCCGACCAACGTTAGATAACATCCAAATGCGATCACCGAGCCAAAGAGCGCCAGATAAAACAGCGAGACAATATAACCCGGAGAGAAGTCAAAACTATACTTGCTACCGCTAGCCGACGCGTAAACCAAAAGGATGACGGTTCCATACAGCATCCCGAAAGCGTTACCTTGAACAATTGGCATCCCATCCTTCCGCAACCGGACAAAGACCATATTACCAAGTGATGCCACCAGCGTGGCAGCGACGCTCAGCACGATACCCAAGAGGTTGTCTGAGGTGGAGCCCAGGTTTAGCAGCTCGTGCCAAAAGGTTAGAGCGATCCCGAACAGGCCGAGTAGAGCACCGGTAATGACCTGGTACGTTGGCTTCACTTTGAAGAAAAACCAATTGTTCAGGATATTAAATACCGCCAAGAGAGAAAAGACGATGGCGACACTCCCGGACACCAAATGTTTCTCTGACTCATAAAAAAGCACGTAGTTGGAAGAGAACACGGTTAGTCCTTGAAGCATTAACCAAAGATGTTCGCGAAGACTGAATTTCACGCGAAGTCGCCGAACCCAGCACCAAGCGAATAGGAGCAAAGCGGCCAGGGCGAAGCGGTAGGCAACTGAAACCTGGCTTGGAGTGGCGCCCAGTTGCAGCTTTATGGCAAACCAGGTCGTGCCCCAAATAAGCACCACGACTGCATAGAGAAGGAGTGTCTTCATTGATACGTGACGACTGGCAACTCGACAAAACTATTGCTCTCGCCGCTGTTAAATACCCTGATTGTCGCCTTTTTATAATCGGTTGGCTTGGCCAGAAAGATGTTATCGACGTAAGTCTGCGGGTTACGGTCGTAGAG
This sequence comes from Verrucomicrobiota bacterium, assembly GCA_019236675.1. Lineage (GTDB taxonomy): Bacteria > Verrucomicrobiota > Verrucomicrobiia > Chthoniobacterales > JAFAMB01 > JAFAVN01. Next base: position 18,805 of record JAFAIO010000542.1, read on the forward strand.
CGGGAACCAGCTCGATTGCACCTGAATCATTAAACGATGGCCGGGCAAAAAGACATGATTGGCCGCGGGCAGATCAAACCGGAAATGGACTTTCTCGTTGGCTGGGATTGGCTTCGGGTTATCGAAACCTTGATAATAGCGTCCGCGGAAAATATCAGCCGAGATCATCAATTGATAGCCGCCCATTTTCGGATCGCGGCCGGTCTCATCTGGATAAACATCAATCAACTTCACGACAAAGTCACCGTCAGTGCCCGTGGTAGCCGCTATCAGGTTCACCGTCGGAGCGCCGCTGATTTTTAAGGGAGCTGTCAAAACGTCCGAAGTGTAGGTCAACACGTCGGTCCGACCTGAAGCCTCCCGCTGATCTCGCAGCAACCAGGTTTGCCAACTCCGATATCCTTCGTCGCCTTCGAGATGAATTGGCCGGGGCAAAAACGGCACCGGTTTAGCCGGATCGGAAACATACTCGTCGAACCCCGGTTCCGCTGCTGGTGCTCGGTTGAAACCCAACCTGCCGTTCGGCTGGAGAAAAAGAGAAGCCGGATCGACTTTAGCATCCTGGCCGGTCCCAGGCCAGGTTGGCAACCTCTCCCAGCGGTTTGTTCCCGTCTCAAAAGCGGTAACCGGCGCCAGATCCGCTGGAGGCGCATTATCTTTCAGAAAATGATCGAAGAACGGGCGGACCAGGTATTCCCTGAAATAGGCGGCAGTATCGCTGCCGAATTGGATGGCGCCGATGGCACTTCCGTTCTCGCGGGACTGGTGGTGGTACCAAGGTCCCAGCACCAGGAAAACGTTGTGACCGGTATCCTTCGGCTTAATTGCTGCGTAGACATGGAGGGCACCGTAACTGTCTTCCTGGTCCCACAGGCTGTGCACGAGCATCACAGGAACTGAGACCGGCTCCTTGGCCAAGAGTTTATCCACTGCTTGGGCTTGCCAGAACGAATCATATGCCGGGTGCCCCTTGACCTTTCGATAAAATCCGACCTGATCCAGACCGTGCCGGCGCGCCATCTCATCAACGGAGCCTGCTTCCAGCCACGATTCATAATCGTCGAAATGGTCAGACCACCATTTCTGAGCGCTATCCCGGTCTGCCTCCTGCCCGTAGAAATAGTTGATGCCCAGCTCTCGAAATGCTCCCTGATGGAACCAGTCATCCCCCATCCATCCGTCGACCATGGGATTGATCGGCATGGCAGCGCGCAACGCCGGATGCGGATGGACAAGGGCGGCCAACGCCGTGAAGCCGTCGTAAGAAATGCCCAGAATGCCGACTTTGCCGTTTGATTCGGGGATGTTCTTCACCAGCCAATCGATCGTGTCGTACGCATCGGTCGAGTCATCGACATTAGTCGGATTGAGGGCGGTGCCGTGCGGCGGCGGGTTCATTAAGTAGTCACCCTCAGAATGGTGTTTACCGCGTACGTCTTGGATAACCCGGATGTAACCTTCGTTCAGAACTAAGTCGTCGACGACGTCCGAGTCTCCGAGCACGGTCGCCAGGTGTTCACTGACTCGCATTTTTGTTTTCTCGGCTGCGTCGTACGGAGTTCGGCTCAGCAAGATGGGGGCGCGTTTCGCTCCCCGGGGAATCAAAATGGCCGTGTATAGTTTCACGCCGTCTCGCATCGGCACCATCTCAGTCCGGCTGACGTAATCGAAGCTCTGAGTCTGCTGAGTAAAATTTGGCGGGATTTCGCTGACTGACTTTGAGTCCTGGGTGGGTTCGCCGGCCAGAGTGAATGTGGTTACAGCCGACAACAGCACGACGCATATCCTGACGAATCGATAGCTCCCTTGCATAGATTACTAGTTTTCGTTGGGTTGATTCCTTGCAACCATTTCAGATGAACAGCGCTGATCGGTGGCTACAAGAACAGTCGAACCTAGTCAAGCAAGTGACAACCCTATGTCAGGAGAGCGCCGAGGAGATGATTCGGCGGCAGCCGAACAGATCGCAGATGACAAATTGCAGAACTGCCGAGCTCAACCGGTCGATCTCCCAGGAAAGATCACCTCGGGATTTACAGCGCCTGGGTAACGTTACCCAAGCCGCGGAACCCGTTCGAATCGAGACCGGTCCCCGCTCCAACGCCAAGTCGTCGCCGCAGGCAGGAATTTGCTATCTGCTATTTGCTATTCTGTTCCGGCCCCATTAAAGCTCGAGCGTGTTCACAAAACCGGAGATTCTACTCCGAATCGAAGGCGCCTTTGATCTAGCGCTCAGTGTTATTTTCTATCAGGCAATGGACGCCAATTGGCTTCTGTTTGTCTTGTTATTGCTGGTGCCTGATCTTGCGATGTTAGGCTATTTGCGCGGCGTCCGACTCGGAACGGCCTGCTACAATTTAGTACACAGCTTGGTGGGACCGTTTGTGATTATCGCCTACGCCTACCTGACAAAGTCCTTGTGGCTACTACCGTATGCTCTGATCTGGACCGCGCATATTGGCTTGGACCGGATGCTCGGCTTTGGTCTGAAATATCCGACCCGTTTCCGTGATACCCACCTGGGCGAAGCGCAGAACCAATAGCCGATAGTCGATAGCCAATCATCGCTGAGTTGGCGATAGCTGGATACAGCGTCTACGTAGAACCCCCTTTGACGGCGACCGCTACCCATTGGCTATGGGCTGTCGGCTATTGGCTATGCGCTTCGCCGAGGTCTGGAAGCTTTCGCCAATTGCTCCCGGCATAAATCCAGACTGTGCTATCCGTGCAAAGGGCGATGATCTCTCCGGTTGGCAAAGTGGCGATCTGTTTGATCTCTCTGGATTCGTGAACTCGCGATGGGTCAGCTTGCGGCATGCAAGCATCTAAGAATGACAAATGACAGATGACAAATGACAAAAGAGGAGTTCGAGGATCCCCCCTTGTCGGGCTACTTCGACCGATTACAATCTGTCATTTGTTATTTGTCATCTGTCATTCTCGGCCATATATCATTCTGCGATCATCGATGGCGGACAGCAACGAGTAGATTGGAAGTGCGTCGGTTGATCTGATAGCCGAAACCGAATGTTAGCGGTTTTGGGCTGTTGTTTGCAAAATCCTGGTACAAATCGGTTTCATAATACTTCTTAAAGAGATCGATTGGGCCCGCGTAGGAGCCGAAGAACCGAAGCGTCCAGCGATCGGAAGTCAAATAACGAACGGGAATACCGGAGTCGTCTTCCACTATCGAGGCGCTCACGCCAAGCAAGAGGTTTCGAACGGTGCTGAAACTATCCTCATACATGAGGTAAGACGCAGCTTTCAGAAACGAATTTGTCGGCCCCAAGTTTGAACAGAAGCGGACGATACCGGAGCTCAAAGCGCCATTCGAAAGATCGGCAGTAAAGTAGTACAAGCTCTTCTCCCTACCGGTCCGAGGATCATCCAAAAGGATGCGCACACCTCGGACTGCGGAACGGAAACCGTCTATAACGGCTCCATTCGGCGCCAGAGAAATATAATCGACCTTCGCGATCTGTTGGCCGGACCGAGCAATGAAGACAAACAGGATCGGTAAAACCCCTTTGAGTTCGGATCGGGAAAAATTTTCCCGCATATCCTTGGTTTCAAAGTAGGTGTAGTTCAGGGCGCTATTGAGGGATATCTCAATATTTTGAAGAGTACCATCCAGGGCTTGGACCGGGAGCGTAAGGAGATCCGGTATCGAATCAATCGTCTCCAAGCCTTGCAAAACGTAGGCAGGAGCATCAGGGAAAAAGACGTTAGCGTAGAGAAAATCCGGTCCGCCAAAAAGATAGAGGCACACTCCATTTGGGATTACTGGCGCCAACATTTCAGACCGCCAAGTGCGGATGTTGCTCAGTTGGCGGGTCTCCATTTTGGCGAACGACAAGTTCATCGCGTTGGAATGCGCGAGCCACTGGGGATCCCGAGTGAGCGATGCTAACGGCGAGCCCTCTGATACCGGCATCCCGGCAAGATAACGAGCTACGTCGGAAGCGGTGGCCAGCCGGCTATTCTGGCCCGAGGCGCTCCCAATCACTAAAACTGAGATAAGAAGGGCGATCGGGATCCTGATCCAATATTTCATAGTTTCTGTTCGTTTTTCTGGCGGCTTTTGGAAGCACGGTCATTTATAGGAACCCGACGACATTTCACATTAAGACGCTCGGCCACAAGGGAAAGATACGGGGGGAGTGTGGTTGGTGATTGGGGTGGTAGGGCGAAAAACTCGGCGCGCGCATTGTTAACCACCCCTTGCAGTTTGTTCGCGCCGGTTTTGAGCCGCGACCCAAGCGGCAACCATGCGCAGAAACCCTTGATGAAGTTAGCGCTGTATTCATTGGAACGGTTCGGCGAAACTTGACGCCGCGCCACGGCTCAAAACCGGCGCGAATACCTCAGATGGCGATGCGATGCGTCAACCGCGCCGAGTTTTTCGCCCTACCGATGTCTCACGCTTCAGCCAGCGGTCTCGAGAACGAAATTGAAATTGGCGAGGCGGCCATGATCCGTATCGCGAATCTTCAGCAATAAGTCTCGGCGGAAGAGAAAATCAGAGGAATTACCGGGTTCGTCGGGGAAGTACAGCTGGGTCGTGAGAATTGGACCAGGCGAGGCCTGGAGCCGGATATGACAATGTCGGGTTCTGCCGGGATAGATGCCGGGGACGATGGTTTGAAGCTCGTATCTGCCGTCAGCCTCACTGAACTGGTGCCCCCGACAACGAAAACCCGAGAAGTCGTATTGGCCGTCCGCGTCAGCATGCCAAAAGTCGAGCAACGCCCCTTTTATCGGCTTTCCTTTCTTATCGAGCACAAAGCCACTGAGGGTCAGGAGAGCACCTGTAACGCCCGATTCACGAAAGTTATTTTTTAACGGCGAATTCGGTTTAAATGCGGGCCCAATCGTTTCGTGTGGCGTCGCTGCGAGGTCATCGTCGCCCACGGCGGGCGTGGGTTCCAGTAGCACGGAGCCGGTGCTCTGAGCCAGGCTTGCTCGGACCTGCGCGAGGAATGCGACCGGAGCGGCGGCAACCGCGACGGCATAGAGAAATTCGCGCCTCGATACGGCTGAAGATACAGAGTCAGCCATGGGACAAGGTAACAACGCCGTCAACGCCGTCAACGCCGGAACGCCGGCTTGTCCGACGCAGCCTACTGGCCTGCGCGACGAAGCATCCCGGAGCCTAAGCGGCAGGGCGAAGTCGGAGAACGCGTAACCGCTCAGCTCTTCGAGGACGAGGACGCGAACGATACCCGAAAGCTCAAGCTTTCGGGAGCGCGAGGGAGGCGTAATCGCGGGCGAGGGCGAAGCACAGAGCTTCGACAACCAACTCGTGATCGTCCCGTTGAGGCAAACCCGAAACGCCGATTGAACCAATCACGCCGGCGTCTTTTACGTGCACGGGGAAAGCTCCTCCGTGAGACGCGTAGTCCGTCGAGGCTAAGGCATATCGATCTAAGAGATTCGTGCCGGCCTGCTGGAGCGTTAAGCCGACTCGATACGAACTGCGATGAAACCGCGCAACCGTATTACTCTTTCTGCGGATCCATTCCGCGTTGTCAGGGACGCTGCCGGGCAGCGCACTATAAAAGAGCGGTTGGCCGAAATATCTGACGTCGACAACAATCGGGAATCCCCGAGCGATTCCGATATCATGCAATCGAGTACCAATTTGCCAAGCAACCTCGAAGTCGAACTTGGCCAAGATCAATTCGCTTTCTTGAAGCTCAATTTTTTCGAAATCGCGATTAAGGTCCATTTTCTTGAAGCAACTTGCTTGAGGGGACTGGCAAATCAATCGCAGAAAAGGTCCA
>JAFAIO010000002.1 GCA_019236675.1 Verrucomicrobiota bacterium
AGGATTTCAGGATTTCAGGATTTCAGGATTTCAGGATTTCAGGATTTCAGGATTTCAGGATTTCAGGATTTCAGGATTTCAGGATTTCAGGATTTCAGGATTTCAGTTTGGGTAGTCAGATGAATTGCGAGGAAATTCTTATTCGAAATCGGTTCTTATGATCCTAGAGCTATTTCTTGCGACGCCTTTGGCGTAGCCGACCAGCAGGCGAGAGACTTCCTCAATAGCCGGTTCTAGAGCAATGCAGTCGCCGTAGCCCAGATCATTTCCAAGAATTAGGTAGTACCTGCACTCTTCGAGAGATCCTTGTGAAGTATTGAAAAACCGATTTTTGTCAGCCAGCCCTCGCTTCTTGAAACCCTCGGCGATATTTGCTGGAATTGAGATGGCAGCTCTTCTGAATTGAGGGATCAAACAAAATTGTTCGTCTCTTGCAAAACGCTTTGTAAGCTCATAGGTCCGAAGCACGAATTCATGCGCCCTTTGCCAAACAATCAGGTCGCGAAAAGATTGAGCCGGTTTGTACATGGAGCAAGATTAAAACACAAAAATATAATGTATCAATAAAAGTTAAGTATACGGTATTATCGGCGATCTCCTGAACTCCTGAACTCCATGAAGTCCATGAACTCCTTAAAAATCCTCCAACTTGGCATGCATGAACGAGGTTCGGGTGGGGGAGTAGAGTGTTATTTTTGGGATCTATTCGACAGTCTTAAGGCTGAACCCGAGCTGAATGTCGACGCCGTCTACTTTCAGCACGGGGCGACGCAGCCACCGCCAGCTCCAAACGAAAGATGTATCGGTTCGACCGGCCAAGCAGGGTATCGGCGTTTGTGGAATTTGCGGCAGGCCGTGTTGCCGGAACTGATGTCCAATGCTGACCAGCCCAGCGTGGTGGCCTCTCATTTCGCGCTCTACGCTGCGGCGCTTCTTCCGAACCTTTCGCGGGTGCCGCATGTGGTGCATTTTCATGGTCCTTGGGCAATTGAGTCTGCGGTGGAAGGAAGAGGCGCGGCAAATGTCTTCCTTAAACGGATGGTCGAACGGGCTGTGTATTCTTCTGCCAAGGCTTTTATCGCGTTGTCTCAGTCGTTTATGGATCTACTCGTTAAGGAATACCGAGTCGATCCGGGGCTGGTTCATATAATACCCGGAGCGGTCGATGTCCGGCGTTTTTGTCCCGGTGATAAAAGCCTCGCACGGGAAAGACTAGGGTGGCCTAAGGATGCACGTATCTTGTTTTGTCTGCGGCGTTTGGTCCGGCGAATGGGATTGAAGAACCTGCTGGATGCATTTTGCGACGTGGCGGAAAGTCACTCGGATGTTACGTTGATCGTTGGTGGAACCGGACCCCTGCGAGGTGAGTTAGAAAGCCAGATTAATGACCGCGGATTGTCAGATCGGGTTAGGTTCACTGGTTTTGTTCCGAACGAGGACCTGGTCTCGGCCTATCGAGCTGCTGATTTAGCGATCTTTCCTAGTCAAGCTTTGGAGGGTTTCGGCTCAGCCGCTGTGGAAGCGATGTCCAGCGGCACCCCAATCCTGGTGACGCCGGTGGGCGGTTTACCTGAGTTAGTAAGCGGGTTAGGATCGCAACTGGTTCTTCGAGATCGAGGTACCGAAGCTATCACGGAATGGCTCGACCAGTTTTTGTCCGGAAAGATCACTCTACCTTCCCCTGAAGAATGTCACCGTCACGTGCAGCGAAACTTCACCTGGTCAATCGTGGCGCGGCAAATCCTCACGCTTTATCGGAACGTAGCCACGGCAGAAAACAATGAGGAGCGATCTGGCTTCGCGCAGAGGTCGCGGCGGGCGCAGCCGCAATAGATAGAGAACGATTCCGTTTATAAATCTTCGGGTGTGTGTTCACTAACGTCCTTAGCTCGAAGCGGTCGGTGTTTTATGTTGAAACAGCTTCTTTCAGAGCGCCGGTCGCGCTGCCATAGATCGTATCAGGCCACTGTGACCAGGCCACAGCGATACAACATTTCTACAAATCGTTTACCGATGAAGCGGTGTGCCGCTGCGGTGAGGTGAGCTTGATCATAAAATACGAGATCGTCCGGGTTGATCGTCGCAGAGTTGTTCCAGGGTGTGACGGCGTCCTTGAAACCATATTGGGCGGGATGGCTGCACATGTCTTGGTACACTGACGCGATATCAAACAGTCCAACGTTTCGGGTGCTTTCAGGATGAATCAAGGATTCGGCCGTGGTATTCCAGTAGGCAACGGTGATGTCAGCCAAGCCTTTTTGCGCTCCCTGATAGACCGGAAGGAGGCTTACCTTTTCCAGGTTCGTCCAAATGACTTTGGCGCCGGCTGAGAGCAGTTTAGAGATCTGGGGGGAAAGCATCATCAAGGTTTCGTGAATGAGCCACGAGGAAAAGACTTGGACACTTGATGGGCTAGGAACGTTGGCTCCGGCGGCAATTCCGAATGGATTCTGAATTGTGAGATGTCCACCATCGGGAACCCCGGTCACCGGGAATGGACCATAAACTCCGGAAGGTGCGCGCACGATCGCATAATTGGTTGGGCCAGGAACAGCGCCGGTACTAGTCTCAACGGCAATTTCAGCCGAACCCGTGGCAGGAGGAACTTCGAATGGCGCGCTGGTCTGCCAGTGTGTGTCTGACCAAACTCCGCCCCCGGCAGGTGCGTTACCGGCAACGCCGACGTCATTGTTGCCGATGAATATCACAACCACGCTATTTGCAGGCAGGCCACCGGGGTAGTCGGCGAGCAGCTTGCTAATCTGGGCTAGCAGACTGGTGTTAACCGGCGTGATATAGGCATTGATGGCGGCCCCAGCCACGGCATAGTTCGTTCCTAGTCGGCCGGCGATGCTGCCGGCTGGCGTCCAGCGTGGTAAGCAGGGAAGTCCGAGCATCTCGTTGGCAACTGGACCCCACGTTGGGCCGTTTGAGGACCAAGCGTCACCTTTGCCGCCGTTGAGGTAGTTACAGTTGCCGTTGTCCAGCAGGGAGTCGCCCAGGTAAAATATCACCGTTCCCGTTTTTGATGCCGGTCCTGCGAGAAGCCGCCAGACTGAGCCATCATCCTTCGCGGGGCTAACGCCAACGTTTGGGTTGATCGCGACGTAATTCAAGCCGCGGTCCGTGACCGCATCAGGGTGGTTGTAGCTGGTCTTTTCGTTCCAGAGGCCGCGCCAAACAAGGTCACGAGTTCTGGCTAAAGGCGCAGGGTCAGGTGTGCCATGTGGGTGAAAACGTCGGTGCAAGGCTTTGAAGGTGATTTTTAAAATTATGAAGATTCAAATTGCTCTGCGCCTGCTTTCTTTAATAGAAATATGGTTTCTTGAGCAGTTACGGAATGTTTAGCACGATTTGGTGGAGCAAGCTGGAATTTCATGAATGAGGTAAGCAGCGGTATCAGTGACAAATCGGGCTCGACCACCGCTGCCTCGTGCAGCAGCTCGCTCGCAAAGGAAACCGGCGGAAAACAGCGCTTCGAGATTTTAGATGACTGTCGCGGGTTCGCCATCATTCTCGTGTTTTTCCGGCATTGTGAGTTCTTTTTTCCGGACAGGTTGACTCAGATCCTGTATAACCCGCAGGATTTCCTGTCGGCGGTTTTCGCGGGGAAGGCTGATCTGCACGATCTGTTTTTATTTGTCGTTTTCTTCCCTTTTCATATCGGTTGGACGGCCCTGCCGATTTTCTTCGTTGTCAGCGGGTTTTGTATCCATCTGACGTATTGCCATCCGCGACAATCGGACCTGAAGGCATTTTACGTCCGCCGATTTTTCCGAATCTATCCGCCGTATTTATTGGCTTTGCTCCTTTTCACTTTTTTCTATCCGCTCACGCGCCTCCCGTTCACGAAGCTCACCTACTGGGGGCAATTCCTGACCCACGTTTTCTTGTGTCACAACTTTTCTGAATTATCCATTTGCGCGATCAATGCGCCCTTTTGGACTATCGCGATCGAGGTGCAGCTCTATCTGATTTTCCCCCTGATATTCATATTTGCGCGTCGCTACTCCTATGCGCGCGCACTGATGGTTTTGGCATTGATCGAGTTCGCGCTGCAGCTTTTCGCGGTTATTGTTTATGACCATCCGCCCGGATTTACACCCGCTTGGTTGCGAGGGTCGCCTTTCTTTTTTTGCTTCAGCTGGGGACTTGGTGCTGCGGTCGCAGATGCCTATTTGAGTGGGAAGCCGCTTCCTTTGATGCGAATCCACCCTCTGGTTTGGCTGGTGCCCGGAGTCTTAACCAGCACCTTCCCTGCTTATGAATTCAGCTTTGGCTTTTTTGCTTTGTTTACGGCGAGCATTATCACGCGTCATCTTAACAAGGGTGTGGTGGAGGAAAGGCGGTCGTATCTCGGCCGATTTATTCGCATAACGGGAATTTATAGTTACAGCATCTACTTGCTTCACGATCCCATTTTGCGAGCCGTGGTTCTTTTCTACAAATGGCGATTCCCCGGGATTGAGAACCATCCGTTCTTAATTTTTATTGCCGGTGCGACGAGTTGGTTTGTGATCTTCCCATTGAGCGCGCTGATGTACTACTGGGTGGAGAAACCCGCTATCGCATTAGGTAAGCGAGTGCTTCGCGCTTTGCCATCACAGCCGGCTCGTCACCTTGAATCCAGGGCGGTCCCAGCGGCATAGGGATCAATAGAAGGAATCGGGGAGCGATTGATTACTTTTGTAACCGAGGAAGGAAACCAAAGAAATGTCTGGCTCTAACGGGGCGCATCAGTCCATGAGGACGCGAGCCAATGCTCACTTTGGTTTCATAGACCAACTGCGGGGGGTTGCTATCCTCCTAGTCTTGCTTTGTCATTGCACTTTAAGCTTCCCGCTGGCCTTCAGTTTTGATCTGTACGATCCGCTCCGCTTCCTTGGCCAAGTTTTCGCCGGCAAAATTAGCCCCGTTGAGGTTATCGACTTCCTCTGCTTCTATCCATGCCGAGCGGGCTGGTCAGGGGTTGCGGTTTTTTTCGTGGTCAGTGGATTTTGTATTCACTTGAGTTATTCGCAATCAGGCAAACCGGATCTTACTGGCTTCTATATACGCCGGTTCTTTCGGATCTATCCGGCCTTCTTCCTGGCGGTTTTAGTTTTCGGCCTATGGTTTCCCTATTCACGGTTGGATTTCGACCAATGGCAGAACTGGGTGCGCTTGTTTGCGCATCTATTTCTTTGCAACAATCTATCAGAACTTCTGGTAGGAATTAGCGCTGCTTATTGGACGATACCAGTAGAGGCCCAGCTTTATTTGTTGTTTCCAGTATTGCTGTGGCTGGTACACCGGTACTCTTTCGGAAGAGCACTTTGGATAGTCGGTATCATCCAATTCTCTTTACAAATTACCACCGCCCTCGCCTTTGGTCTGTACCGGCTCCCGCCATTTTGGCTTACCGCCTCGCCACTGTATTACTGGTTCAGCTGGTCAATCGGAGCCGCCGTTTGTGACGCCTATTTGAAAGGTAAACCATCACCGCTGCGAAACGTTTCCCCTTGGTTGTGGCTGATTGCCGGAGTTGCGACTAGCGGTTTTGCGGCTCACGAATTCAGTTTTGCGTTTTTCGCATTGGCTACCGCCAGTCTAATAGCCCGTCGGCTAAGCTCGGAATCGATTCAGGAGTCGCCATCTTTATTTGGTAGATTTTTACGAGTTACAGGAACTTATAGTTACAGCATCTATTTGATCCATCAGCCTATTATCGTTGCCGTCACCGCGACCTATAAACAGGCGTTTGCTGGACTAGAGAACAATCGTTGGGCCATGTTTTTCGCGGCTTTGAGCAGCTGGCTGATTATCTTCCCAGTTGCGGCTGTTTTGTATTATTTGGTGGAAAGACCAAGCATTTCATTGGGCAAACACCTCCTCAGGGCGTTCTCTCAACGCTTAAATCAGCGGTCCTTTGGGGCGATAGCGCGTCCCGCGAACGTCCTCTCCAAGTAACTGCAAACCGCGAGCAGGTTTATTCGTATCCATTCGTGTTCATTCTCGTCTGTTCGCCGTTGATTGTTCGGCAGGTCTGACGAGATGCTGAGATTTCCTTTCACCTTCTCCGACTGCGGTCTGGTTTTGAACTAGTTCGAGTATCCGGATTAACTCACCGGTCACGCGATCGATGTGGAAGTTTGCTTCTGCGACCGTGCGGGAGACGGCCGGGTCACCCCATTCGCCGGACCTCTTTCGCCGGTACATTTCGGTCAGCGCACCAGCAAAGGTGTCCACGCCTTCGTCCGCTAGATGAATATCGCGGCTGCAGAGGTAATCAGAGTTTCCATTGGTGTGGCCGACGATGACGGGAAGTCCACAAGCTTGAGCTTCTGCAACGGAGGACCCAAAATCTTCTTCAACGCTGGGCTGAGCGAGAACATCATGTTGGGCCAAGAGGGCCGGAACCTCCGTTCGATCGATCCGCTGTTGATACTGCAATCGTTCCGGATACGGGAATGCCTGCAGTAGAGCTTCATAGCCGGGAATAAAGCCGACAGCGCCGACGATGGTGAGTTTGATATCGCTGCCTTGGTTTATAGCTTGGGCGGCACCGTCTAGAAACAGGTCGAGACGCTTTCGGGGGACGATGCGGCCAAGCCACAAAACCCGTAAGGCGTTGACTTCAGACACGTTCGGAAGTGGACGGAAGACGTCTAAATCGATGGGATAAGGAAGTACGGAAATGCGATCGGGATCGACCGAATAAATCTTTGCCAACGTGCCAGCGGACTGGCGGCTGCCAACGATGAAGTGGTCGCTGTGGTGGAAAGGAGGTGTGCCAAATGACGACAATCGAAGGCGGGCTAGCGTCGACCACTTGAGCGCCTGCCCTGGACCTGCGATCTGCCGGATATGATCGAATTGGGTCAACAAAGAGCGCGCATCTGTGCCGGGTGGCCCTTGTGGGAAGCTGACGGTTGGCAGACCCGGCACTGACCCGCGGGAGTAATCACCAAGCCAGACGCACAAATCGTACGGCCGCTTCTGGTGCTCCTGCGCTACGGTGCGGGCAACTAGCCGGCTGTAGGAGAGCGCGTCCACGGTACTCGCCGCCCTTCCGACCAGGGGAACGCGTTGCACTTTGGACCGGACGAAATTCAAGATGTGGTTGTTGACCGGGATAAAGCGAAACCCCGGTCGAGTTCCGACGATTGGTCTCGGGTCGACAAAGGAAGGCTTAGAAAAGAAATCGATCTCAAATCGGTGATCGAGCAGTCTGACAAGCAGCAGAGCGTTTGCTGCTGCCGCACTGCCTGCCGTTGCCGAAACGAATCCGGTACAGGCGAGCTTCATTCAATCACTTATGGCCGAGCTTCATCAGGTGCGTCAATCGGCCTTTTCAGCAGTTTCCGCAGTTACCATTTTTTTAGAAAACTCATTTTTTTGCTGATTCTATAATCGCTTCTAGTAGCATTGCCGACCGTGAATGGGACAGCCTTCTGGTCTTGGGCATATGGATTAGCGAGCCGAGAACGGACCGGCTCGCCCATGGATTTTTTCTCAAAACCGTTGGCCGTTGCCGTGCGTTTGGCCCGCAAGTTCAAAGGCGACCCGATCGTACGATTGCGGGTTGGCGATCGGACTCTGTTGATGCCCTGGTCCCATAACTTACCTCTGATTTTGCGGAGTAGTCCGCTTTACGAAACGGAAATTGGCCGGCTGGCGGAGCATTTGGTCGCCAGCGATGGTGAGCTTGTCATGATCGATGCCGGAGCGAACATCGGCGATACATTTGCCACCCTACCGAAGTTGACCCAGGCCAAGTTCCTCTGCGTCGAAGGATCCGAGAGATACTACGATCTTTTGCGGAAGAATTTGGAGTCGGACCCACAGGTCAAACTAGAGTTCGCTTTGTTGACGGATGTTAAGCGCGAAGGCCAGCACGCTCGAATTAAAGAAATCGAAGGGACCGCTCACATTGAACTGACCGATGACTCTTCGGCGGCGGCGCCGTGGCAAACTCTGGACGAATTAATAGAGCTGCATCCGGAGTTCGCAAACGCGAATTTCTTAAAGGTAGACTGCGATGGATACGATCTGCTGGTTTTGAGGGGTGCTCCCGTTTTTCTGGAACGGGCAAAACCTTGCCTGCACGTTGAATTCGGGCCGCAGCTCTGGCGCATGTACGGGGGCTGCGAAATCGCGGACGGATTAGAATTTCTGTTCCAGTTCGGCTATAAGGAAGTGCTCGTTTATGACAACCTGGGGTATTTTATTGCCCGGGACTCCGTTCAGAAATCGAGGGTTATCGAGATACTATCGGATTATGCGATGCGGCATCCGGCCTGGTTCTATCTGAATGTGATCGCTTTCCACGAAAGTCGGAAGGATTTAGAGCAGTTCTACGCTCGTGAGGCGGATCAGGCAGCCGCTAGTGCGGATAGCGTGCAGCGCATTCGCCCGGCAAAATGATTGGGTTATTCGGGAGCCTCCCTTTTTCTAAGAGCAGTTTGGCCAGATAAACATCATCGTGGCCAGAAACTCGGTGCGCATCCAAAACAACCGGATGCCAATCAAGCCGATTGCTGCCGCTGGGCGACCGTAATCGTGTCGTAAGAACGTTCCACGGAGATCCCGATCGGAGCCGCGAGGCGATAAAATAACCAGCGTTTCTTTGAATGGAACTGAGCGGATACTCCGGGTACATATTT
>JAFAIO010000046.1 GCA_019236675.1 Verrucomicrobiota bacterium
TTATTAACGTTTTGACCGCCGGGTCCTCCCGACCGGGCGAAGGACTCGGCAAACTGTGACTCGTTGAACCCGAGCCGGTGTAGCCGTTGCAAAATGCGTGGTTCAACGAAGAGAGGCATGAAACAACAAGGTCACAAAGCTGACGAAAAGACAAAATGATTCAGAACATGATCACAAAGGCCGCGAAGAGGGATTTGATCAGGCGTATTTTTGCGGCCTTTGCCGCCTTGTTGTGAAATTCTATCTTCTTTTTGTGTCCTATCGCGTTGACTTGACGCCATTACCGGCCAGACCTATGTAGGCGTCAGGTCGGCCGGATCCGGTCGCCTTTTGTTCTCCTCATGAATATCCACGAATATCAGGCCAAAGAGCTTTTCCAACGGTTCGGAGTTGCCTCTCCGAAGGGTTTGCCGGCTGATACGCCGGAAGAGGCTGAAAAAGTCGCCACTGATCTCAAGACATCTCACCTCGTAGTCAAAGCGCAGATTCATGCGGGAGGTAGAGGCAAAGGCGTTTTCAAAAATGGGCTTAAGGGTGGTGTAAGACTCTGTTCAAGCCCGGCCGAAGCGCGTGAACTCGCGCAGAACATGTTGGGTCACTTCCTAGTAACGAATCAGACCGGTCCCGATGGTCGTCTGGTTCGTAAGGTCATGGTGGCAGAGTCCGTTGAGATCCAGCGTGAGGTTTATTTTGCGATCTTGATGGATCGCGAAACCGGCGTGCCAGTAGTGGTCGTCAGCACCGAAGGCGGGGTCGACATTGAAACAGTTGCCGAAAAGTCGCCCGACAAGATCTACCGAGAGAAAGTGCCTCCGCTTTTAGGTATGCAACCGTACATGGCATTGAAACTTGCACGGCAACTCGAGTTTTCCGGCGACCAACTGAAAGCAGCCGCAAAACTCATCCAAAACGTCTATAAGCTGTTCAGCACCCTGGATTGTTCACTGGTTGAGATTAATCCGTTGGTAGTGACAAAGAGCGGCGAAGTGCTCGCGCTCGATGCAAAGTTCGAATTTGACGATAACGCACTCTATCGGCACCCGGAAATAGTGGCGATGCGGGACGAGAATGAAGAGGACCCGCGTGAAGTTGAAGCTTCAAAATTCAGCCTCAATTATATCGGCCTGGATGGGGATATCGCTTGTCTGGTGAACGGCGCCGGTTTGGCTATGGCGACAATGGATATTATCAAATACGCCGGTGGCCGGCCTGCTAATTTTCTGGACGTTGGAGGTGGCGCCAGCGAAGAGCAGGTGACAGAGGCGTTCAAAATCTTGATTTCGGACAAGAACGTAAAGGCGATCCTAGTGAATATCTTCGGAGGGATCATGCGCTGCGATGTGATCGCTCAGGGGATCATAAACGCCGTGAGAGCGGTGACTCTCCCTGTACCACTGGTTGTGCGGCTAGAGGGTACCAACGTCGATCAGGGCAAGAAACTTTTGACCGAGTCGAAACTCCCGATTCGGGCGGCCGCAGATTTAGCCGAAGCCGCAAAACTGGTGGTGGCAGCGGCAAGAGGAGCATAGCGAATCCAGCTTTTTGAGAGATCGACCATGCAAATCGCAGAAGTTGCTTTCATCGGCTACCCGGTAACGGATGCCGAACGAGCCCGGTCCTTTTATGAAGGGATTCTGGGTCTGTCGCCGTCCCGGACGTTTGGTGGTGGCGATAGCGTCTGGATCGAGTACGACCTCTTGCCCACCACTTTTGCCATCAGTAATATGGGCAAAGATAATTGGAAGCCGTCCCCCGACGGCCCGAACGTGGCGTTTGAAGTAGTTGATTTTGACACAGCAATTGCTGAGCTCAAAGCGAAGCAAGTACCTTTTGATCTTGAACCCTTGGAAACCCCGGTTTGTTGGATGGCGGTGATCGCTGATCCTGATGGTAACAAATTAACAGTTCATAAACGACACGGTTAGAACCCCTGGAACAAAATGTCTATCCTGGTTAATCGAAATACACGGCTCTTAGTACAAGGGATCACAGGCCAATCCGGCGCTTTTCATGCTCGCGGGTGCATGGAGTACGGCACAAATGTCGTTGCGGGTGTCACCCCTGGAAAAGGTAAACAGAGCTTTGATGGGAAAGTACCAATTTACGACACCGTCAGCGAGGCGCGTAAGCAGACAGGATCCAACGCCACCATGATTTTTGTACCGGCGCCTTTTGCCGCCGATGCCATTCTGGAAGCTGCGGATGCGGGCATCGAGCTTATCGTCTGTATTACTGAAGGAATCCCGGTCATGGATATGATGCGGGTAAAAGAGGTTTTAAGGACTTCTAAGAGTCGTTTAATCGGGCCGAACTGCCCAGGGATCATCACTCCCGGTGAATGTAAGATCGGTATCATGCCTGGCTATATTCACAAGAGGGGTAACGTCGGCGTGATATCGCGATCTGGTACTCTTACTTATGAAGCCGTGTGGCAGCTTACCCAGCGAGGATACGGGCAATCGACCTGCATCGGGGTTGGCGGTGATCCTATACACGGGACGTCACACCTGGACGCTGTCAAAATGTTCGCCGAGGATGCAGAAACGAAGGCTTTGATTTTGATCGGGGAAATTGGGGGTAGCGGTGAGGAAGAGGCGGCCGTTTGGATTAAGACGAATCTAAAAAAACCCGTCTGCGCCTTCATTGCCGGGGCAACTGCACCGCCCGGTAGGAGGATGGGGCACGCGGGCGCGATTGTTGCCGGAAGTAGTGGAACGGCAGCTGCTAAGATCGAAGCGATGAAAGCAGCGGGCATCGCCGTTGCGGAAACGCCAGCCACGATTGCAGAAACGTTAATAAAGGTATTTAAGAATTAGGATTATTGGTCCGTAGGAGCGACATCTTTATTGTATTTAGGAACTAGGATTTATAGCGCCGTAGGTGCGAGATCTTTATAGGTTATGAGCCAGTTTGCGAAAGGATTAGAAGGGGTAATCGCTAACGAGACCCGGTTGGGCGACGTCCGCGGCCAAGAGGGTCAGCTCATCTATTGCGGTTATGAGATCACTGAGTTAGCCGGAAAAGTTTCCTTCGAAGAAGTTATTTATCTTCTGTGGAACAACCGGCTCCCGAAGGTGGCTGAGTTAGCAGAACTTAAACAACGACTTGCCGATGAACGTGAGCTGCCGGAGCAAGTCATTGAGTTCATAAAATCAACACCTCGAACAGCTCTACCAATCGATGTTCTCCGGACTGCCGTATCGATGCTTGGGTTGCACGATCCCAGCCTGTTACTGGACGACACTTTCGCTGCCAACCAGCGCAGAGCAATAGGGATTCTGGCGAAAGTGAGCGTGATCGTCGCTTATTTTCATCGAGCCAGAAACGATCTTGATTTGCCCAAGATCAGAAAAGACCTGGGTGAAGCAGCTCATTTCCTTTATCTGCTGGACGGCGCCGAGCCTTCGCCAAAGAAAGTCGAGACGTTAGATGTTGCCTATGTTCTACACGCCGAACACGGGATGAACGCATCGACTTTTAGTGCACGCGTGACGATTTCAACGCTCACCGATATGTATTCGGCGATGACAGCGGCAATCGGCACCTTGAAAGGACCTCTGCATGGAGGCGCCAACGAAGGTGTGATCCATATGCTGAAGGAGATTGGTGACCCGAAAAATGTCGATGCTTACGTTGACAGGACCTTGGCGGAAAAGAAACGGGTCATGGGTATTGGGCACCGCGTTTATAAGGTGCTTGATCCCCGCGCACCCCATCTTCAGCGCATGGCGGTGGAGTTAAGCCACGAGCTGGGCGAACCCAAGTGGATTGCTATGTCAGAGCGGATTGCTGCCTTGATGAAAGAGAAGAAGGGACTTTACGCGAACGTCGATTTCTACTCGGCCACAGTATACTATTCTCTCGGAATTCCGACCGATCTTTTCACCCCGATCTTTGCGATCTCGCGTACCGCCGGTTGGACCGCCCATATTCTGGAGCAACTCTCCGACAACCGCTTGTACCGGCCGTTAAGCGAATATGTGGGGGAGCCGGTAGGTCGAAAATTCGTGCCAATCGATCAGCGGTAGGAAAACAACCGCGCATTGACGAGAATAGTCTTGCTCCGCATGCCTGATGGCGATGACCTATCTGCCATTGTCGCGTCCCAAAAAGGGGGCGTGGCGAACGTATAGACTCTGATGGCGCTTCAGCTGCGACTGCGCTCTGCCGGCTCTCTTGCCTTTAAAACGCTTGCTTTCATCGGCCGTCATCCAACGCCGATTCTGATATTGCCTTCTCTGTGGTTCCTTCTTAGGTACCTGCCTTTTTGGAAGGACATCGATGCAACCGTTCAGGTTGTCTCGCCCGCCTACGACGACAATCTCCTGCATTTCCCGCCGGTCTATTCCTTTCTAGCCCGAGTCCCATTTCTTGTTATCGACAGCCTGTTCGACGGGCATGCACCCGGAATTTTTGAGCACCAGCATCCCTCGTTAGTTGCTGTCTACGGCTTAATCGTGGTGCAACACGCCGCGCTCTGGATCGCCTTACGGTATTTCATTTTTTCTGTTCCCGCCCGGGATACCGCTCGAGGTGCTATTGCACTTCTCTTGGCCTCGATTGCCAGCTTTTACGCTTTCGCGCATACCTGTGGCTCTGAGGCGATGACTCCGATTACTTATTTTCTAGTTTTCGGCGCTGGAATCCGAGCCTTGGTCGGCCGAGCAACGTGGCGGTCGTGGGTGATTTACACAGCCGCCCTTTTCCTCGCGATTGGATCACGCCATATCAATCTGATCCTCCTGATTTGGTTGCCCGGAACCGCGGCTCTGCTGTTCCTCTTGTCATTGCTTCCAGTGCGCGCTGGTGTGCACCCGTTCCGGGCGCTCACGGCGTTGACGGCGTTGTTCTGCACTCTGGCCGGGTTTGGAGTCGAGAAGATCGTGCTAGCTACGTTGTGTCGCCAATTTGGGGTGGTTGAGCGCTCTACCCTTGGGTCGGCTATGAGCGACCGCATTGCGACCTGGGTCAATCGACTTTCCGCGGACCGGAAGCAGGATTTGCTTAATTCAGTGCAACGGTTTACCGACGATCCGCTCGTCAAGCTCACGATCCAATTTCAGATCGAGGTCGGTTCCTATGACAACGGAACCGGATCCGCGCTGGAGGTCGCCCTTCAGGCACGTGGGTTTGAAGGCGAGAAATTGTTGGTTCAGAGGGATCAGCTGATCTCTCAATCATCACTCTGCTTTTATCGAACGTTTAATCCAGGGCTACTGAAAGTAATCTTGGATGATTTTTGGCATGGTTTCCTGCCGACGAATGACCAAGGAATCGCGATCGCGGCCCCTAAGGCAACTTTTTTTTCATTGGACCGAATCGAGCAGAATCCGGGCGATTGGGAGGGGATTAAAGGATTACCAATTTTTCTTCCGGCCAATGCCAAAGCAACTCTTGAGCGTGCAAATAGGGACAACATGATCCGCCACTGGCGTTGGCTACCGATTCTAGTGTGGACTCTCTTGTTTATTGGATTAGGCGCCTGGCGTACGGTGCGCGGCGTCCTCTCGGGGACATATCTGCTCATTGGGCTAAGCATTCTTGGGACCGGAACTCTGGTTTATGCCGCTAATTGCGTTTGCATTTATGTTCTGCCTCGGTATGCGTTGCCGTTATTAGTGGCCGTGATTGCATTCGGTTGCTTCGTCTCTGCTGCGTCTTCGGCCCCTGGGGCGGCCCTGCCGCCGGAGGGTAAGGGCAAGTCGGATGCCTGACGTAGCGGGCGCTCTCAATCACGCAGCAAAGCCTCATCATGATCCATAAGTAATTGTCCGATGCATTTCCCCGTGAGACGTAGCGAAGAAAAGATGAGCCCTGCGACAATCCGCCAACGGACCGGCTGCCGGCTCACCATTCTGATGCCTTGCCTGAACGAAGCCGAGACTATCGAGTCTTGCGTAAGAAAAGCCTTAGGCAGCCTTGATAAGTTGAATTTGACGGGCGAGGTCGTGATAGCCGACAACGGCAGCACGGATGGGTCGAGAGAGCGCGCAGAAGCGTTGGGAGCTCGCGTTGTTTCGGTGCCGGAACGCGGATACGGCGCGGCCCTTCAGGCCGGGATCGTTGCGGCGAAGGGTGATTGGATCGTGATGGGAGATGCCGATGACAGTTACGATTTCAGCCAGGTCGCGTCATTTATCGGCCGGCTGGAGGAAGGGTATGAACTGGTCATGGGTTGCCGCTTACCCCAAGGTGGCGGGAAGATCATGCCGGGTGCTATGCCCTGGAAACACCGCTGGCTTGGTAACCCGGGACTGTCTTGGCTCGCGCGGCTCTTCTTTAGGTCACCAATCACCGATATTAATTGCGGCCTCCGTGCCTTCTCGCGCTCCGCGATTCTTCAGCTTTACCTTTCGGCACTGGGCATGGAATTCGCCGTTGAAATGGTGATAAAAGCTACTCTGCATGGCCTCAGGATTACGGAGGTCCCGATCACCCTTTATAAGGACGGTAGGTCCCGGGCGCCGCATCTTCGGACGTGGCGCGATGGTTGGCGGACGCTCCGTTTCATGCTGCTGTTCTCGCCCCGCTGGTTATTTCTCTGGCCGGGCTCAGTCATTTTTTTGGTCGGGCTGGCCGGGATGTTGCTGATGTCGGGTGGGCCGTTAACGCTCGGGCAAATTCATGCGGAAAGAAACTCCATGGTAGTCAGCGGTATGTTCATATTGGTCGGGTACCAGACCATTTTTTTTGGCTTATTTACGCAAATCTATTCTCGCTCCGTGGGATTACTCCCTGAGGACAACGAGTTTGAGCGCCGGTTAAAGCTGTTCTCGCTGGAAAAAGGGATACTACTGGGAGGTGCACTGCTGGTATCTGGGGGCGTAGTGCTACTAATCGCAATCGCCAGATGGGCCGCCGTTCACTTCGGATCGTTAGAGGGCGACGCACTCACCCCGCGGCTCGTGATCTGGAGCGTGGTGGCAACCACCGTCGGGATCCAGACCATTTTCAATAGCTTCTTTATCAGTGTTCTCGGACTCCGCAGCAGCCGGGACGTGCGAGTGAGTGCTGGTTAGCCGCGTGATTATAGGTAAGCCTAGGCGTCCTGGAGCAAACCAGTAAACAGTAATCAGTGAGTCAGTAATCAGTGGCTCTTTCAGATCAGAGTCACACTGATTACTGAACTAAAGATTACTGTTTACTGGTTTGCTCGACCCCGAGTTTGCCACGCTCCACAGCCGTCTAGCGTCTCTCGGTCACTCTATCGTCACTAGCGTCCCGATAGGTGTCTGGTCGTACACGGTTTTGGCGATTGTCTCTTCCCCTATCCGGATACAGCCGTGACTGGCTGGCCGGCCCGGGTTGACTCCTTGATGGATGCCATATTCGCTAAACGACAGACGGAGGAAGTAAGGCATCGGTACCTTATAGATGGTCGACCTCTGCATCCGTACCTTGTCTGTAACCAGATAGTGCCCAGGAGGAGTGTCGTACCCTTTGCGCCCAGTCGAAATCTTTCCCGTCACTACGGCAGCGCCGTCTTTGTAGAGCACGACTTTCTGCTGGCTGAGGTCGATCAAAATCGAGAAATGGGCGGAGAGCGGATCGGTCTCCATCAGCCGGCCGGCAAGCTCGGGATGTTCCATTCTTGCAGCATACTGTGCTGCGATCCATCCCCATTGCGACTTTTCGAAGAGTTTCGCCTTGTGTGCGAGTAAGGCGGAACAAACGTCATCTTCGCCCAGGCTGGCCGCGAGAATCAGCGGTGTCGCTTTGGTCTCTTCCGCAAAATAATGATACAATCGGTGGGAATGCAGGTTTAGATCAGCTAGCCGCGCTGGTGTTAGATCGACTATACCATCCGGATTCCCGTTAACTTCCAGGGCGTTGATGCATTCCTGGGCATTGTTTGCAAAAACCGCCTCCTCTAGCTGATGTTGGCGAAACGCCGCACATTCCTTGCTCGCTTCGTCGAAACTGGAGCTAAGTACCAAATAAAAAAGCAGTATACCTGGTGTCATAGGTCGTCTGGCGACACCACACGGCATAGTCGCCCGTACCGGCACGAAATGAAAGTGCCATTTGGGCCGTTCGTATAGCAACCAACGGCTCGCGCACGGTAGCAGTCGATAACGTCGTTTATTGATCCCCCCAGAACCCCTCCGTAATAGCCTGATTTAGGGAACGGACTCCAGAAGAAAAGGAGTAAACGGGGAGGAGTCAGGAGCCGGAATCCAGGAGCGAGGAGGCGCGGGGAGTACGCA
>JAFAIO010000157.1 GCA_019236675.1 Verrucomicrobiota bacterium
TAACCGAGCGGTTAGGCAAACCGACGACTATCAAAGGAGAAACGCGGGATGACTTGGCGCCGATCGTTTTCCCTGAGAAAGCCCAGGCGGCGACCAACGTAGAGAACGATTTCAAAAATGATCCGTTAATTCAAAAAGCTCTGGAAATCTTCCAAGCTGAGATCCAGGCTGCTGACTAACAATGAATATCCAAAAAATGATGAAGCAGGCTGCGAAAATGCAGGAAGAACTAACTGCAGCCCTCGCCACTAAGACGGTGGACGTGAGTGTCGGCGGCGGGAACGTCACCGTTACCGCGAACGGCCTGGGGGATATTCTCGCTATCAAAATCTCCAAACAAGTTGTTGATCCCGAGGACGTCGAGATGCTTGAGGATTTGGTCCTTACCGGCGTCAAACAAGCCATCGAGAAAGGCAAAGGCCTTGCTCAGTCCGAGATGGGCCGCATGACCGCAGGGCTAGGCTTGCCGCCGGGGCTGATGTAGGCGAAAGGGCGAATGGGCGAAACGGCGCGCCGGCGAAGGGAGCGATAACACCGATTGGCAGTCGTTTCGGTCATAGCAACGGCCGTCTTACGCGCCTTCAGGGCTGAACGTTTTTTGGATTCGATACCTAGGGCTCGCGGACTCAACCCTAGGCTATAAATATTTCACCGCTACGCGGCTCCCTCCAGACGCTTCGCACCTCATGCGCCTTCGCCGTTTCGCCCTATCGCCCGTTCGCAATCAACCTCCCACCATCCAGCGTACGATTTCGTCCGAATTCGTGGCTTGGGTCGCTGCCTCTCCGACCTTCTGCCCGCGCCGCAACACCACGATTCGATCGCTGACGGCGAAAATATCGACCAGATTATGGGAAATAAAGATCACTCCCACGCCGCTCTGTTTTAAGCTCTTGATCAAGGCGATGACTTTACGCTGTTCCGGCACACCCAATGCCGCAGTCGGTTCGTCCATGATCAGCACCTTTGCATTCCAATGGATCGCTCGGCCAATTGCCACCGCCTGACGTTGTCCCCCGGACATGGAACGCAACGGCAAATCAAATCGATTGATTCGAATATCGAGCACCCGCAACGCCTCAGCGGCTTCGGTGCGCATCTTCTTCCGATCGAGCACCGGCAGACCTAACACGCGTTTCATCGGTTCTCGCCCTAGGAAAACGTTCGCTCCCACATCGAGATTATCAGCCAATGCCAGGTCTTGATAGATGGTCTCGATCCCTTGTTCCCGAGCCTTTTGCGGGTTCTCAAATGTTACTTCGGCTCCGTCGTACGAGATCTTCCCTTCGTCCGGACGATGCACCCCAGAGATGACCTTGATCAGAGTTGATTTTCCGGCGCCGTTGTCCCCCGCTAGGGCCAAAACTTCACCTGGAAACAAATCCACCGACACATTTTCGAGCGCATGCACTCCGCCAAACCGTTTGGAAACGGATTGCACCCGCAGAATCGGTTGCTCACTCATCAGTCCTGGCTCCGCTTAGTTGTTTCTGGGTTTGATCAACGAGCACCGAGATAATGATCACGACCCCGACCGCCACAAATTGCCAAAACGGTTCAACATTCACAAAGACCAAACCGTACTGGATGACAGCGATGATCAATGCTCCGATAACCGTCCCGGTGATTGTTCCTGAACCGCCAAAAAGGCTTGCTCCCCCGATGACCACCGCCGCGATGCTGTCCAAAAGCAACGTTTCCCCAGCCTGCGGTGCGCCGGCAGTAAACCGGGCCGTATAGAGGATCCCTCCAATGCCGGCACTGAGCGCTGACAGAATGTAAAGTGCGATAGTGTTTCGAGTGACATTGATTCCTGCGCGCAGTGATGCCTGCCGATTACCGCCGATCGCGTAGACATGCCGCCCGAATCGGCTTTGTGAAAGCATGAACACCATCGCCACGGTCAATACGATCGTAACTAGGACAAGAATGGGGATGGAGACACGAAAATCTCCGATGGATAGAAGAGTAAGAGATTGGTTCCCGATGAACGACACCACCGGGTTAGAAATGGGGATCGTTGTCCCACCGGCCATCAAATAAGCGATTCCTCGCGCCACTCCATACATTCCCAGCGTGCCGATAAACGGCGGAACCCGCAATATCGCAATCAACAGCCCATTGATTAGTCCCGGCACAGCAGAGGCCAACAAAGCGACGACCAGGGCAACCACCAGAGCGAGGGGATCCGGAAGCACGCCCATACTAAGGTTTAGAATCTTGGAAAATACCACTGCCGCCAAGCCCATGGTAAAACCGACCGAAAGATCGATTCCTCCCGAAATCACCACAAAGGTTTGACCCAGAGCCAACAAAAGCGGGCCTACGGTAAACACCGCGATCGAAGATGCGTTGAACGGGTTGAACAGGAAAGTGGTGTGATAAGCCAGTTGCGCCCAAATCTCGAACCCAACAAGCAGGAAGAACAAAAAGATCCATGCCCGCATCGAGGCCACCGTTGAACGAACGGACGTCGCCCAGGTTGTGCGCTCTGAGACTAGCTCGTCTATCGGGTGGGCGCTGGGCGGTTTAGTGTCCGCGGTTTGCAGTTTGCGGTTAGCCGTTGGCGGTTCGCTCATTTGTCAAAGACAATCGTTCTCGTCCTCGTCGTCGTCCTCGAAAGTGGGTTTGGCGGTGATCGGTCATCGTTGCCACGCGAGGATCCGGGAGGGCGCGCTGCCTGTCCGACGTAGCCTTTGGTCTTAAGCTTATTGCGCCTATTTCCTCGGCGGAGTCGGATCCCCGCGCGCCATCAGCGTCATGCTCGCCAATGAACTGCGACCAACCTCAGCCTATGCAACCTCTCGCATCGACCACGGATCGCGGGGACGCGATCCCTCTCATTCAATTTGGCGTGTATCTCTAAAGGCTCGGCCTATTCCGAATAAATGAACTTCTTCACGTTCGGATCGTCGAGATTGCTCTTGTCGATCACCGTGAAACCGGTTCCGATTAGCGGAGGAACAGATTGCCCGGTCAGATGGGCATAAGCCGTGACCACTCCATAGAAACCGATCTCCGCGGGGTGTTGGGCAATCGCAATATCGATGTTACCCGCCTTGATATCGGATACGATCGACTGAGGAGCATCAAAAGCGACTACTTTGATTTTGCCTTGGGCGCCCGCTTGCTTCACGCCATTCGCCGCACCAGTAGCAGAAAACAGATTGGCGCCGAACACCCCCGCTAAGTCAGAGTTTCGCGCATAGACGGCTTGGAATTGAGCAGCAGCTTTGTTCGCATCGTCGTCATTAAACTGCGTTTCCAATACCGTGATATTCGGGTACTTCTTCATCTCCTCCTTGAATCCCTGTTCACGCTGATCAGTGGTGGAGATATTCGGTTTAACGTTCGAAACGTAGACTTTTCCTTTCTCGCCGATGGCTTTTGCCAGGGCTCTGGCTGCGATCTGTCCTCCCGCAATGTTATCCGACGCAATGTAGGACAGAGGAAAATCAGCGTCCCCACTGCCAGTCTGGTAGTGACCGGTCCCAATGAAAGTATCCACCGTAATTATCGAAATCCCGCTACCCGATGCATTCTTCAACGGGCTGACCAGCTGCGTTTTGTCCGTTGGCGCGATCAAGATCGCATCCGGTTTCCGGCCGATGACAGCGTTCAAAACGGGAACCTGCTGCTCTGGATCGAATTTAGGGGCACCCTGGAACACAAGATTTACTCCCAAAGCGTCGGCAGCCGCCTGAGCGCCTTTGTGCATGGTGATGTAGAAGGCATCGGTCGTGAGTCCCGGGATTAACGCGATCGTATACTTCTTATCGGCAGCGGAGGCGGGATGGTTCCATCCAGCAAAAAGGAGGAACGCGCCCGCGAGGAGACTGGCTTTAGTTTGCCATCGTTTCATAGAGGGGGGTGGGAATAGTCTCTCACCAAAAAAACCGGCGGATTTCAGAACGCTCGTTCGTCTGGCAGACTCCAAGCGGCAAGACGGTCGAAACGGGGAAACCAGCACCAGTTTTTTTAGCTCAAGGGAATTTGGGGGTTCAATTTCAGCCTACTAAAAGAGTCCTTATCTCGGACCCGTCAATAATAAACTGGGATATTACGAGTAATCCTGGGGTCCTGTCCCATAAATAGCATAGCTTTCGTCCGGCCATGGCACTTATGGGAAAGGATGGAGATTTTGTTGGGGGGTTGGGGTTAGGTTGTGGGTTTTAGTTTTCTGGAGGAATGATAATCGTCTTAATCCCCTGGCGCGACCACGCCAGCTCAAGCGCTTTTTGATAGTCTTTTAGGGCAAATTCATGGGTAACTAGCTCGTGGACCTTGACCTTGCCACTCTCAAGATACTCAAGGGCCCTCGGAAAGCAGTCGATCTGCGCAAACGAACCCTTGATTGCTAATTCCCGGCGTTGGATCTCAGCTAGCCGAAATCGACCCAGCGCGTCGTCAGGATAAACTCCGTAAATGAGGATGGTGCCGCGGCGGCGCACGAACCGCATCGCATCTTCCGCCATCGGTGCAGCTCCGGTTGCTTCCACCACGTAGTCGAATCCATTCGGGCTGAGCTGAGAGAGCCGGCGTTGGTGCACCTCAGGATCTTGGCGATCGATCGCCACCACTTCGTCGGCCGCCAAGCGAGCAATCAGGTCCAGTTTCTGTCCCGCCGGAGCCGCAACGGTTAGTTTTGCCGCACCATTGAGCTTAAGTAGCTGAGCGAGCACCTGCCCAGTCGGCCCCGCGCCCAGCAGCAGAACACTGCTTCCCGGCTTCACCGCCAGCACTTCCATGCCGTGAACCGCGCAAGCCGTGGGCTCAATCATGGCCGCCTCCCGCACTGAAAGCTTGTTTACGGGAAACGCCAGGTCCCCTTTCACCTTGATGTATTCGGCAAATGCTCCATTAATCTCGACTCCGATTCCTCCAAGATTCTCGCAGAGCAGGAAATCGCCGCGCTTACAATAAAAACAGTAGCCGCAGGCCTGGGTCGTGCTGGCCGTGGCACGCTGACCTTTGCTAAACCCTTTCACGTCCGAACCCAGCTCAACAATTTCTCCGGAAAATTCGTGCCCGGGGATCAGTGGAAATCGAGCTCCGAATTCCCCTTCGTGTACGTGAAGGTCGGTACCGCAAACGCCACACGCATGCACGCGCAGTAAAATCTCGTCGGGATCAATCTGGGGAATATCGACATCGCGATATTCGAACTTCCGGGGGGCATCGTAAACAATCGCTTTCATTCGAGAGGCAGCCTCAGACTAAAACCGGAGTTTCACCACAAAGACACAAAGAGCACGAAGGATTGAAGGTTTCTGAAATTCCAGTCTTTGTGTCTTTGTGGTGAAAATTCCGCGGGGGGTAACCTGTAAACATCTGGTCCAGTTTGTTGCAGGTCACAACAAAGTCAACCGATTTTCTCCAAGTCTTCTAGAAAATCCACGTTCGGCACACTGAAGACCCGATCGTACACGAGCGCGGCCCCACCCAACGCGGAACTGTCTCTCCCAAAGGCAGACACCGTTATTTCAAGACCATCGATCGTAGGAAAATGCCGCTCGTTTAAACGCTGGCGAACGTCTCGCTCAACAAACGGAAACAGTTCAGAGAGGGCGCCGGCCAACACCACCAACCTTGGGTTAAAGAGGTCGGCTAGATTTCGAATAGCCAGGGTGAGCCATTCACCCCATGCTTTAACTATCTTTTTCGCCAGCGGGTTTCCCTTTCTAAGATCGCGGACGAGCGCGGCCAAATTTTGCGCTTCTCCGCCTGCTCGTCGATAGGCCGTCAGCAGACCGTCCCGCCCAAGTTGAGTCTCGAGAAATCCCATCCGCTCATCTCGCCGATTCTTCCTCGGATCCAACGTGAGATGCCCAATTTCGCCGGCCAACCCATTGCTTCCTCTGAAAATCTTGCGATCGACAATGACCCCTGCCCCTACCCCAACATCGAGAAAGAGTAAGCAAATATCGCTCTGGCCGGCCCGCCGGCCGAAAGAAAGCTCGGCTAGGGCTGCACCCTTGGCGTCGTTTTCCACGAACACGGGAAGGTCTAATTGGGGCTGCACGATTCCCTTAAGATCCACACGATCCCAGCCGAGGGTTGGAGCGATGCGAACCACGCCTTGAGCGTCGACGAGTGCGGATACCGCAACGCCGATCCCCTGTAGTCGGCTTGAGTTTCTAAGCTCATTGCGCCAGACGCTCTGCACGAGATGGACCAGAACGCTCGAGACGTCTTCAGGTTCGCTAGAATGCAACTTCGCGGTCTGGCGATGTCTGACCGAGCCCTCAAGATCGATTAGGACCAGATGAACCCGCTCTGCTCCGATCTCGGCCCCAAGGAAGTACGCGCCTTCTGGGTTCAGCCTTAAACCCGTACCGGGCCGGCCGGTTGCTTGGGTTACAAATGGTTCACCCGCTTCCTTAATGAGCTTCCGTTGTAATAACTCACCGGTGACAAATGTCAGTGTTGACCGGTTGAGATTCAGAAAACGCGCAAGCTCCGCCCGAGAAAGAGTCCCTTGCTCCTTGAGCAACCTCAAGGCGCGAGCCTGGTTAATATGTCGAACAAGATCCGGCTTCGCCATCGAACTCTGAAAGACAGAGCGATAGTCGCTGGCAAGCAATCTGTTTGTCAAACCGGCCCTTTCGCACTCGTCCTGGTAATCGAAAGGTGTGACACGTTCATGTGATGTGCGATCGCCCACCGCCTGGAGGGGAGCCGCTTTGGCGCGTGTCCCGCCGCCCTCGCCAATTTCGTCTCCAAGCTAATCCCGCTAACGGCGCGAAAACAGGCGGCTCCCGCGAATAACCCAGCGTGATGCAGCTCTACGATCCGGGTGTAAACGAGTCGAAAAGCCAAGTCTGATATATCGCCCTGGGTCATTCCCGGGAGCCGCCTGTTTTCACGCGTTTCGGCCGCATCAGCGTTGAGACAGATGTTGCGAGGGCGGCGGGACACGCACCAAAGCGGCTCCCCTCCAGGCGGTGGGCGATCGCTCATCACATAAACGATTTTCGTCCGGCTAAACCGTCTTGGAAATCTCGCAACCAAACGTCAGATGGTTTCCGTCAGGGTCCAGCGCTATAAAGTCTCGCATCCCGTAGGGCTGGTCGGCCGGTTCCACTTTTACGATGGCGCCGTTCTTCTTTATTTCCTGAAAATACTCATCCACCTCATCGCAGAAGACAAAGGCCGTACCACCTCCGATCGGCCTCTGATGAATCTGATGGGCGCACAAATGCACGCACGCATCCCCATGACTGATTCCGGCGTACGCGCCGAATTGAAAGTCCTCTTTAAACCCGAGAACCTCTTTATAATACCTGAGCGCGTTGTCGAGATTACTCACCTGGAAGACCGGGCCTATCCCTCGCGTTTTCATTGCGTCGGAGAATGCCCGAATGCCTAAAGGATTCGGCCAAAAGTTTCAATGCTGAGTTCCTTGAAGAAGCTAAGCCCACAATGGGCTGATGCCTGTAGGGGTAGCGGAGAACGTACGGAGGGGCGTCGCATTCCGCGTGCCGAGGCGAATCGGCTTTCGGGACCCGAGACTGAGAGCAACGAATTTCCTGCGGCCACAACTGCGACGCCCTGAGAACCGGACCACGCCTATCAAACTTGCACATTCTTTGGGCTTGCCACGCGCTCAAGGGAGCCGCGGCTAAGACGCCAGTCAGACGAAATCGGTCACGTGTGGATCAGCTCACCGTCGGTCTGGCAAGCCGAACGCGGCTCCCCTCCGCACCGGGTGTGCGACAATGGGTGCCACATTAATCCATGGTGTGCTGAAGAGTTGGGAAGTTTTTCGCTTGAATCAGCCGTCGCTCTAGCTACGTTGACCGCCCACTGGTACAATCCTGAGTAGCTCAGTGGTAGAGCGGTCGGCTGTTAACCGATTGGTCGTAGGTTCGAATCCTACCTCAGGAGCCACTTTTCTTAGCGCGTGTCGCACGTCCGGCTCAAATCCGAGCCAAACAACCCCAGGCATAACACTACTTTTAGCGCGCCGAGATTCTCGTCCTACCGGCACCCCGTTCAACGCCACATAAGACGGGCCCGGTGCAAACCCCGAGCCCAACTTAAACCTACACCTTAGAGCCTAGAACCTCGTTACGCCAGCGCCGGATCTCGGCCATCTCCCACTGCTTTCTCTGCTCCGGCGGTCTCGCTTCGAATATCGCGGTCCTTCGTCTCCCGAATAAACAAGCCGCCTATGACTAAGGTCATCAGTGCTACCGCGATCGGATACCAGAAACCCAGATAAATATCGCCCGTGGCCGCTATAATCGCAGTCACGATGAGCGGCAGAAATCCGCCAAACCAACCGTTCCCGATATGATACGGGAACGACATTGACGTGTACCGGACCCGGGTCGGAAACAACTCGACCAAAAACGCTGCGATCGGACCGTAAACCATCGTGACATAAACAATGAAGACGATCAGGATGAGTTCCGCTCCAATCCAGTTAACTGCGGCGGGGTCAGCTGCCTTGGGATAAGCTTGCACCAGACCCTCGTAAGTCTTGGTAGCAGCGGCGACTTTCTTCGCCGCCGCTTCCTTGTCCGCATCGTTGACGTCCAACACGGGGGTTGAGTTGTCTCCTACCTTCAAAGTCGCCTGGCCATCTGCTTCTACGGGATGAACCGCAAAAGGAACACCGCGCTTGTACAAGAACTGGCGCACATTCGCGCTAGACGCGGCATCCCCGGTCGGATGATATTGCTGAAAGGCATCCTGGACCGTTGACCAGATCTTGTCTCCAAGGCCGCCGCTGAATTCATTTGTGTACAGTACGACCGGATACTTCTTCTGAGCGTCTTCCAAGGCCGGATTGACACAATGGGTTAGCCCTTGAAACAGAGGGATATAAGTCACGGCCGCCAGTAGGCAGCCTCCCAGCATAATGGGTTTCCGACCAATCCGATCCGATAGCCAACCGAAGAAGACGAAAAGTGGGAACGCCGCCAGCAACGAGACGCCGATCAGATAGTAAGTAAGATCAAAACTGAGCTTCAACGGGCCGGTTAAGAAGAAGAGCGCTTCAAATTGGCCAGTGTACCAAACCACTCCCTGGCCGGCGGTCGCCCCAAGTAGAGCCAACCAAACATAGCCAGCATTCGGCGCTTTAAAGAAGCTGTCCCAGAGCGGGAATTTCGAGGTCTTTTTTTGCGCCTTGATCTCGGCAAAGATTGGCGACTCTTGCAGTTTCAAACGGATGTAGACGGAAATTCCCAGAAGAATCACCGACAGAAGAAACGGAATTCGCCAACCCCAAGCTTTGAAATCGGCTTCAGAAAGCGATTTTCGTAGAACCAAAATCACTATCAAGGCCAAGAAGAAGCCGACGGTCGCAGTAGTCTGAATCCAGCTCGTAAACAGCCCTCGCTTGCCTTTGGGAGCATGTTCCGCGACGTAGGTGGCTGCTCCTCCATATTCCCCTCCTAACGCCAAACCTTGAGCCAGACGTAGAGCCACCAACAGAACAGGCGCCCAGATCCCGATGCCGGGCCAGCCGCCTGCAGGAGCGTAAGTCGGTAAGAGACCAACTAACGCGGTGGACAAACCCATGACCACAATGGTGATGAGAAACGTGTATTTGCGGCCGACAACATCACCCACCCAACCAAACACCAGGGCGCCGAACGGACGCACACCGAACCCCGCACCGAATGTCGCTAATGCCGCCAGATTCGAAGCGACAGGATTGCCGGAAGGAAAGAATAAGCTGCTAAAAAACAGCGCTAGAACCGCGTAGAGATAAAAATCGTACCATTCGAAAACAGTGCCGAGGGAAGAAGCGATGATGACCAAACGATGCTTTGCTCGAAGTTCACCAGTCGTCTCCGTTACAGTGCCTGGGGAGGTTGACATAATATTCTGGGGAGTACGCTTCCGTTCGTGAGGTCTGGGAAGAATACCGGAAGATTCCGGAATGAACCCGAGACCTCTTCTCCGGTCAGCTTCGTTTGATTATCTTTCAACCGCCCGACAGGTCAAGAACCGAATCGGGCTCGCGATTGGCGGCTTGTGTTGGTCCTTTGCCAATAATTTCAATAAATTTAGTATTTACCATGGGATCGCATCCCCCAAAAATCGATCACCGTTCGCGATGAAGACGTTGTCACCTGGCTGCATCTCCGCCCCTTTCCGTTCCCGGCGATCACGGCGTTGTCGGCGCTCCCGGCGTTGTCCTCAATGCGTTAAAATCTTCGACAAAAACTGCCGGGCACGGTTTGTTTCCGGGTTCTCAAAGAATGTTTGTTTTGGCCGGTCTTCTACGACTTCTCCGCGGTCCATGAAGATAATTCGATTGGCGACTCGCTTGGCAAAACCCATCTCGTGAGTAACCACTAACATCGTCATCCCGGATTGCGCTAGCTCGACCATCACGTCCAACACTTCATTGATCATTTCCGGATCCAAGGCTGAGGTTGGCTCGTCGAAGAGCATTGCAATCGGATCCATGGCCAGCGCACGGGCGATTGCGACCCGTTGTTGCTGGCCGCCGGACAACTGGGCGGGAAACTTCGGCTTTTGTTCAGCCAACCCTACCAGCTCAAGTAATTGGACCGCCTTTTCTACCGCTTGTTTCTTGGACCGGCCCAAGACCCGGCATTGGGCCAATGTTATGTTGTCCAGAATGCTCAGATGCGGAAACAGCTCGAAATGCTGAAAAACCATTCCCACCCGCGATCTCAGCTTTGGTAAATCTGTCTTCCGATCGGCCACTGAGATTCCGTCTACCCAAATCTCGCCTTCTTGGAACGACTCCAGACCGTTCACACACTTAATTAAAGTTGATTTGCCTGAGCCGGACGGCCCACAAATGACCACAACCTCCCCTTTATGAACCTCGGCCGAGCATTTCTTGAGGGCTTGAAACTCGCCGAACCATTTGGAAACGTTCCGGATTGAAATCATGCTATTTCACGGGCAGGAACAGTCAGCTTTCTGTGTAGTTGCCGGACACAGCCCGACGCCAGGGTACAAATCACCAGGTAAACCGCTCCGGCGAATAGAATCATCTCGTTGAGAGTGCCAACCGTGTTGCCGACGTTATAGGCCTTCCGGAAGAAGTCATCGAGGTTAATGACATAAACCAGGGTACTGTCTTGAAAAAGGATGATTGCCTGAGTCAACAACAGCGGGATCATGCGACGTAAGGCCTGGGGTAGAATCACCAATCTCATCACCTGCCGTCTGTTCATTCCCAGAGCCAAACCGGCATTGAATTGCCCTTTGGTCACGCTCAGTATTCCGGCCCGGATAATCTCGGCGTAATAAGAAGCTTCAAAGAGCGAAAATGCGGTTAATGCCGTGATGAAGCCTAGCTCCAATCGCTTGCCCGGGAAAAGCAGCCCGACTACCAACGGGATCAGGATCAGGTGGAACCAAAACAAAACCATCACCAACGGAATCGAGCGAAATACTGTGACATACGCGGCGGATAACCACGAGAGCAGCCGGCTCGGTGACAACCGGAGCAAGGCCAGCAAAGTTCCGAGCAAAATCCCAACCAGCGCGCCCACCAGCGCGATCTGAAGGGTGACGATCATGCCTTGCCATAAGATTGGCAGAGAGCCAGGAATCGAGCTCCAGTCGAAAGCCATCCTATTTATCGCCTCCCAAGAAGCCTGGTAAGGCTGTGAACCGCTCCAGCGCTCGCGCTAAAAACATGACCAATAGATTCAGTGCCGCGTACAACAGCGTGGCTGCTGTGAAAGCCTCGTAAACGCGGGCCGTAGTCTCGGCCATGCTCGCACTCCGTTGGGCCAGTTCCAGGTACCCGATCGTCGAAGCAACCGCCGTGTTCTTGATCAGGTTTAGAAACTCTGAGGTGAGCGTCGGGATAAGAATTCGATAAGCAACCGGGAGCAGGACCAGCAGATATACCTGTCTTCTGCGCAAGCCCAACGCCAAACCGGCCCCGAGCTGCCCTGTCCCAAGCGAGCCGATCCCTGAACGAACCTGTTCTGCAATCCGCGCCGCCGTAAATAGGCCTAGACAGGCCGTACCGGCGATGAATTCCTGCCAGATCGGCGGCACTTGCTGTTTAAACCAATCCCCAAGAATTGGGGTGATGTCAGGGACCACAAAGAACCAGACAAACAGCTGAACCAGTAGAGGAACGTTGCGAAAAAGCTCAACATAACAGGCGCCAATAGAGGGCAAGATCCGGCCCGGCAAAGTCCGCATCACACCGACGACCGAGCCTACAACAAAAGCCACTACCCAACTCCCCAAGGCTAGGAGCAAGCTCCACCCCAATCCGACCAGTAGATAGGAGAGGTTATTCAGTGCGGATTCCGGACTCGGACGGAGGAAGACGCTGAAGTCGAAGGCAGCGAGTGAGATGTGATTGGTGATTAGTGATTGGTGATTCGTGGAATCGAGCAGCCACATAGCGATAGCGAGCGATCCTTGCAAAGCGCTATACTCCGCAGGTCGGTCTGTGTTGTGCGATTCCGTTTATAGAGTACATCACGCGTTTGCAAAAGGGTTGACAATTCAGACCTGCGGATCCCGCAGTATCGACCAATCACCAATCACCAATCACCAATCACCAATCACCAATCACCAATCACTGCAGCGCTTTATCATTCGGTTCCTGAAACAGCTGCTTCATGTCGTCGCTAAGGGGAAGCTCCAGATTAAGTCCTTTCGGTGGGATCGGTGACAGGAACCATTTCTTGTAAAGCGCCTCCGCGGTTCCGTTCTTTTCCGCTTCGGCGAGAGCCGCATCGACGATCGCTTTAAATTCGGTGTCGTCTTTCTTTAGAATCATTCCGTAGGCTTCTTTCGACTGGGGCGTACCGACAATCACCCAATCGTTTGGATTACGCGCCTTAGCCCGTTCCCCGGCTAATAGAGCATCATCCAACATAAACGCCGCGGCTCGCCCGCTTTGTAAAATCAGGAACGATTCACCGTGATCTTTGGCAGCGATGATTTGCATGCCCATCTGGTCTTTGTCGTTGAGCTGGCGGATCAGCCTCTCTGAGGTAGTTCCAGCGGTCACCACCACGTTTTTGCCTTTCAGATCCGGAAAATCTTTGATCCCTGAATCCTTCTTTACCAATAGGCGTGTGCTCACGATGAAAAAGGTATTGGAGAAACTAACTTGTTGTTCTCGCTCGAGGTTATTCGTGGTTGAACCCGCCTCCAGATCTATGGACCCGCTCTGCACCAGCGGGATGCGGGTCTGAGAAGTCACCGGAACCAGCTTCTCCCTCAAGTTCGGCAGATTCAGCTTCTGCTTCACTGCCTCCACCGCAAGATTGGCCAGGTCTTGGGCGTACCCGACTACCTGATTATTTTGATCGTAGTAAGAGAATGGGATGGATGACTCTCGCGTACCAATAACGATGACACCGGCATCTTTGATCTTTTGTAAGGTACCGCCGGGTTTCTCCTGCCCCAGAACAGTACTCGAAAGCAAACAAACGCAGACACACAGGAAGAACGCCGGCATCGCCGGGATCGCCGAGATCGCCGGCTTGTCCGACGAAGCTGACGGAGTTTCAGACGACGGAGCGAAGTCGGAGAACGAAGTCTGAAAGCATCGGTTTGGCAGCTTAATCGAGATTCTCGGCTTCGTGGACGACGGCGCTAGGTCTGTGCTTAAAAACAAAGGCCAGTGCGGTTTCATAGGGGTAGAGAACGTGAGAGGTGATTGGTGATTTCGGATTGATCGTTCCCGGCGTTCACGGCGATCCCGGCGTTGGCCCTACTCGGCCATACCGCGCCGAAGAACTTCTAAATCAATTTCCACTCCAAGCCGCTCGTAGCGCAAGTGATCTAAATCCGCATTCTCCGCTTTGCCTTCTTTAATCTGTTTCTGCAAGTTGTCTTCGGCCTCGGCGTAAATTTCGAGTTGCCTTTGTAGAACGTCCGCCCGCTCTTCCGGGCTTTGAGCCAGATCAGCCTGCGCCGAGAGGACTCGCTGGCCCACATCGATCAGGTCATAAAGTTTGATGAGGCCTTTCTTGAACAAACTATAGCGATCTTTGGCCTCTGTAAGCGCCGTGTTGAATCGCATTTTCTTCAGGCGAATTATCTGGGTGTCTTCGTCCTTGATGCTCAGAGGTGGGCTATTCAACACTTCGGTCACCTTGGGACTTGTCTGTACTTTGATGTTTTGACCAGACACTGAGAGTTGCGCTTTTTCCGGATGAACCGAGCCGACTTGAGCCGGCGTGCTGCTCGGAGCCGCTGTGTTGGTCGGGGCCGGCGTTGCTTGAGCCGGCGGCGTGCCTTGAGCTCCAGCTGTCTCAACATTGAACGACATGAAAAGCACCAACCAGAAAGCTCCGGAGATTATCTCCGGCCAAGCAGACCAATAGACGCGCTCCCGCGTCGAACTCCATCTTTTATCAAGAGGCTCTATATCCTTAATCAGGTGCATGCCGCCCCGGACTATAGCGAGGCCGCTCGCTGCGTGAGAAGTGAGAAGTGAGGTTCCTCGCCTTATGCTCGGCTAGGCGCCAGGAGCTAGAATCTAGGAGCTAGGAGGACACGCGTTTAAGACATTTCCACTCGCTCCGGCCTAACGGGCGCTGGGCCCTGCGAACCGATGGACCTATGCGACTCATGCGACTAATGGACATCAAGACGTAAGTCCCACAGGTCCCATAAGTCGCACTCGGTGCGAACTCAGGGTTCCATACCGTCCTGCCCGTGCCAAGCCCACACGGTCACCCTCCTAACTCCTAGCTCCCAGGCCGAGCATGAGACGAGGTCCGCGCCTCGTAACCAACCGATCATCTCACACGTCTTTTCCCCCGTGATTTCAGCGGGTTACGCTTTAATCTCTTTCTTATATGCACAGAGGTTGGTTCCTATCCGCTTTGTTACTGGTCGCAATGACCATACCGGCGCTGAGTAGAGCCGACGTATGGGCGCCGGTTGGTCGAGTCGTCCATGCAAGCTATGGCGTCTACGGTCACTACATTGACGTAACCGGAATCGTGCGTCGCTACCTTTTGCCCGGCGCCGAAATGGACGTGGAAAACAAGACCTTCGGCTTTGACCCGTTCAAAGGCGAAACGAAATACCTGAGTCTGGTCATCGATACTCCGAGAGGTCGTTTCCAACGCGTTTACGAAGAAGGCGACACGATCCGTTTCTGGGGATATTGAGGGGAAAGGAGTTCAGGAGTAGCAGGAGTTCAGGAGTTCAGGAGTTCGCTAGAAATACCGCGGGGTTCTCCAACAATCTCGAGCAGCAAAGCGATTTGGTTTGCAATTTCGGGCGCCACCCTTGAACTCCTGCACTCGTGCTCCTATTTCTTTCCTCGTCATTTCTCGCGGCTTAGCTTTAGTCTGCTCCGCATATGCGCAGAAGCTGGTTTTTACCTGTTTTCCTGCTGGTCGCTCTGATCATCCCAACGCTCAGCCGAGCCGATGAATGGGCTCCCCCTGGACGTATCCTGCGGGCTCGCTACGGCATTTACGGTCACTCCATCGATGTGACTCGCATCGTCCGTCATTATGCTTTCCCGGGCGGAAAAATGGATGTCTCCAATGAAACGTTTGGTTTCGATCCGTTTAAAGGCGAAAAGAAACGCCTACACGTGGTCTTCGATACGCCGAACGGCCGTTACGAAAGAGACTACGAAGAAGGCGACACCATCCGGTTTTCCGGGCGGCCGGATTAACGGTTACAAACCCCTACTGTCTCCTCGCGATTTGTTGCTCTCGTTTGCGGCGATCGATTACGAACGTGTTGTTATCGCCGTAGAGAGTCCATGGACCAGGGGGGACTTCCGCTGCTTCCACAAACTTCCAATCCGTCGTATCGGTCGGTGAGAGACGCAGATAATCTCTCACTGCCGGCGATATATCCAACCCAGCTCCGCGGTTGAGATTGGGTCGAGGCCGGTCATTCCCGAAGATATATTCCCAATTATCCGTCTGAAACGGACCCACATCTTCCCACTGGGCATAGCACATCCGGGATCCTTTTCGTACCGCCAGCCAACGCCCTTTCAGGACGCTCTGCCCCGACCTTACAAATGTCGCTTTGAACCAAGGAATAATTTGCGCAGCTTCCGGCTTGGTTTTTCCGCCGGCTACGTCGTTATACGGCAACGCGATGTAAAACGGGTTTTGCCGGGGAACAAATTTTGCCGGCAAAAAGCCCTGGCGATCCCCGCTCTCCGGCAGGTCCGAGCCTCCGTAGCTGCGGGACCAGTTTAAATCCCAAGCACTGGCGACATTCGGAACCGGATTATTGCCGCTCGGCGTCTCGCCGATCCAGAAAGTGGTCGTGACGATACTGGTGTGCCAGAAATATTTCCCCGCAACCGGATCCGTAAGGCTGCGTTGGATGCCGCCTGGCTCCAATTTGAAGAGCACCTGTTCGCGCAGCTTCATCGCGTTATCGACAAAGCTCGTCGGTGTCTCAGCTCCTCCTTGAACGATCGTCTGGGAGTTTGAGGTCACGACCAAACCGAAAAACAATTGGAAAAACAGCCCGGGGGTCCTCATGACCGACACAAATTTTCGCTAACCTATTGCGAGCGAGAAACCTGTCAAACGATGACAGCGCCGGGAACGAATGTGAGAGGTGATTGTTGAATTGGTCGGACAGGCACCCAGATTTGGTGGGGCGAGGCTCCCGAAAGACCCTGACCTTTCACCAGTCCCACCAATCACCCATCACTAATCACCAATCACCTCTTCCCCAGCGCTCCTCACCCGCTAATCTCCAAGTACGTCCTCGAGGCCAAGGCACCGCTCGCAGGATCATAACGTTCGATCCGCATCTGTTTGAGGAACCATTTACCTTCTATTTTTTGGCCTGAGATCACTTCAAATTTCTTTGTCAGACGGCTCTGGCCATCGAAGGCCTCGGCACGCAGCAGGGCGCCGCTTTGCTTGGCGACCCAGACCCTGACTGAGGCATAGGCAATGCTCGGATTGTTCTGCTGCAACAGGATCATCCAGCACGGAAACGTCCGTATGTTCTGTTCGCCCTCGACCCGTGAATTTTTCCAATACAAGAAACGTAAAGCTAAATCTTGATAAGTGATATCCGTGCCGCGGACAGCCTCGTTCAATCTTGCACCGCTGATCACGCGTTCCCGATCGCCGGCCTGTAAAGTCAGATTCGAGCCATTATCGTCTAGTGTGAGCCGCAATACTTCGGTCGGATTCGTAAAAGTGAAAATCAGTTCATCGCCTCCGGCTCGCAGCCGGAATGGAATAATCGTTCCATCTTGTTTGCGTAAACGTCCGTCCAGCTCCTGAGAAATATCGGCCAGCCGAATACCGTTCAAGATCTGGGCCGCTTGTTCGTCTGCTCGGGCCACGGTCTGGATAACCATCGCTAGCGTCGCAAAAGTCAGAGCCAATTTCTTTACTTGTTTCATCAATGACCAATCCTTAGCTTACGCACGCTTGGCTCGCAAAATAGCAAGCCCAGCCCGCATTTCTCATCGAAGCCCAGCGGTCGAAGAGTTGTTTGGTTGTCACTTCTGTGAGAAATCCGGGCTGACCGCAGATGGACACCAAGCTTCTTTTTCTCATCAACAGACAATGGACCAACCCATTCCTCGACTGGCTCATGGCCATAATGACCAACTTCGACCTGTGGCGTCCGCTTCTGTTCATTTTGATCCCTTTGCTGCTTTGGCGGGGCGGCTTTCGGTGGCGAGCATTCCTTTTTGCAACCCTGGTTACGCTGGGCGTTGCCGACGGTATCTTCACTGAGGGAACCAAGCGGTTAGTAAACCGGCCCCGTCCGATGCAAGCACTGGCCGATGTACGAGAAGTCGCTCTCCTTCGGACTCATCCTCAGGTGCTGGCCGTCTTTCACGCACCGGATGTAGTGCTGTCACCTACCCCGAGCGGAGACAACATCGGCCGGTCATTTCCTTCCGGACACGCCGTTAACAATTCGGTGCTGGCCACCCTCGCAATCTTATTCTTTGGGCGGGTGGGCGCTTTGTACATTATCCCGGCAGGCTTGATTTGCTATTCTCGGATCTATTGTGGTTCTCACTGGCCGTCGGATGTTTTTATCTCTGTATTCGCTGGAGTAGGTTTCGCGCTAGTCTGTTACGCGCTCCTCGCGTATTTGTATCGGAAGGTAACCGCACGTTGGTTCCCTAGGTTTCATTCGCTTCATCCAGAGTTGGTCCCCCCCACCCCACGATGACGTCGCGGTCTCCGACTTCGATTTTTCGCTCGAAACTCCAGATGCTTCGTCGGGCCAGCTGGATCCTTTTCTCGTTTCTCCTCATCCTTACTTGCGCGAGGCTTGTGTGGGCTGCCCATGCGGAGCTGCTGCCTGACGAGGCCTATTACTATTTGTGGGCACAACACCCGAACGTTTGCTATTACTCTAATGGACCCGGTATTGCCCTTTCCGTGCTGGTTGGCACCTCGCTCCTAGGTCGTTGCGAATTAGGCGTCCGGTTGCTGAGCCCATTCTTGGCGTTAGGGACTTCGTTGCTTCTCTACTTTTTAGCCCGCCGCCTGTACCGAGAGCGTATCGCGTTCTGGTTGGTAGTCGTTCTCAACCTGACACCGCTATTCAATTTCGCCGCGTGTTTCCTGACCCCGGCGCCGCTGTCTCTCTTTTTTTGGACGGCGGCCATGGTTTGTTTTTCGCTAGCAGTCCAGGAAAGCCCTAACCGCGTTCCGTTTTGGGCCCTAACCGGTTTTCTCATCGGGTGCGGTTTTCTTTGCGACTATGCGAATGCCTTCCAGTTGATCTCAGTCCTCATTTTCTTGATTACGGTGACAAAACATCGCCGGGAATTTCGGCGCCCCGGGGTTTACGTGTTGTTCGGAATATTCTGCCTGTTCTTGGCGTCGCCCATTATTTGGAACATGCAACATGATTGGATCGGACTCGTTCCTTTATCGAGCGACATTCAGCCACATAAACATCTCCCGGCCCGTTTCTCCGCTCTCTTCCAATTCATCGGATATCAACTGGCTGTTTGCTCGCCACTATTTTTGATCGCCATGATCACGGCCCTGTTTGGGTCGATACCGAGAGCGTTTCGCAGCAGTAAGGTCGCCTTCCTGTTGAGCTTCAGTTTGCCGATCCTGCTTATCGGTTTGATTGCGATCTTTGAACATTTAACTCAGCCTTCCTGGGTCACTCTCGGGTTCGTCAGTTTGAGTCTGCTTGCCGTTGCCTGGTGGCTCGATGTACCGCCGCAGAATAGAATCCTCCGCATCGTCGCGGTGGTCGCGGTGGCGATCGCCGGCGCGAGCTCATTGCTGGCTTTGGGCACCGATCAGCTCCGCATAGCCGGTATCAATCTTTCTTATTCTTCCGACCCGAGTGCCAGTCTCCATGGTTGGAAAACAGGGGCGGCAGAGATTGAACGCTTCAGGAGCGCATTCGAACAAAAGTTAGGCGAGCCGGTGTTCTTGATCGGCAATCAGTACCAAACAGCTGCGATCGTCTCTTTTTATTTGCGAGATCCCAGGGTTGATGATCCTGGTCATCCCCCGATTTACATTCCGGAGTCGCAAAATATTGAGAACGAATTTTCTTTTTGGCCCCGATATGATGAGTTTGTTGAGCCGGCGGATAAATCAGAGATAAACTCGCTTTTTAGCGAACAAGCCGGAGTGAACCCTTTTATTAATCGGACTGCCCTTTATATCACGGATTCCCCTGAGGAAGCGCCGCCCCAGAATTTACAAAATTCGTTTACCCGATGGGAGCTGGTTGATCATTTCCAAGTCAATCGACGCGACGAACCCTTGCACCAGTTCCGTATTTTCGCGTGCTACCAATACCAGACGCTGCCCCTGTGAACCAAAGCC
Source organism: Verrucomicrobiota bacterium (assembly GCA_019236675.1). GTDB lineage: Bacteria > Verrucomicrobiota > Verrucomicrobiia > Chthoniobacterales > JAFAMB01 > JAFAVN01. Next base: position 19,755 of record JAFAIO010000157.1, read on the forward strand.
CGGAGATTTCCATCATTATCCCGGTCTACAATGAGGCCGCCAGCTTGCCGCAGCTTCAAGCCGAGCTCTTTTCGGTGATGCGGGATTATGATCATGAAATTGTGTTTGTTGATGACGGTTCTACCGACGATTCCGTTAAACAAATCCAAAGGTCGCCCCGCGTTCGTTTACTGCAATTTGTGAAGAATTGCGGACAGAGCGCTGCTATCTACGCCGGATTAGCCATGGCGCGCGGCCGCGTCCTTGTACTCCTGGATAGCGATCTGCAAAACGATCCAAATGATATTCCGCGTTTGCTGGAGGAAGTCGAGAAAGGCGCCGATCTCGTTTGCGGCTACCGAGCTAAACGCCAGGATAGTTGGTTCAAAAAGCTCCAGAGCACTATCGCGAATAGAATCCGGAGCCGGTTTACCAAAGACGGCGTACGCGATACCG
>JAFAIO010000169.1 GCA_019236675.1 Verrucomicrobiota bacterium
ACGCGATCCTGGCACTTTCTGCAAATTCCACCCAAGCCCGCATAGCTCAGAAATGGTTAGCCATTTGTGAGCTATGCGGGCTATGGCGGCAAAATACTCCGTGTATAGAGCACTTTGCCGCTCCTCGCGTGAAAGGCTGCGTACCGGTTCTATTCATTTATTGGCTCCGCTCAATCCAACAGTCCGACTAGTTGCTGCCGAGGGCCGGTGTAGCCAGCACTCCGCAGCCCCAGCCGCGTTGCTGACAAATCGTTAGCGATTTGTCAGCAACGCAACTCGTCACTCTCGATGACCCCATCCCGCAGCCGAACCACTCGGCGCGCAAATTCGGCGATTTCTTCCTCGTGAGTCACCACTACAATGGTGTGACCAGTTTCGTACAGCTTCTCGAAAAGCCCCATGATTTCTTTTCCTGTCCACGAATCGAGATTGCCGGTAGGTTCATCAGCGAGAATGATTGAGGGCTGATTCACAAGCGCCCGAGCGATTGCTACCCGCTGGCGCTGGCCGCCGGATAGTTCGTTCGGTTTGTGGTGCATCCGCTCCGCCAGACCTACCGCCATCAAAGCTTCCGCCGCTCTTCGCTGGCGTTCCTCGACGCCAAGCCCTGCATAAATCAACGGCAATTCAACATTCTGCAGACTGGTCGACCGAGGCAAAAGATTGAAGGTCTGGAAAACAAAACCGATCTCCCGGTTCCGAATCTCGGCTAATTCGTCGTCATCCATGCTGGCCACGTCTTTACCGTTAAACTCATATCGGCCGGAGCTTGGAGTATCGAGACACCCCAGCATATTCATCAGGGTTGATTTCCCGCTGCCGGACGGCCCCATCACCGCTAAATATTCATTGCCACGAATAAGTAGGTCGACTCCCCTTAACGCCTGAATTACGGATTCACCCATGACGTATTCCTTGGTGATCCCTTCGATCCGGATCACAACATCCCCTTTTGGTCGAATCGCAGGAACCGCGCTACCGATCACCGGACTACTTTGCATCGTTTGGTTTCTCGATCTCGACCTTTGAGCCGTCCTTTAAGTCCTTACTGATCGCGGTATATGGGCCGCTAACCACGAGGTCACCCGATTTTATGCCTGAGAGGATCTGCAGATAATTGTCATCGGCGATGCCAGTTTCCACGCGGACCATCTTCACCGTGTCTCCCACCTTCACAAATACTACGCGTTCAAGCTTCTTGCGCTCCTTACGCTCAAAGTCGGTGGTGGCCACACCACCCTGATCGGCAAGCTGTTCGTCTTTCATCTGGTCCGGTGTTTTACCCGTTTCCTTGTCTCGCACCGTAACCGATTGAACCGGTACCGAGATCACTTGGCCGGCGGTTTGGGTTTCGATTTCAACCGTCGTGCTCATCCCCGGACGAACCTGCAAGTCTGGATGTGTAATCCGGATACGGACTTCAAAGTTGGTGACCTCTTGTTGGGTCCCTTGATTCTGGATCGTTGCTGTACTTGCGATTCGCTTAACCGTTCCTTGAAATGTGTGACCCGGGTACGCATCAATGTGGACCCGTACCGGATCCCCGAGTTTAACGTTCACAACATCGTTCTCGTTAACTTCAACCAGGGCCTCTAGAGAGTCGAGGTTGGCAACCCGCATAACTTCAGTCCCAGCAAAATCTCCTGTGGCCACTACTCTTTCACCAAGCTCGCTATTTAGCGCGCTGATGGTTCCATCGATGGGAGAGTAGATCACCGTCTTATCCAATAGGACCTTAGCTTGCTCGAGCGCGCTTTGTTGAGATGCAATGCGGTGCAAAGCCGACTCATACGCCGCGTCCGACATCAGGCTTTTCGTTTGAGCCGCCTTGTAATCTGATTCCGATACCAACCGCTTTTGGAAGAGATCTTGTGAACGATGATAATCGAGCTGATCATTCAGCATCTGCGACTTACGCTCCAGCGAATCGGCTTGAGCAGAGCTAAGTCCGGCTTCAGCTTGCCGTTCTTGGGCGATATAATTGTCCGGGCGAATTTTTACCAGCAAATCGCCTTTCTTGACGACTTGCCCATCGACAACCGGCAGCTCAACGATTTCGCCGGCGACTTCCGGTGAGATTTTTACCTCAACCTCCGGCCTGATTTTTCCCGTTGCAGATACGCTCTGGGTAATGTCTCGGGTCGCTGCCGGCTGCACCCGGATCGTTAGTCGCTTCCCGTTGTTGACGAATACGAACCCACCGACGGCCACCGCCAGAAGAACTCCAGCAATAATCAGCCGGCGCCGCCATTTCGGACGCTTTCGTTTGATCGCCGCCAAAGGCGGTGCCGCGACCTGTTTATGCATAAATTCGACCTCTTTGACAGCACCCAACGAGTCACACGGTAGCCGCACTATCACCCTTAGTCGAACCTAAACGGTGCCGCGCAGCCCCCCTAGTCTCAGGACAAATACACATCAAGGATGTTCAAGGTTTCAGGAAAGTCGGGAAAAGGGTCAAGCGTTTAATCGTCATCGTCCCTGGGCTCGTAAATGGTTGTGGGAGGTTGGTGCTCGCGAAGCCCACCGCCTGGAGGGGAGCCGCTTTTTAATATAGCAGCTCTATCGGCCAGCAGCCGCCGAAAGCCTTCGCGGTAAAGCAGGCGGCTCCCGCGAACGTTTCGAAGTGTGGAATTTGTCTATGGTGCATCAGATTCCGATAAACCCGGCCGGCAAACACGATAGAACAAATCACATCCTGGAGACGTTCGCGGGAGCCGCGGCTGCCACGCCACAGAGCTAGCCACCTTGCAAAAGCGGCTCCCCTCCAGGCGCTGTGGGCGAGGCCACTCCTCGAAACGTTCCCGGGAGCCGCCTGCTTTGCCCCGAAGGCTTTCGGCGGCTGCTGCCACGTGACAGAGCTAAGCACCTTGTAAAAGCGGCTCCCCTCCAGCCGATTGGCTCGGCGACCACGCCGACACGCCGACTCACCACTCCCTCTTGCATCCCGTCTGCAGCCTGATTACTTCCATTTCACTGATGACCTTCGGATTCCTAGGATTTGGTAAAATGGCTTCAGCCCTCATTGAAGGGATGTTGAACGCCGGTTGCTGCCGGCCAGAGGACATCGTTGTCATCAATCGCCACCCCGAATCCGCGGTGGAAGATGTCAGCAAACTTGGGATTCGCTATGGTAATTCTCCCCGCACTGTGGTCGATCAGACTGACGCCATCATCCTGGGCACTAAGCCGGCTGATTCGCTTCAGCTGCTCAAAGACGTTAGACAACATCTCGATGGAAAATTGCTCATCTCCGTCGCTGCCGGCATCAATATCGACCGTTTACAGGAAGCTGGCGGTCATCGGACCCGGGTAATCAGGGCAATGCCGAATACGCCTTCGCTGATCGGCAAGGGCGCAACCGCCTATGCCCTGGGCGATCACGCAACCGCAGCAGACGCAGAGATTGCCGAGAAAGTATTTTCCGCGGTCGGGATCGTGTATCGCGTCCGTGAATCCGCCCTGGATGCAGTGACCGGCCTTAGCGGTAGTGGACCAGCTTACGTTTTCACTTTCGTGGAGGCTTTGGCCGACGGAGGGGTAATGATGGGGTTACCTCGTGAGGTGGCTCTGGAACTGGCCGTGCAAACCGTGTTTGGATCCGCTCTCATGATCCGGGAAACGGGTAAGCACCCAGCCGAACTCCGGGAGATGGTGGCGAGCCCCGGCGGAACCACCATGGCAGCGATCGAGATCTTAGAAGCGCGAGGCCTGCGCCACACGATTATGTCTGCGGTCCGGGCTGCGTCCGAACGCGCCCGGGAGCTAGGACGGGATTAAAACGCCGTCACCGCCGGGAGCGCCGGGAACGCAGGTTGGCGCACCGTTGCGCAGAAGTCTTGAAGGGGAGCCAGACTTTCGCCCGTAACGGCCGCCATACCGGGATGAACGACTTTTGCCGCAGGCTGTCAAAACTAGGCGCTAACTGCTACTCCTCCCCTGATGAAGACAGAAGAGCCCGGCTCCCCTGGAAAAAAGCGCTCCAGTTTCGTGCTCTCACCGATCTCAGCAGTCATCGCGTTCATTTTTCTATGCCTGGCGGGCGCCCGAAGCGAGCAGGCCAACGCTCCGGTGATGGAGCCGGAAGTCCGTCAGGCTTTTGAAAAGGGGCTAGCTAAATTTCAGGCTGGCCAATTTCAGGACGCAAAAGATGCGTTTGCCCGAGTGACCGGGCTTTTGCCTAACTATTCGTTAGGCTGGATTAACCTCGGCTCTGCTGAGTATCGCCTCGACCAACTTGACGATGCGGAAAAGCATATGCGCAAAGCCGTGCATCTGGATCCGGACGTGGCCCAGGCATGGTTGACTCTCGGAATTATCGCTTTCCGAAAAGACGAGTTGGAAGCCAGTCTGGCTGCCCTCAGCCAGGCCGTCTATCTCGAACCGGATAACGCGCACGCCCATATGTACCTCGGCGTGTTGGCGCGAAAGCGCGGCTGGTTAGATGCTGCCGAGGACGAGCTTAGCAAGGCGGTTGAGTTAGACGAAAATTATGCGGAGGCTCATTTCAATCTGGCGATGGTTTATACTGAACGCCAGCCTCCCGCTATCGAGTTGGCTCGCCGGCACTACTATCGCGCTCGAGCGCTCGGCGCAGCTGCCGATCCGGACATAGAACGCATCTTGAAGCAGGCTCCCGTTTCACCGTAGTCCGACCAACTAATAGCCGCAAAAAGGCACAAAAAACGCAAAAAGAAGAAAGGGTTGTTGGTATCCGTATTTACCAAAGCGAAAGCGCCGTATTAAAGTGTTGTTTTGCTTTCCTTTTGTGCTTTTTGCGCCTTTTCGCGGCTATTCCAATTTGTCTGAATCGCCACCAGTGAACTCCGATCATTCTTACGAAGAACTTATTGCCGATCTGAAGCAACGGTCACTGTATCGGGAGTTGCACCCGATCGATGCGGTGAATGGAACGGGCGTTGGTCGCGGCGGTAGGTCGCTGATCAACTTTGCCTCCAACGATTATCTCGGCCTTACCCAACACCCGCAGCTCAAGATGGCGGCGGCAGACGCCGCTCAAAGGTTTGGTGCTGGCTCCGGCGCCTCGCGTTTGATCACCGGTACGCTAGCTATTCATTCGGAACTGGAAACAAAGTTAGCTGCTTTCAAAAAAACTCCAGCCGCTCTTGCGTTTGAAAGCGGCTATGCGGCTGCGCTCGGCGTGATACCCGCTCTCTATGGGCAAGGGGACGTGATCATCTTAGATAAGCTGGCACATGCTTCTTTAATCGACGGCGCCCGGATCAGCGGCGCAGAAATTCGGGTTTATCCCCACAACCGCTTGGAACGCTTAGCGGAATTGTTGGACTGGGCTCGCCAGAAAAGAAGAGGCGCGAAAATTCTCATTATCACGGAATCCATTTTTAGCATGGATGGCGACTTTTGCCCGCTGCCCGAGATCGTCGAGCTGAAGGACGAATTCGAAGCTGTACTTCTTCTCGACGAGGCACACGCAATCGGAGTTGTGGGTCCGGACGGGGCGGGTTTAGCTGCCGAGTGTGGAGTAATCGACCGCGTCGACATTCATCTGGGCACGCTCAGCAAAGCGGTCGGATCCAGTGGAGGATTCATCGCCGGTTCCTCCTCACTAGTCGAACTCCTGATCAACCGCGCGCGCACCTTTATTTATTCCACGGCGCCGCCGCCAGCCGCCATTGGAGCTGCCATTGAAGGCTTGGGCATTATTGCTTCAGAGACAGGCAATCAGCTACGCGCCGCATTGCAGCGCAATCACGAAGAGCTAACGGTTACATTGAAGCGCCCCAAGCCGGAAGCTGCACAATCCGCAATTGTTCCCATCATTGTAGGCTCGGAAGAACAAGCGCTTTCTCTTTCAGAGGAGTTGGTGGAACGAGGCTTTCTTGTTCCAGCGGTACGGTTCCCAAGCGTGCCCCGCGGTTCCGCTCGGCTTCGCGTGACTCTGTCGGCCGCTCATCAGCTCTCGGACGTAGTAAACCTTTGTGAGGCGATCAACGCGGTCGGAGGTGAATAAAGCTGTGGGTCGAATTGCCTCTGAAGCGCTGGCAATATCCGGTAGGGATGATGGCACACATCAACCTTCGCGAGACCAATACCGGTCCTGCCGGTTTTGTGTGGACACCCACTCCCGTTTGCTTGAGTTTCGCCACCACCGAGCGGCGGTGACCCGGTGTATTGCTTTCGCTAAACACCACGAAAGCATACACCTTGAAAGTAAGAATTCTTTACTTAGTCAGCCTGACCGAAGACCAAAAATGCCTCCGGCGTTCTCTTTTACGGCGACGAACCTCCGATCGTCGCAGAAGTTCGCCGATTAAGAGCGGATAATCCGATAACGTTTTCGTTTTCATAACCTCCATGAGGATGAACCAATGTAATTCGGCTTTAACCGAATTTCCACGGCTAACTGACCCAGCTTTTCGATTATGACAAGTCTAAATTTTATTAGAAACTATGGCGTATATCCTCATGGCTCCCATGTCTAACACAACACGCCGCCTCCTACTTCTGTTCGCTCATCCCGCTGTTCATAAGTCACGCGTCAACCACCTTTTATTGTCCTACGTTCAATCTCTCCCAGGGGTAACAGTCAACGACCTCTATGAGTCGTATCCAAAATTTTATATCAATGTTGCGCGCGAACAGGCGCTACTCCTCGAGCACGATGTCATTATCTTTCAGCACCCGTTTTATTGGTATAGTTCGCCGGCGATTCTAAAGCAGTGGCAGGACTTGGTACTTGAATATGGATTCGCTTACGGAAAAAACGGTACCCGACTACATGGGAAGCTATTCCTCACCGCAATTTCAACCGGTGGTCCGACTTCGGCTTATCAGCGCAGCGGCCATAACTATTTCACCATACGCGAACTGCTGACGCCATTTGAGCAAACCGCTCGGCTCTGCGGCATGACTTACCTTCCACCCTTTGTTGTGCCCGGCGTTCTTTGGATGGACGACGAGAACGAGCTGGCCGCCTACGCCTCAACCTACCGGCGGGCACTAGAGGCCCTGCGCGATAACACGTTAGACGTGTCAGAGATCATGAAATTGGACACGCTCAACCAAGCCATGGCCCTTTTACCGGCATTGTAATTCTCAATGGAGTCTTCCGGTTTTCTATTTCAAGCATTCATCTATCTCGGAGCCGCCGTTGTCTCGGTTCCAATCGCCAAAAGACTGGGTCTAGGGTCTGTGCTGGGATATCTCCTGGCGGGCGTTATCATCGGACCTCACGTCTTTCGCTTCATCGGGGACGCTCGCGGCGACGTCATGAATGTGGCCCAATTCGGGGTCGTAATGATGCTCTTCTTGGTCGGATTGGAACTGCGACCTAACGTCTTGTGGCGCCTTCGCGGACCGATATTCGGGTCAGGAACTTTGCAAGTTGTAGTGACCGCCCTCATCTGCGCAGTCTTCGCGCTCTGTTTTCACCTTGCCATCGGCCCAGCCATTGCCATTGGGCTCATTCTTTCTGATTCGTCAACGGCTATCGCTGTTCAATCGCTTTCTGAGAAGGGATGGCTCAACACAAAGGGCGGACAGACCTCAGTTGCTGTTCTGTTGTTCCAAGACTTGGCCGTGATACCCATTCTAGCCGTGATCCCTTTCCTGGCGGCCGCTCATCCGGCGGCCGCAGCGGCAACCCATTCAGCCACTTGGGTCCAAGTTTTATTAGTTCTGACGACAGTCGCCGCCATTGTTATCGGCGGCCGTTTCTTAGTTGGCCCGGTATTTCATTTTTTAGCGCTCACTCGACTACACGAAATCTTCACAGCTGCCGCTCTGCTGTTAGTAGTTGGTATCGCTTTGGCGATGCAACTGATAGGACTCTCGCCCGCGCTCGGTACCTTCCTGGCGGGCGTGGTGTTGGCAGAGAGCGAGTATCGTCACGAGCTCGAAGCTGACATCGAGCCATTTAAAGGGTTACTGCTCGGCCTGTTTTTCGTATCGGTTGGCGCCAGCATTGACCTCTCGTTAATCCAATCACAACCGCTTTTGATGGGTAGCTTGGTTATCGGGCTTCTGCTGGTCAAGGCGGCCGTACTATATGCGATCGGAAAGATTTCTCGTTTGGAGAACAGCCAGAACTTCACGTTCTCGTTAGCGTTAGCCCAAGGCGGGGAATTCGCTTTCGTTTTAGTTGCATTCGCCGTCCACAATCAGGTGTTCGATCAAGCAATCGGCGACCGGTTGATCGCGGTGGTTGCTTTGTCGATGGTGGCCGCGCCGTTTCTTTTCACAATTAACGAATTCTGGATTCAACCTCGGTTTTCCAGCCGGCTGCGTCAGCGTCAAGCAGACCCGATCGACGAAATTAATCCGGTGATTATCGCTGGAGTCGGCCGGTACGGCGCTGTGGTGGCCCGGTTGTTGAACGCTCAGATGATCAAGACGACGGTTTTAGATTTTGATCCTGAACAAGTGGATTTGATTCGGAAGATTGGCTTCAAAGTTTTTTACGGAGATGCGACCCGACATGAGATGCTGGCAGCTGCGGGGGCTGCTCAGGCCAAGCTATTGTTGATCGCGATTGATGATATAGAGAGCTCACTCGGCTTAGTGCATCTGGCCCAAACGCATTTCCCAAACCTGACCTTGTTAGTACGAGCAAAGGACCGCGAACATGCCTACCGGTTAATCAAGATGGGCGTGAAGAATATCTTTCGAGAGACGCTGGAATCTTCACTCGAGATGAGTGTTCAGGCGCTTCGGGCTCTCGGCTTTGGCGCCTATAGGGCTTATCGAGTTGCCCAGACTTTTAAAGAGTACGATGAAGAAACCGTTCGGATGCTTGCTGAGTACTATGGTACCGATGAAAAAGATTTCTTAGGTCGCGTACGAAAGAGAGTACAAACCCTCGACGAATTGTTTGAGTCCGAACAAAAGGCGACGTCTGGACCAGATTCGGCCTGGGAACGACCGAAGGCGGCGGAGGAGCCAGAAGCCAGGAGCTAGGAGCTAGGAGAGGCGGCAGATTTGGTGGGGCGAGGCTCCCGAAAAGCCCAGCGTTTCAGCAAGGGTAAGCGCACAAACGCCCGAAAACCAGCAAGCAACGACTGGAGATGCGCCGACCTGTCCGAAGAAGCTCAGTGCCTTTAGGTGCCTAAGCGAGAGAGATTAGCGAAGTCGGAGCCGTGGCACAGGATAGACCACGGCTCGGCGCGTTTAACGGCCTAACAATAGGATTTAGCCAGAGAAACGAAAGACTTCGCTCCACCAATCTGGTAATTCGGGAGCCTCGCCCCACTAAAAAAGCGCCTCTCCTAGATTCTAGCTCCTAGCTCCTGACTCCTCGCCTCTTGCCAGCGCCGCTCGTCCAGGCAAGTTTCTCAGTCGAACGGAGTCCCCAATCTTTTCACCATGAAAACCCAACTGCTCTGTAGTTCGCTCGTCTTCGCAGCTGCTCTCGCGCATTCCGAAGATCAAAGGCCGGTCTCCTCGGTACAAATTAAAGGCCAAGGAAATGCTGCCGGAACCGAGATCGTGCTGAATCAGATCGCTATGGACCAGTTCCCCGCGGTTCAGGTCTTTGTAACCGTCTTAAAGGAAGGTAAACCGCAATCCGGATTAACCGCCGCTGATTTCCGAGTCCGTGAGGACGAGGTGGACCAACAACCTTTGATGGTCGAGTCTCAGTTGCCACCGCTCTCCGTTGTGGTCGCGATCGATAACAGCGGATCGATGCGGCCGAGATTGGCCGAGACCCGCGAAGCTGCTAAAAGCTTTCTCGAGTTGTTAGCGCCCGCTGACAGTGTTCAGGTCGTCGGTTTCGCTCAACAAGTCAAAGTGCTGGGGGCGATGTCTTCCAATCGGGGTGCTGCCGGCAAAGCGATTGAACTCACCACCGCGCGTGGGAACACCGCGCTGTATGATGCACTATTTACCTCGGTCGACCTGCTAAAGGACCGCCCCGGACGCAAAGCAGTCGTGCTTTTGAGCGACGGCGTCGATGATAACGGTGTCGGTAAGCAACTGAGCAAACACTCAGTTCAAGACGTGTTGCAGTTCGCAAAACGCGTGAATGTACCGATCTATGCCATCGGGATCGGCACCGAGATTGATGAAGCCTTACTGAGCGGCTTCGCTCAATCAACCGGAGGCCGCTATTTTCTAACCCCGAATCCGGCCGAGCTAAAAAATCTTTATGACCAGATCGGGCTCCAACTTGCCGGGCAATACCTGATTTCCTATACCTCGAACCTTCCTGCGGACGGCACCACTCGCGAGGTCCAGGTGCGATACCAGGACTCGATGAGCGCGAAATCGTATCAAGCCCCGTCGACCAAAGAAACCTCGCCCACGAAAGAGGTAGCCGAGACAACTCCGACACCGGTTCCGCAGACCTCACCGACAAGGAAAAAGTCGGAAGATGCCGGTTTAGGAAATCTGGGCGCGATCCTTGGACCCGATGGGATCTCTATCCACGGCAATGGCAAACAGATCACGGTGAACGGTAATGATGTAACTTTTGGTGACGACTCGAACTCGAAACCTGAGGCCGCCTCAAAGACGACCACCGAAACGAGAAAGAAGTCCGTGAAAGCTCCTGAATGGCTGCCGGTTCCGGATGGAGCAAAAGAACTCAGCTCTGCCGCCGTGGGCGCTAAGAAACAATTGATCCTAACGGTCGACCAACCAGTTAGCGATGTAGCGGATTTTTATCGGCAACGCTTGACCGGACAAGGGTTTCACATCGTGACCGCCACCAGTGACAACTCGCAAATGCTTTTGGTCTCAGGCTCCGGCAAAAATGCCGAGATCGAGTTGACGTCACAAGGCGAGAACCAGACCGCTGTGCGCATCGCGTTTGTTGGCGAGTAGATGGAGTGAGTAGTGACTGGTGACTAGTGATTAGTGATTGGTGCGGCGCCCGGGAATCGCGTACGTTTTGCCGTCCCGGAGGAACGCAATGATCACCTGGAGGGGAGCCGCTTTTGATCGTTGCAAGACTCCTCGCATGACAGCGCGGAAGATCATGGCACTACACAACGTCGTATAGCAGGCGGCTCCCGGAAACGTCTCTACGCATGAATTAGCCGGGAGATGTTCGCTCGTTTGGATCAAACCAAGACATTGCAGGTCGTGGCGACATCAGGCGCCGTTTACCAAAAGGGATTGTCGGACCTACCCCGAAGGAATTAAAGGACTGAGCCTGGGGTTTTAACCCAAAGGCGCTGAGATAAGACGGGAATGGCCGCAAAAAGGCACAAAAAGCGCAAAAAAAAGTAGGATGAGAATACGTCGGGGCTGGGCTAGGGAACGGGATAGCCGCAAGAGCGCGCAAAGATCGCAAAAAGGAGCAAGATATGAAGCTGCTAAAGTGGGCCGAAATTTGATGCGGCCCTTGGGCCGATAATCGCGATTACCTAGAATTTGATCCCTTAATTCTTCGCGTTTTTTTGCGCTTTTTGTGCCTTTTTGCGGCTATTCCTTTTTGCTATCTTTGCGTTCTTTCGCGGCTATTCCTGTTTGTACCTTTATTCTAGCTCTACAGCCCGAATTCTGCCTTCGCTTTCGCGAAACAATCGACCGCAAACTGCAGATCTTCCATCGTGTGAGCAGCCGAGACCTGGGTCCGAATCCGAGCCGTGCCTTGCGGTACGACCGGATAAAAGAATCCGATCACGTAAAGGCCTAGCTCGAGTAACCGATCGGCGACCTTCTGGGCAAGGGCAGCATCGCCGATCATGACCGGGACGATTGGATGTTGGCCCGGCCGAATCGTGAGCCCGCGCTCCGTCAATGCTTTCCGGAAAAACTGGGTGCTATTCTCCAAACGATCGCGCAGCTCGGTTGAGCGCGTAACGATCTCGATGGCCTTGACAGAGGCCGCCACAATGCTTGGCGTTATGCTGTTAGAAAACAGGTACGGCCGCGAGCGCTGGCGCAACAACTCGACGATCGCTTTACGCCCGGTCGTGTAACCGCCGCTGCCACCTCCCAAGGCTTTTCCCAAAGTTCCGGTAATGATATCGATTCGGCCTTCAACGCCGCAGTGTTCGGGCGTTCCTCGACCGGTTTTACCCAGGAAGCCTGCAGCATGGCATTCATCTACCATCACTAACGCTTGGTATTTTTCCGCCAGATCGCAAATACCGCCGAGATTCGCGATCGTGCCATCCATTGAAAAAACGCCATCTGTTGCGATCAACTTAAAACGGGCCGCCTTGGCCTCAACCAGCTTGGCTTCAAGATCCGCCATGTTGTTGTTCTCATAACGAAATCGCTGAGCTTTGCACAAACGGACACCATCAATAATCGAGGCATGATTCAGTGCGTCACTGATCACGGCATCTTCGGGACCAAGTAACGTCTCAAACAGCCCGCCATTGGCGTCAAAGCAGCTCCCGTACAGGATCGTATCATCCGTACCGTGAAATCGAGTGAGCGCGGCTTCGAGTTCTTTATGGATCTCCTGGGTCCCGCAAATGAATCGCACGGAAGCCAGACCGAACCCCCAACGGTCCAACGCTTCTTTGGCTGCCTGAATCACTTCGGGATGATCCGCTAACCCCAGGTAATTGTTTGCACAAAGATTCAGAACCTCTCGTCCGTCGCTCGTCCCGATATGAGCGCGTTGCGGAGTACTCAGAAACCGTTCTCTCTTATAAAGCCCTTGGGAACGAATTGAGCTGATTTGCTCATTCAGATGGGATTCGAAGCCGTTCAGCATGGCGTATTGATAGCGCAATACGCAGAGGAGTTCGAGGCGAGGTTCTGGAGGGGAGCCGCTTTAAGACATGCTCGCTGCCAGCGGCATTCTGCACTATCGCGTGTGCCGCTGGGAAATGTGAAAGCAGGCGGCTCCCGCAAACTACCCAGCGTGCGTTTCTGCCCAACCTGTCCATTTTTTGGAATCGAGTAGGGCGCAGGCGATAGAACTGCCAGACGTCGAAACGTTCCCGGGAGCCGCCTGCTTTACCCCGAAGGCTTTCGGCGGCTGCCAACCCATAGAACTGCCAGATTATAAAGCGGCTCCCCTCCAGGCGTTCCTTGAACTCCTTTTTTCCTTTACTTCCCCCTTCCCTTTTCGGCAGTTGTGCCAGATGGGCGAAATACCCCCTCAGAACGTCCGGCCGGTCGAGCTCACAATTCGTGGACTGATTTTAGGGGCCGCGATCACGCTGGTGTTCACGGCGGCAAATGTTTACCTGGGTCTTAAAGTCGGGCTTACCTTCGCTTCTTCTATTCCTGCGGCCGTGATTTCGATGGCCGTCCTGCGATTCTTCAAAAATTCGACTATCGAAGAAAACAACATTGTTCAGACGGTTGCATCCGCTGCGGGCACTCTCTCGTCGATCATTTTTGTTTTGCCGGGCCTCGTCATGGTCGGTTGGTGGACAGGTTTCCCGTTCTGGACTTCGTTCGGCATCTGCGCGGTCGGCGGTATTCTGGGAGTGATGTATACGGTGCCGCTCCGCCGGGCCATGGTGGTGGATTCACCGTTGCCCTATCCGGAAGGGGTGGCGGCCGCTGAGGTACTCAAAGTTGGGGCTGGAGGCAGTATCGGAACCAAGAAAGAAACCCAGGCCGGACTGATTTCCGTTATCAGCGGTTCACTGCTTTCTTTCGGTTTCTCGCTGATCGTCGCGATGCGGCTCTTTGCGGACCAATTAGTCGCGTTTTTTCGGATGGGAGCCGCGGTGAGCGGCTGTGGAAGCTCATTGTCTCTAGCTCTATTCGGCGTGGGTCATCTAGTGGGTCTATCTGTCGGACTCGCCATTTTCGTCGGTTTAGTGATCGCTTGGGGAATTGCTACCCCTATCCTGACCGCGCTCCATCCAGCGAACGGCTCCGCTGCAGAAGTTGGTCTCACCGTCTGGAAAACTCAGGTCCGCCTAATCGGTGCCGGGACGATCGGCGTCGCTGCTATCTGGACATTGGCAAAAATGGTAAGACCGATCTGGCTCGGTTTATTATCAGCCTTTAGACAGGCTTTACATTCCCGAGCCGCAACCGGTCCGCTTTCGCGAACCGATCAAGACATCCCGATTACGATCGTCGCTGCGATTTGTCTCATTGCGGTTTTGCCTATCGCTGTCCTGCTCATCGGCTTTCTCTCGGGAACACCACTGCATGACAAGTTGATCCCGCTGACGGTTACCGGCGTGATTTACATAGTGATTGCTGGATTCATGGTGGCAGCCATCTGCGGTTACATGGCAGGCCTCATCGGTTCCTCGAACAGTCCGCTCTCGGGAGTAGGGATTCTGGCGGTCATTGGCGCCTCTTTCCTGATGATGCTGGTCGCTCAGATTGAGCGGGGATCCGAAGGTTCGTCGGCTCTGGTCGCTTTTTCTTTGTTCGTGACGGCCATCGTTTTCTCTGTCGCCACGATATCAAACGACAACCTGCAAGACCTGAAGACAGGCCAACTTGTGAACGCCACGCCTTGGCGGCAACAAGCTTCCTTGGTTGTGGGCGTTTTAGCAGGCGCAGTCGTGATTCCGCCGATCCTCGATTTACTTAACCGGGCCTACGGATTCGCCGGAGCGCCACACGTAGCCGCGGTAAGCTCACAACCGTTGCCTGCCCCTCAGGCGACCCTAATCTCGACCCTGGCAAAAGGCGTCTTGGAGGGACGATTAGAGTGGGGACTCATCGGAATCGGGGCAGCGGTTGGTGCAGTCTTGATCGTTGTGGATGAAATGCTAGGTCTAGCCGGCAAGTTGCGTCTGCCTCCCCTTTCTATCGGGATCGGAATTTATCTACCACTCACTACCACGACGCCGATTATTCTAGGAGCGATCATCGGTTGGATTTACGAGCGTGGGGTCTCCGGCAAGCCGTACGAACCCATCGCCAAACGCCTCGGTGTGTTGCTCGCATCCGGATTGATCGTGGGAGAAAGCTTGTTCGGAGTTCTTCTAGCGGCCCTGATCGTTGGCACTAGCCGTGAAACCCCGCTCGCCGTAGTCGGCGATGATTTCTCGTCCGCATCCGCGATCCTAGGTGGGCTTGCGTTCGTGATCGTAATCGTTGCGATGTATTCAGCAATCCGGCGGACCGCTGCGCGAATCGCCGAGAGCCAATAAGGGAGGAGACAGGAGCCAGAATCCAGGAGCCAGGAGGCGCGTTGGGTCAATCAAGCCATGCACCAGGAACGGGCTTTCCTGGAAGGATCGGTACTCACTAACCAGAAACGAAACGTCTGGTGGCCCCATCCATAGGTCCTCTCAAAAATGTGAGCCATCTCCAAGCCAGCACAACAATGCCCGGCTCCTCCTGGCTCCTGGATTCTGTCTCCTGGCTCCTCGCCCCCTTGTAACTCCTTGAACTCCTCGAACTCCTTTCCGATTATTCAGACATGGACCCATTCGTCGGCACGTCCGGTTATCAATACCCCGCCTGGCGAGGCACCTTTTATCCCGAGAAATTGGCGACTGCGAAAATGCTCAGCTTTTATGCAGAGCAATTCCGGACCACCGAGATCAATTATTCGTTCCACCGGATCCCAAGTCCGAAAACCCTGGAAGGCTGGTTCCAATCAACGCCCGATGGGTTTCGATTTGGCTTAAAAGCCCCGCAGAAGATCACTCACTGGTCGAAACTCAAGGATTGCGCGGACACGCTAAATTATTTTTTGGGCGTCATCGCGGATTT
>JAFAIO010000233.1 GCA_019236675.1 Verrucomicrobiota bacterium
TGAAGTAAGTTTCGTTTTTTGTGGGCGGACCGCTTAACAAGGCGTCCGCCTACCCGCCTTTGGTGGGGCGAGGCGTTCACCACCACCCAGCGCGGAGGGGAGCCGCATTCAGTGTTCCCTTACCGAGGACGATCTTTGGAATGCGTGACACCTTTTCGTCCGAATCTCGTTTTAGCTGCGGCTCCTTTGAGCGTGTGCCAAGGCCGCTAGACATGCAACCTCCCGCGGCGTGGCACGGTTCTTTTTGGTGGGGCAAGGCTCCCGAACGACCTACAGTTTTCCGGAAGGAACAGCCTGTTAATCGACCACCAAGTCCTTTCAGGTCCAAGAACGCGCCGAGCGGGGTGCGCCACGGCCCCGGCGCGTTTTTCCGGCCTGTCACACTCTTTTAAGGGAAGACGTACTCCCCTATGCGAAAACCGTTAGGCCGTTCGGGAGCCTCGCCCCACCGAAGATCGGGCGCCGCGGCTCGGCGCGTTTCCCGGGCCTGTCACACTTTTTTATAGGGAAGACGTACTCCCCTGCGAAAACCGTTAGGCCGTTCGGGAGCCTCGCCCCACCAAAGATCGGGCGCCGCGGCTCGGCGCGTTTTCCGGCCTCTCACACTCTTTTATAGGGAAGACGTACTCCCCTGCGAAAACCGTTAGGCCGTTCGGGAGCCTCGCCCCACCAAAGATCGGGCGCCGCGTGGCATGGTTTCCGGGCGTCGCGGTTGTGGCACACCAAAAACGCTGCTCCAAGTCTTAGGTCGGGCATATCGTAAGGACCGGCACGCCCAATGCGACGCCCCTCCGTCGCTCCGGTAGGCATCCTCGCCCCACCAAAGGTGCGGTACCGAAGATGATCTACCGCCAATCTTAATGCTTCATCGGGACCGCGATCGGGTTCCCGGACCAATTTTGCGATACCCAATCGTACTCCGGGTCGTTAATCGCGGTGATCTTGCGGACGTCCCCAGCCAGGAAATTAAGATAATAGGCATTGGTTCCCGGCGCTTTCACTACCGGATGATATCCCTCGTGTATCAACACCAAGTCACCATTCTGGACGGGAATGGCCACATCTAAATCCGTATCTCGGGTATAGATCCGCTGAATCGCAAAACCGTTCTCCGGGCGCAACCGATAGTAATAGGTCTCTTCGTGGTAAGAAGAACTATCCCGGGTGTCATGACGGTGAGGAGGAAAACTCGACCAATTACCACTGGGAGTGTGAATCTCGTACACAGTTAATCGTTCGGTGAGTTCGTCCGAATCGGCCAGAGCACTCACGCCCCGCTTGACGTTCGCGTCTCCACGCACTGATGTTTTGATTTCGTCTTTCGAGATTCGTCGGGCCGGCAACCTGCCTTCAGCAGGAGCTCCCCCAATAGCTACCTCAATCGGCGTGGCGGCTCCAAGCAAAAGGCTGCTCCGGGGAGGGAGATAGTAGACATCTGTCAATTCATCGAAGACTGAGGAGCGGGAGAAAGTAAATGTTTCCTCCCCAAACGCACAAGACCCTTCACCGCCCAAGGGTACGACGACAATCTCGGAGTCTCCCGTGTCCAGCTGTTGGGTCTGCCCTGGCTCCAAACCCAGGATGTGGAAGGAAAGATAGCGCCACTGAGCTTCTTTGGGGGTGACGCTGATTCGAAACGGCTGCGAATAGTTTGATCGATAATGACGGTTCACGGTTGTATCTCCGAAACTTTGACCGGGCGATTCTCCTTCCAACTGCGGCTTGCGGCGATGGCCAGCCGTAAGGTCTCGAGCGCATCTTCTGCACCCGGAGACGGTTTCTGGCCGGACTTTAACGCTTCAAAAAATGCTTGTAACTCCAGACGATAAGCGGCTTCGAAACGATCAGGGAAATTTTCGTAATGGTCGTACCGGGCGCCGAACTCTCGGGACAAAGTCATCGGCGTTTTCTGCGGCGCTTCGATCACAACTTTAGCCTCCGCTCCGGCTACTTCAGTCCGGATATCGTAACCCCACTTTGATCGCCGAGACATTTCCACGACACCCAAGGCCCCATTCTTAAACTTCAACATCACGACCGCGGTGTCTGTGTCTTGAGCTTGAGCGAAACGGTCATCGACTAAGACTGTTCCCCAGGCGGAGACCTCATCGACTTCGCCGACCAAAAATCGGGCCAAGTCAAAATCATGAACCGCCATATCCAGGAAACTGCCGCCGCTTTGCAGAAGAAACTTTAGCGGCGGCGGATAGGTATCGCGGCTTAAAGCGCGAAACATTTCGATCCGGCCGAGCTCGCCCTGATCAATTCGTTTCTTCGCTTCGGCATAACCGGGATCGTACCGGCGCATAAAACCGAGTTGTACCGTGGCACCCTTTTGCTTGATCAGATCAACTACCCGTTTCGTTTCCGCCAAATCAAGTGCAATTGGTTTTTCGCTGAATACCGCTTTCCCCGCCAACACGGCGGTCTCGATCAATTTGGCGTGCGTATCAGTGGGAGTCACGATAATCACCGCATCCACCGCCGGATCTAAGATCGCTTCCTCGGTGTCCACGATTGCCCGGTCGGCACCGGACAACTGGCGGCCACGTTCCGCTGCCTCCAGATTTGGATCGGCTACCACCCTGACGCGGGCCCCATTAACAGCGGCCAGATTGCGCAAATGCGTTTCTCCCATGCGGCCGGCCCCTAGAAAGGCAACGCCAATCTCCGCTTTCGATTTGGTCATTGAATTTCCTCTAGATGAACCACACGCGCTTCCTTAAAACTCTTTGTCGCCGCAATGCCGATGCGCAGGGCTTCCGCGGCGTCTACCGCTCCAGGGGTTGGCGGACGGCCTTCTTGCACGCAAGCGAAGAACGACTCCAGTTCCGCTTGAAACGCATCTTTGAATCGGTCCATGAAGAAGTAGAAATGGTCTTCCTCCGAGCCGCCTTCGCGGTAGTGGCGTAATGGACTTTTGCGCTCGGCGTGAACTACCAGTTTACCGCGTTCTCCGAATACTTCGGTTATAATGTCGTACCCATAGATCGCTCGGCGCGAATTCTCGATTACCCCGAGTGCTCCGTTCTTAAAGCGCAAAAGGGTGGTCGCCGTATCGACATCACCGAAGTCAGCCGCGTCTTTGCTGAATCGGGCAGCTCCCCAAGCGCAAACAGATTCGACATCGCCGACCAGAAACCGAGCCAAATCAATCTCGTGAATCATTTGGTCCAGGAAAAGTCCGCCACTGGTCTCCAGATACTCCCGGGGAGGCGGCGCCGGGTCGCGGCCGACTGCCCGGAACTGATCGATGCGTCCAATCAAGTTGCCATCGATCTTTCGCCGAGCTTCCGCATAGCCAGTATCAAACCTTCGCTGGAAACCGATCTGGAACGGAATACCGCTTTCATCGACCAGCTTGAGAGCTTTCTCCGTCCGCTCTAAATCAAGCGCGACCGGCTTCTCACAAAACACCGCTTTATCAGTGCGCGCGCCGGCCTCAATGAGGTCCGCGTGAGAACCGGTTGGAGTACAGATCACGACTGCATCGATCTCTTTCGATGCGAAGACTTCGGCGGTATCGCTGATCGCGGTTGCGCCAGGTGCTTTGGCCGCGATCTGCTGAGCCGCTTCCAGGCGTGCGTCACACACCGTCACTAAAGAAACCTGCGGAGAACCGATCAAAGTCCTGGCGTGTTCCTGTCCAATCCGGCCCGCACCGAGCAACGCAACTCGAATTCGTTTGGTATTCATTTTTTCTTAAAATCTGCCGCAATCCGCTGGGAAACCTGGAGCGCCGATAGTCCGTATTTATCGAGTAGAAAATCGTTCGGCGCAGATTCTCCCCATTTGTCTTCGATCCCGTAACGGATCACCCGGCGCGGCGAATTGGTCGAGAGCAACTCCGCCACCAATCCGCCCAGACCACCGAAGACGCTATGCTCTTCCACTGTGAAAATGAGATCGTAGCCCGAACATGCCTCCAATAAGGCGGCCTCATTCAAAGGCTTGATCGTAGGAATATGAAGTACACCAACCTCGATCTGTTGTTTCGCGAGTTCGTTTGCTGCTTCCCGACAGCGCGCCGACTGCGGACCGGTCGATATGAGTAAGGCATGCTTGCCCTGTCGCAGCCACCGCACTTCACCGATTGAAAATTGATAATCCGCCCCGAACACTTCGGCAGTAGCATCCCGAGTTAATCGGAGGTAAACGGGGCCATGATAGTCGTTGGCCCATTTGATCATGGCAGCACATTCATACTGATCGGCAGGAGCCAGCACGGTCATAGCCGGCATGGCTCTCATGATCGCGAGGTCTTCAACATCCTGGTGCGTCTTGCCGGTGAACCCGGTCATCAGGCCGGAGTAAGCAGCTCCGATTTTCACATTGGCATTGGTCTGCGCGACCAGCATGCGGATCGGATCCACCGCCCGATGGGTAAAGAAAACGGTAAACGACGCCACCCAAGGCACAAACCCTAGCGTCGCCATACCGACCGCAACTCCCACCATGTTTTGTTCGGCAATACCCATTTCCAGGAATCGGTCCGGGTGTGCGGCTGCGAATTTGTCCGCCTTAGTGGAATTCGCGAGATCGCCATCCAGCATCACGATCCTCTGATCCTCTTTCGCTAACGATACGAGCGTATCAGCCCAGGCATCTCTTAACGCTTTCATTTTACAGCCTCCACGATTTGCAGCTCGCGCCGGGCAAGATCGAGTTCTGTCGGACTGGCAACTTTGGAATGCCACTCAAATTTTCCTTCCGTGAACGATAAGCCTTTCCCTTTAAGAGTCCGGGCAAGGATCATGGTTGGACGACCAACCGGCGGCTGGGCTTTGCTTTCCTGAATCGCCGGAATGATCTCATCGAAACGATGGCCGTCGATCTGAACAACACGCCAGCCGAGGTTTGCGAAAATCGCGGCCAGATCCACGTTATTCCAGGGATCACGCCGGTCCCCCCGGCCATCGCCATCCTGTTGCTTTAACCAGCCAAACTGCTGCAACCCGTTCGAATCCAAAATCGCGGTCAGGTTTCCCAACTGATAGCGCGGGGCCACGTGCAGGGCTTCCCAGACCATACCCTCCTGCAGCTCGCCATCTCCGATCATGACAAAGGTATGAAAACGCTGCTGTTTTCTTTGCGCACCCAACGCGAACCCGAGACCGACCGATAGTCCCATCCCTAACGATCCCGTCGAGGTTTCGAGTCCCGGCAGCTTGGTCACATCGGGATGGCCTTGAAGACGCGAATTGCCTTTGTCAAAGGTCTTCAATTCTTCCACCGGAAAGAACCCTCTTAGCGCCATTACGGTATAGAGGCCGATGGCGGCATGTCCTTTAGAGAGGATAAAACGGTCGCGCTCCGGCCAGCTAGGCTCTTCCGGTTTAATGTCCATTCCACGAAAGAACAGGCTAATCAGAAGGTCCATCGCAGACATCGGGCCGCCCACGTGTCCGGCGCCGCTACCCGCAACGGTACTGAGGACGAGCCAACGCCCCTGCCGGGAAAGCTCTTCGAGTTCAGCGTAGTTAGAATCTGCCTTCATTTAATAAGCGGTTCCAGATAATCACGGTTCTTTGCCGCTACCTTAGTGGGATCGTCGGGCGTCGTGTCCTGCTCGATCACCACCCAACCGGTGTAGCCCGCTTGGCGAAGCGAATCGATAACCTCAGGCACCCTGGCGATCCCCTCCCCTAGCGGCGCAAAGATGTAAGATTTAAGAGCCTGAGCGAAACTCCAGCCGTTCTCCCGAGACTTCTGCAGCGCCTGTCCATCGACATCCTTAATATGAACGTAACCGACACGGGTACCGTATTTCTCAAGTGCGCGCAGGGTGTCGCCTCCACCATAAGCCAGGTGACCACAATCGAGGCACCAGCTCACCAAACCCGGATCTGTCTCTTCCAATAACCTGCCGGTTTCAGGCTCGGTTTCCACATAGGTACCGACGTGATTGTGGAAAACGACCTTTATGCCGAGAGGAGCCAGTCCTCCCGCTAAATCGTTGAGACCGGTCGCAAGAGAGTTCCATTGTTCCTTGGTCAGCGCGCCGTTCGGATCGACGTGACCCGCTTCTGCTCGCCGTCGATCATCACCGCTGTCCGCGGCGATCAGATAAGGAGCGCCTACCGACTGAAAAAAACGGCCGATCTCCAGGGCACGCGCTATTTCTTGATCACGCTTCTCCGGGTTGCGCAGCTCTAGTCCGACGAACCCGCCCAGGATTTGCAGATTCCGTTGCTGGAGGTCAGCCAGCAGCTTAGCGGCGTCGCGCTCCATGTTCATACCCCATTCGGTGGCGTTGTACCCTGCCGCTACCATCTCGTCTAACAACGCTGGATACGGAACCCAGGGTCGATAGTCGGTTACGTCGGCGTTATTCCAATTGACCCGTGCAGTGGCGAGCTTCATGCCAGGACTGGGCGCTGTTTCTTGGTAGCTTCCTCGTAGTTCACCCGGGTTGCCTTCGTCTTATCAACCGAGCTCACCTCTGCCACCGGTACATCCCACCAAGTTCCTAACCCCGGCATCCTCGACTCGGGATCTGCCGGCACAACCACTACCGTAATTCGGTCGGCCTTGCGGGCCTGTTCCAAGGCGGCTTTCACTTCGCTGGAGGTCGCAGCAAAAATGGCCTGCGCGCCCATCGATTCCGCATGCTTCTTGAAATCGACCGGCACATAATCGCCTGCCGGCGCGCCCTCTTTTCCGTCACGAAAACGGAGTTCGTTACCGAAATCGGCGACGCCTACCGCTCGCTGCAATCCCAGGATGCACTGGAAACCATGGTTGTCGACCAACACAATCGTGATGCGGATCCCCTCGACCACCGCGGTCACAATCTCAGAATTCATCATCAAATAAGAACCGTCGCCAACCATGACCACGACTTCTCGTTCCGGTTCCGCCAATTTCACTCCTAGCCCGCCTGGGATCTCATACCCCATGCAGGAGTAACCATATTCGAGGTGATACGCTTTCGGGTCTTCAGGCCGCCACAGACGCAGAAGTTCGCCGGGCATGCCGCCCGCCGCGCAAACTACTGTCGCTTTGCCGCCAAAACTCTCGTTCACCAATCCGATCACCGCGGTTTCCGATAGCTTGCCCGGTTCGTCGTTTTTCACCGTGCGTATCTCGGTGACTTTGGCGTCCCATTCCCCTTTAAGCGATTGAACTTGGCTCCGATATTCTTGGGGTGTACCGCGGTAACCAAGCTCGCGCAGCGCCTGACCCAGCGCGGTCAAAGCCCTTTTCGCATCGGCCACCACCGGCAGCGCTGCCAGTTTATTCGCATCCATCGGTACGACATTGATACCGATAAAACGCACCGACGGGTTTTGATAAGCCGACTTGGATGCAGTCGTGAAGTCACTCAGACGAGTGCCCAGCGCGATCACTAAATCCGCTTCCAAAGCTAATCGGTTGGCACTGGTCGCTCCGTTCGAGCCGACCGGCCCGGCATTTAGCGGATGGTTCCAATTGAGTACGCCTTTGCCAGCCTGCGTTTCACTAATCGGGATCCCGAATTCTTCCACGAACGTCCGCAGCTCTTCGGTTGCTTCCGCGTAAATCGTACCACCACCTGAAACGATCAACGGCTTTGATGATGCAGTAATCAATTCCGCTGCCTTCTGAATCAACTCCGGCTCCGGCAATGGCCGGCGCACATACCAAATACGGCGCTCGAAGAACTCAATAGGATATTCGTACGCTTCAGCTTGCACATCTTCCGGCAGGCTAATCGTGACGGCACCTGTCTCGGCGGGATCAGTTAAAACCCTGAAGGCTTCAGGTAGACTTGCCAACAACTGCTCCGGCCGGGTGATTCGGTCGAAAAATTTCGAAACCGGTCGAAAGGCGTCGCTGACGCTGACATCCCGCTCCAGAGGATGTTCCAACTGCTGGAGTACCGGGTCTGGAATCCGGTTTGCAAAATAATCGCTAGGCAAAAGCAAAACGGGCAATCGATTGACGGAAGCCGCAGCCGCACCCGTGATCATGTTAGTGGCGCCCGGACCAATCGAGGTCGTACAAGCAAAGGTCGCCAATCGATTCCGGTGCTTAGCGAATGCTGCAGCCAGATGGACCATCCCTTGTTCATTCTGGGGCCGATAAAAACGTAACCCCTCTTCGCGTGCCACCTCGACGATGCCTTGACCAAAGCCGGCAACATTCCCGTGGCCGAAGATACCCCAAATCCCTTCGATAAAGCGGCTTTGACGGCCGTCGCGTTCAACGAATTGGCGAGCCAGGAACCGGGTCAGAGCCTGGCCGGCGGTTAGTCGTACTGTACGATTCATAGAGAGTGAGAAGTGATTGGTGAGAGGTGGGGGAAACGGAAAGCAGTCAGTAATCAGTATGGCAGTAATCAGTGATCAGTAAATGAGCAGCGGGTAAGTGATAGCCTGGACCTGAGTCACTGGTTCTGCGGAGGACCAGTCTGAAATTCTGAGTCTGGGGGTTTATCAAGACGGCAGCCGACTTTCGTTTGGTTTTCGTTGTGATAAAGAAATGAAACCGAATCCTTACGGTTTCAACCTGAATTTTTGAGGAAATTTTAGCGCTTGTCGGAAGCAGGTCGAAAATCCTTGATATGTAAGCTTATCCTTACCTATTCTAATCAACATGTCTGATGCCGCGCTCCAATCGAAGACACGCCAGAAGGGACACGATGTTTTCGCTGCAATCGGCGATAGCACTAGAAGGCGGCTTCTAGACCTTTTGGCAAAAGGCGAAATGCCGGCGGGCGAAATCGCCGCTCCTTTTGCCATCTCCCGTCCGGCGATCTCTCAGCATCTCACGATCTTGCGTGATGCCGGACTCGTTTCCGTACGCAAAAAAGGCCGCGAACAGATCTATTCACTTTGCGCCGTCCCGATTCGAGAAGTCTACGACTGGGCCGAGCACTACCAACGGTTCTGGCCTGATCGGCTTTCAGCGCTGGGCAAACATCTGGACCAGCAGCCATGAAACGGGATCTCCACTTCAAAATCGATTATCCGCATCCACCCGAGAGAGTTTGGCAAGCGCTAACCGACCCTGTCGCTATCGCCGAATGGTTAATGCCAAATGATTTCGAGGCTCGGATTGGCCATCGATTCACGTTCCGAACTCATCCAGCTCCTGGGTTCGATGGTATCATCCATTCCGAGGTGCTGGAGGTCGAGCCTCCTAAGCGACTGGTATACACCTGGGGCAACTTAAAGCTAAATACCCGCGTCACCTGGACGCTTCAGGCCACCCCAGGTGGCACCCACTTGATCCTCGATCACACCGGTTTTGATGGGTTACGCGGCTGGATGTTGAGCAACCTGATCGGCCAAGGCTGGCGATCGAAGAAATTGGCTCGAAAACTCCCTGCCTTTTTGGACCGAGCCGCAGCGCAAGCAACGCGAGCAACGCCTTGAAATGATTCTCTGAGCAGCACTACCACCAACAGCAACCCGGCTACCAATGAAACAGAAGTTCAAAGCGAAACTAATAGCCAGGGGGCCAGGCAATGCCTGGACCTTCTTGCCGATTCCGTTCGATGTACAAAAAGCGTTCGGCAGCAAAGCTCGAGTCCCCGTAGTGGGAACCATTAACGGTTTTCCATTTCGGAATTCCTTAATGCCGGAAGGGGACGGCACTCATGCCATGATGGTAAATAAAGAGCTGCAAAAAGGCGCTAAAGCCATCGCAGGCGACACGGTTGCAGTTGTCATCGGGCTCGACAAAACGCCGCGCTCGGTGCCGATCCCCGATGATCTGAAATTCCTTCTCGCTGAGCATAAACCGGCAGAAACCGCTTTCACGGGCCTCGCTTACTCTCATAAAAAAGCCTTTCTAGATTGGATCGATAGCGCCAAGAAACCCGAGACCCGAAGTAAACGCTTGCTGGAGACGATCGAGATGTTGGCTGCGGGAAAACGGAGAGAGTAGGAGCGTTAAGCGGCAGCAATGAGTTGGGAGCGGTGGCGCGCCCGTGATCAGTAAGCAGTAAGCAGTAAGCAGTAAGCAGGTTAGATCGATCACTGACCACTGAATTACTGCTGACTGCTTACTGCTTACTGCCGTGGCCACCGCGCGCGCCGACTCGCGATCAACCGCGGCGGGCCACCCTACACCTCAACGCTCTCCCCCGGCTGCAGGATCGCCACCTTCGCTTTGCCTTCAGCGAGACTGGCGAACTCTTTCGGGTCGCCAACTAGAGGTGGAAATGTGCCGTAATGAATTGGGACCACGACCTTTGGATGGAGGAATTCGACGGCTTTGGCGGCGTCCTTTGGCCCCATAACGAAATGTTCGCCGATGGGTAGAAACGCGAGGTCGATGGCCACATCGTCGCCGATCAATTTCATGTCTGAGAAGAGAGCGGTATCACCGGCGTGGAAGACAGTTTTGCCTTCAACCTGGATAATCGCGCCCGCTGGCTCACCCAAATAGATAGGACGACCATTTTCATCCGGTATCGACGAGCTATGGATGGCTTGCGTGAATTTAACGGCTCCAAATGGATATTTGCACCAGCCGCCGTGATTTTGGGGTGAAGATTTTGCGCCTTGGTCGCCTAGCCAACATGCCAATTCATAGGTCGAAATGATGGTGGCACCCGTCCGCTTCGCAATCGGCAACGCATCCGCGATATGGTCGCCATGCCCATGAGTGAGCACGATAAAATCCGGCTCTAAATCATCCGCTTTCGCCGCCGCCTTAGGATTCCTCGTAAGGAACGGGTCGATAACAATCTTGGTTGTGTCGGTCTCGAGATAAACCGTCGCGTGTCCCAGAAAGGTCGCTTTCATAAGAGGCTATAGCGTTCGTTAGTTATCGTTTCTAGTTTGGGTTGCGGTTTTCATTCATTGCCCAGATTAGGAGCTAGGATCCTGGGGAAGTCATTCTCGTGCTCGTGCTCGTCCTCGTGCTCGACAGGGCTGCTAGCAAGCGGACTAAACTGAGGATCGGCTCCGTTTTTCCGCCATGTGCAGAAAGGAAAGCATGAGGGACTAAGAACGCGTACCGTTCGAGCACGAGCACGAAGAGGAGAATGATGGTGTGCTCCCTAGCCGTTGACGATCGCGAGAGCAAACCCGTCATATCCTTTGCTGCCTACGGTCTGAATGGCGGTCGCGGAAAACCCATTTTCCTTTGCGAGCAGCTCAAAGAAACGACGCATGCCGGCAACGTTCGGATCTTTACTCTTGGCTTCGGTAACCGCTCCTTTCCGGATTACGTTGTCCGTTACGATGAGAGTGCCAGGCCGCGCAAGCTTCAGCGCCCAAACGAAGTAATCGGCGGTGCTAACCTTATCCGCGTCGATAAAAATAAGATCGAACGGCCCAATCCCTTCGGTGGCGAGCCTGGGCAAGAGATCTAGTCCGCGTCCGACCCGCAGCTCGACTCGGTCGGTAAGGCCTGCCCGCTCAAGGTTAGCGCTCGCTACCTCCGCATGCTCCGGGCTCGCCTCTAAAGTGATCAAACGCCCCTCCTTAGGCAAAGCTCGAGCCAGCCAGATCGTGCTATAAGCGCCCAAAGTGCCGAGTTCCAGTATCTTGCGCGCACCAATCAGCCGCGCGAACAGCCACAAAAGTTTTCCTTGGGTCGGCGTCACATTAATCGCCGGGAGCCCGGCTGCATCGCTATCTTCAAGTGCGGCCTCCAGTGCCGGATCAGAAGGGATCAACAAATCGGTCAGATATTCATCTACAGCAGTCCATCGATCTTGATAGTCCTCGTGCATTTGGATTTCTTCGAACGAAACGCCGTGAACGAACACCGATAGGACGCGAATAGCAACGCGCTCAAAACCAGCACGCGGAATGCCCGGCCCGCATCGCTACGCGAAGCGTTGCGGGCGTGGCAACGCCCCTCCGTGGGGCTCTGTTAAAGCGCGACCTCTCACCTCTCACTTCCGAGACGCCGGTACCCAGGATGGATGCCCGGTCTGAGTTTCTGCTCCTCGGCAATCCTCGCCAAGAAGTTCTCCAGCGTGTCTCGCTCGCTGGAATTCAGCGCGGCACAAAGCTCGGTTTCATGTTGTCTGGCAACCCGGCCGACGGCTTGCAGCGTTTTCTTGCCGGCCGCAGTCAAGTACAGGGCGGAGACTCGCCGGTCGCCCGGGTGTGGGCGGCGTTCGACTAGTCCCGCGTGCTCCATATCATCCAAAACGGTAACGAGCCGGCTCGGGAACATGCCGAGAAGATCTGCCAATGCTTGCTGGCTAAGACCGCTATCCCGCCCCAGCACCCCGAGAATCCCAGCTTGCGGTGGCGTTAATTTTAGCGCTTCCAACCGTTCCCCGAACTTACTCGCCGCGTGGGCGCCAATTTGAGCAAGCAGAAACCCAACTCCCCGTGGACCCGGTAAGGCGGATTCCGAGTCAGCCATACTTCAGAAAAGATATCGTTATTGACATTAATGATTATATATATTAACAGTTATCCGAATTAAAAGTATGGGCGGTTCGCGCCCCAAACTCAATCTGAACCTCACATCATGAGTGATACACCGAGCTCCAACGCTACTCGACGTCACGCCAGTCCTCACCTTGGTCTGATCGCCGTCATTTTCACTGTGCTCTTCCTGGCCGGTCTCTATCCCGTCACCATTTTTGGAGGTAGACCCCATTTCCTGGATCCCTGGGAGACTCCCGATGTGATCATCAACTTCTTTCGAGCAAGACCAGGCGCTGTGCTGGCCTGCGCATTTTTCCATTTCGGAGCGGCGATCGTGCTCGGCATTTTTACCGCATCCATAGTAAGCCGGCTGCAGTTCCTGGGAGTAAGAGCGGCGCGTGCTTTTATCGCGTTGTTCGGCGGACTGGCCACTGCCCTCGACATGATGGCGGAGGCTTCGGTTCTGAGTGCGATGGCGCGTCCCGGCGTGGTTGAAAACGGTAGTCTGATCGTGGCTCTCTACCATTTGCAAATTGCATTCGGAGGGGTCGGTTTTTCAGTTCCGCTCGGACTTCTGTTCGGCGGCGTTTCAATCCCGGCCTCCTTCATGAAACTGTTACCAAAATGGATCATCGGGTTAGGCCTCCCGCTGTTTGCGGTCGGAGAACTAAGCAGTCTCTATCTTATCAGTTCACCCGCGCTTTTCCTCATACCGCTTACCCGGTTTCCCGGATTTGTCTGGCTAATCGCAGCGGGGTTTGCACTGCCAAAGATTACCGGCGCTCGGACCAAACAGGCGCTGGTTTCCGCGACCTAAGATCATGAATGAACGGTCGTTGATTCGTATCTTACATCTCGTGCTCAGTATTCCGATCATCGGATTCATCTACGGTCCGGTCGCACATATTCCTCCGGCAGCCAGTTTCACGCGC
The DNA here is from genome assembly GCA_019236675.1 of Verrucomicrobiota bacterium. Lineage (GTDB taxonomy): Bacteria > Verrucomicrobiota > Verrucomicrobiia > Chthoniobacterales > JAFAMB01 > JAFAVN01. The sequence continues at coordinate 13,259 of JAFAIO010000233.1, forward strand.
TTCGTCGCGGTTCCCCTCGTGGCTATCAGCGGTCTCTGGTTATGGCAAAAACCTAGGCTCGTGCGTTGGGCACCGAACGCTCGCAATCGTCCTCGTCCTCGATTTAGGCCTGCAGTGCGTTAGTTACCGAAATCGCGCCAAGACCCAGGGCGAAGTTGGAAAAGAACCACCCAGCCTATTTGCGCGCCATCC
>JAFAIO010000244.1 GCA_019236675.1 Verrucomicrobiota bacterium
GCTGGCATCAAACGCTGTAAGGCATGCTCATGATCAAGCAACGTATAACGTCCGGCCAATAGGAAAGCGTCCGGCCGGTTCTGGTCCATCTCGATCGCGAGTTCGCAAGGCTCAACTTTATTTACACCAAGACCCCAAGCCTTGATCGTTCCCTCTTCGCGTAACCCGGTAAGCACCCGGAATGCCCCTGTACGAGCAGCTTCAAACCTTGCTATCCATTCGTCGCCAAAGAAATCCCGAGCGATGTCATGTATCCAAACAAAATCAATACGCTGAACACCCAGACGCTTCAGGCTGTCGTTGATAGACCGCAACGTGCCTTTCTCCGAATAATCATAGACAATCTTATTCGGCCGGCCGAACTCAAACAAACCTCCTTTCTCACCGAAGTCGCGACCACCGGTCTCTATCTCGTCCAAGATTATCCGGCCGACCTTGGTGCTGAGCACATAATCGTCCCGCTGGTGTCTAGATAGGATTGCCCCCAGTCGGATTTCCGAAAGCCCCGCGCCGTAGAACGGCGCAGTCTCAAAATAGCGAGTACCTTGGTCCCAAGCCGCTTCCACAGTCGCCGACGCCTCCGCGTCGGGTATCTCGCGGAACATGTTTCCCAATGGGGCGGCACCAAATCCTAAAGGGCCCGTTAGCAATGCTTTTCTTACTCTCATTTTTTCCTACTAGTTTCTGGTTATTTCGTGCGCTTTACCGACACGGTGATGCGTGGGAGCGAATGCTCCGCACCTATCCCTTTGTAAACTCTGCAACGGAGCTTTCGCTGTTGAATCCCGTGGGCTTACTCCACGCTCATGACTTCGACAATACCGGCACTGCTTTACGAGCAAAGTTAAACGACATAAAATTTGGTAAATCGCGCAAACAGCCGCGAAAATCCGCTACGCTAAAGCGTCCTTGCCAAGTCCAGGATCGGAGTGGCGTACCGCAAATGATAAATCGTACGGTGCGCGGTACGACGAATCGTATCCCAGCTATCAGTGTGCAGTCTCGCAACTAACATGGCTGTCGGTGCGATCAAACATGGGCCGTCGGTGCGGCGGCTGCCCATAGGCGTCAACTTAAGGTCAGCGGCTGCCGGACGAGGCGCGGAGCTGGCCCGACGCTTGCTTTTCGCGGTTACAACCAAATCAAATTACAACCGCCTTAATCTTAAGCCTATGAACACTGATAATGATCGCGACGATGCAGAAAAGAACTCCATTGAGTCGTCTATCTTAAAACAGGACGAGCGTACTGACAGGAACCTGTTCCGTGAATTCGGTTTTGCTGCCCTCGCTGGTCTCGCCGCCTTTTTCTCAGCAGTACTAACAACGGTTGTGGAAGGCAATAGTGCGTGGCGACCTTTCTGGTTAGTGGTCTGCATTGTCTGCCTTCTCTGTGCCATCGCTTTAATTGTTCAAGGAGCGAGAAACTTCGGCGAAAAGCCATAAGACAGCTAGTTGCATTAAACCAATAAAAATCGATTGGCACGGAAAATGATCTGTTAAGACATGAGAATGGAGGTAGGCACTTGTCAGCTTAACTCGCTGTCTCGCATCTTTGTTGTCTCTAATGTTTATGAGTTCATTTGCTCAAAGTTTGATACCTCTCACAGGACCGGGTTCTGGAGTTAAACGGAACAAAATTCTGCCGGTTGGCAGCGTGGCGCCGCAATTCACTCTATTTGTGACACCGAACCAGACCTTATCCCTTCGGGAATTGTTGGGGAGACCCGTGATCCTGGCGTTCTACCCGGCAGACTGGAGCCCGATTTGCGGCGACCAGATGGCGCTCTACAATGAAGTACTGCCGGAGTTCGCCAGCTATCGAGCGGCCTTGGTGGGAATCTCGGTCGACAGTGTTTGGTGTCATGCCGCTTTCGCTGCTGCGCGGAATCTCCATTTTCCACTGGCGTCAGATTTCGAACCGAAAGGACAAATAGCGCGCCTTTACCGCGCGTACCGCGACGCGGACGGGACCAGCGAACGAGCGCTCTTTGTCATCGACAGAAATGGAATTATTGCGTGGAGCTATCTGTCGCCAGTAGCCGTAAACCCTGGTGCGGATGGAATCCTGGAAGCATTAGACAAATTAACAGGAAAGACCATGGGATGAACAGACTATTAGTTCCAGTACATGCCAATGATCACATTCAGGGCGGCGCGGATGCCGAATGGACGTTGGTGGAGTACGGAGATTATCAGTGTCCGGTGTGCGGGCAGGCTTATCCGATTCTCAAACAGTTGCAGGAGCATTTGCGTCATCGGCTCCGCTTTGTTTTTCGTAACTTTCCCCTTCGGCAGATTCACCGCATGGCGGAATTTGCAGCGGAAACGGCAGAGTTTGCGTCAGCGCACGGACGATTTTGGCAAATGCATGATCTGCTCTTTGAGAATCAAGAAGACTTAGAGAGTGAGCTGCTGTTTCGGCTAACAACGAAGATCGGGTTATCAGCGGATGAGTTGCAACAATCTCTCGTTTCCGAGATTTATCGGGACCGGATTGATCTCGATTTTCGGGGCGGAATACGCTCCGGGGTAAATGGGACCCCGACTTTCTTTATCAATGGCGTCCGTCACGATGGCTCCTTTGATTTCGATACGCTTTTGCGGTCTATCGCAGAAGCAGATTGAGAGCGTTACTGACAGTTCCGCAAGGCCATGTCAGGTCTCGATTTGCGTTGAGCCAACAACCTATTAGCAACTAATGAGCGGCAGCGACTGACTCAAGATTTTTTCAGGAGCAAGTATCAATGAACGATTTTTTCCTAGGCAACTTTCATGACCTGTTGAACAAACTGGCGTACGAGTCTTGGGAGGAACGAGGCCGTCCGGAAGGGTCGCCAGAAGTTGATTGGCAGAAAGCGGAGGAAAGGCTGAGTTCATATGGGTTGGATTCGCCAGTAGACCCTCCCTTGTCGGCTTTTTCTATCGGACCGAACGAATAGCGTCGAACCTGGTTTCTCAGAGAGACGATGCTGACAGACGGTTGAAAAAAGGCTCCGTAGGAGCCAAATCTTTATAGCTACGGTAAGGTAAAAGACCACCAGCTCCGCTAGGAGCGACATAGAAGGTGGTTCCCGATTAGATGTCGCTCCTACGGAGTTGGTCTTGTTTTTTCTGGCTCAGGCTATAAAGATTTTGCCCCTACGGAGCCGGCCATAGTATCGGTTGCATCAACCGCGGCGCCGAAACCTTCGTTTTTCAAAAGCACACTCGACCGCGAGAACTTTCAACCCGCTACCGGGTTTTCGCTGGCAGATCGTCTCAAACCCAGCCTTTCTATCTGCGAGATCAGTGTCGTTGGTTTAACTCCTAACAGTTCTGCCGCGCCATCGACTCCTTTGATCTTCCAGCCCGTTTTTCGAAGAACAACCAAAAGGTTCTGGCGTTTGCATTGGCGGATTTGCGCCTCAGTTAGATAGCCGGCCCCAACACCGTGCTGATGCACCGAACCTGGCCAGCCGATCTTCGTCTGACGACCGTCTACGGGAAGGTTAAAATCCATATCGCCACCTTGGGCAAGAATAGCGGCTTGTTGAATCGCATTGCATAACTCGCGGATGTTTCCGGGCCAATGGTAATTGAGCAGCTGATTTATTCCTGCTCGGGTCAGCCTGGGTCTTGGACACTTGATTTCTTCTACCGTAATCTCAACGAAATGCGAGGCGAGCAAAGGGATATCTTCTTTTCGGTCTCGCAGCGGCGCCACTTTGATCGGAACAACATTCAAACGATAGTAAAGATCCTCACGGAAACGGCCTGCCTTAACCTCTTGTCTGAGGTTTCTATTAGTCGCAGCGACAATCCGCACGTCAGCAGTTCTGGTCTTAATATCTCCCACCCGTTCGTAAGATTTCTCCTGCAGAACGCGCAACAGTTTGCTTTGCATCGGTAACGGAATTTCACCGATTTCATCCAGGAATAAAGTTCCGCCGTCGGCCGCTTCGAAACGGCCGGCCCGGTCTTTGATTGCTCCGGTAAAGGCGCCTTTAGCATGGCCAAAGAATTCGCTCTCGAATA
>JAFAIO010000245.1 GCA_019236675.1 Verrucomicrobiota bacterium
ACTTCCATTGCAGACCAAACGACCTGCTGATCCACCGCAACCCGTTTCGCTGGTTGGAAAACGGTGGACAGCCAGGAACTCCTGGATAAACATGGCAGCCGGCCGACTTGCGAATGACCGCTCGCCTTGGGGTCGGGTGATTGAGCATGAAAGAGAGTCTTCCAGGGCTTCAGGATCAACGGCCTTACCCGGATCGCCTGCGACGGGCAGGCGATCGAATTGCTGTCGAATTTCGGAACGTCTCTAAGTCATACCGGGGCCTTAAGGGAGATGTCGCTGCGCTATATGATATCAATCTACAGATTGAAACTGGTGAAATCTTTGGGGTGATCGGTCATTCCGGGGCAGGTAAATCAACCTTACTTCGGTTGATCAATCGTTTGGAACATCCCTCCTCGGGAGAGCTACGGGCTGGCCCGCTGGATCTGGCCGCGCTGAAAGGTGCGGAATTACGCAATTGGCGAAGACAGGTTGGGACGATATTCCAACATTTCAACCTGCTTTCCTCGAGGACGGTGTGGCAGAACATCGCCCTCCCGCTGCGCCTCGCGGGTGCATCAAATACCGAGATCGCGGCCCGGGTCACCGAATTAATGACCCGGTTTGATCTGCACCAACTCGGACATCGGTATCCGGCTCAACTTTCCGGAGGACAAAAGCAACGGGTAGGAATTGCTCGAGCCTTGGACGTTACCCCAAGATCCTTTTATGTGATGAAGCAACCAGCGCGTTGGATCCGGAAACGACGCAATCCGCTCTGGAGTTATTGGCTAGCGTCAATCGAGAATTTGTACTGACGATCATCCTGATTACTCACGAGATGGAAGTTATCCGGCGCGTGTGTGACCGGGTTGCAGTGCTGGCGGACGGCCGGATCGTCGAGATTGGTTCGGTAGCGGATCTGTTCTTGCATCCGCAGCACCCGGCTACGCGCCGCCTGGTATTTGAAGCGGAGCAGATCAATGAGCAGGAACAGGAACAGAATCTTTCCCGGGTGGCTGGTCATCCCGTGTTGCGCCTCACGTTTCGCGGTGAAGCGACATATGAACCTCTGTTGGGTGCGATCGCGCGCGAGACCGGGGTTGACTACAGCATTTTATCGGGGCGCATCGATCGAATCAAAGGTGTTGCTTACGGCCAACTCACCCTCGCTTTGGTGGGTGGTAACGTCCCCGCTGCGCTACAGCGCTTCTCGGCAAACAATGTTCACATCGAGAAACTTTCATGAACACCCAGTTTTGGCAGGATATCGATTGGCAACAAATCGGTCAGGCAGCAATAGAAACGTTCCTGATGTAGGCGGTTCTTTGGTTTTTGTTGTGCTATTGGGATTGCCGCTCGGCATTGTCCTTTTTCTCACCGGGAAACGCCAAATGCTCGCCCAGCCGTTTCTTCATAACATTCTCTCGCTAGTGGTTAATACCATTCGATCGATTCCATTCGTTATTCTGCTGATTGTTCTCATCCCGGTAACGGTCATGATTACCGGAACCTCGCTCGGCGTACCGGGCGCGATTCCGCCACTGGTTATCGCTTCCACCCCTTTCTTTTCCAGATTAGTCGAGGCTGCCTTGCGAGAAGTGGATCGAGGAATCATCGAAGCGGTCCAGGGGATGGGAGCAAAAACGGGACAACTCGTTTTTCTTGTGCTACTCCCGGAGGCGCGACCAGGAATCCTGGCGGCTATTACCGTTACCTCGATCGCGCTGGTTTCAGAGGCAGCCATGTCCGGAGTAATTGGCGGGGGCGGTCTCGGCGACTTGGCCATACGGTATGGTTATCAGCGGTTGCAGCCGGATGTCATGGTGATCACGGTCGCGCTTTTGCTGGTGCTGGTTCAGGCTCTGCAGTTGATTGGCGACCGGCTGGTAGTGCATTTCAGCCGCAGGTGACGGCCCCACGACACTGCTGGAGCGCTGCCTCGCTTGCGAGGCCGATGCGGTCGTCACCACGGAGAATGAGATAATTAAAAACAGCTAACTATCATGAACAACAACGGACAATATTGGGACATCGAACGCCGGACTGTTATGGGTCATTGGCGTCTACTATCATTCGCTCTCCTGAGCCTGGTTAGTGCCGGTATCGGATACGGAGCCGAGCAACTCACGGTTGCAGCAACCGCGATTCCGCATGCCGAGATCCTGGAATTTGTTAAGCCCGAATTAGCAAAGGAAGGAATTGATCTTCAGATCAAGGTGTTTACCGACTATGTGCAGCCAAATGTGCAAGTCGCGGAAAAACATCTGGACGCGAGCTTTTTTGAGCATCTCCCTTTCCTGAATGAATTTAACAAGAACAGAAACCAGAACCTGGTTCCAATCGTGCCGGTTCACATCGAACCGTTTGGAGCTTACTCGGTCCGGGTGAAAGACATCAAAGACCTGCCCGAGAACGCCAGCGTGGCGATTCCTAATGATCCCAGCAACTCTGGCCGCGCGCTCCAGCTGCTTAATCGAGCCGGTTTAATCACACTCAAAGATCCGCAAAACATTCTGGCGACGACGAGAGATATCACCGACAACCCGAAACATCTGCGATTCACCGAAGTGGAAGCCGCGACTCTACCGCGGATTCTTGGTCAAGTTGATCTGGCTCTGATCAACACCAACTATGCACTGGCGGCAAAGTTAGATCCGACCAAGGATGCCCTGGTGATCGAAGACGGTCACTCACCCTATGCTAACTATCTGGTGGCTCGACCTGACAACAAAGAACGTCCAGCCATCAAGAAGCTCGCGGAAGTGCTCAACAGCCCAGAAGTTAAGACCTTTATCGAGACCAGGTACCATGGGGCGGTGATACCCGCGTTCTGAAACGCCGACAGCGCCGTGATCGCCGGGAACGACGGCCGGCATCTCTATTGCCACTGCCCTCGAGGATCGATGAGTTCCGCGATGATTTTTCGTTCTCGTCCTCGATTTGGTCGTTTGGACTAGAAATGCAGTCGTCGGCAAGAAGCGAATTCTCGGCACTTTATCAACGCTGGGAAGAATCGCTATCCGAGGACGACGACGAGGACGAGAACGATTTGGTTGCGACTAGGCCGCTTTGTGTCCTTTGTGATCTTTCCGTACTGTGACATCAGACCGCGGTTCGCGGTGCAAAACATGGACGAGAACATCTTGCATGAGATAACCGATGTCGCGCCCGGCCTTTGGCTGTGGCAGGTGCAGTATGTTGACTGGCCCACTGGCGACGGCTGGGATGGGAAAGTGGCTTCGACTTGTGTCGAGTCAGGCGGAGAAATTGTTTTGATCGATCCGGTAGCACCGACAAAGGAAGGTTCGAAACTCTGGAGCCGGCTGGATACCCAGCCGCCGACGCTGATCGCGATTCTCAAACCGGATCATGTGCGCGACGTTGATTTCTTCGTAAGCCGATACGGTGCGCGAGCGTTTGGTCCCGAGTTCTACCGTCCCGACGATGTTCCGGAGACGGAGCTCGAAGCAATCCTACCGGGAGACACATTACCCGGCGGGTTGGTTGCCTTATACGACGGGCGGGGACGCAATGAGACTCCGATCTGGTTACCCGAACATCGCACCATCGTTTTTGCGGATGCACTCACTGCACCGGAAGGAGAACTCCTGGTATGGTGGACACCGTGGCACGAAGAGAGAGCGCTTCCTGCGTTACGCACTCTACTCGAGCTGCCGTTTGAGCGGGTGATCGTATCCCACGGTAAACCGGTGCACGATCGAAAGGCTTATGAGCGAGCCTTGGAGCTGGCACCTTGGCGTGGCTAAGCATTACCACAATACGGAAAGATCACAAAGACAGAGGGCAGCCAGAAAAATCTCACGCAAAGGCGCAAAGTTTAAGACAAAGGCAGATCTAAACAGATGCGGACGAGGGGGAGATCGCTATTTACACTGTTCCTCAGTGTTTGTGCTCTGTCTTCGCGGGCTTTGTGATCTTTGTGTGTTGCGATTACCTTCCGTTATTTCCTGTCCAAAATTCGCCTTCTCTTTGCGTCTTTGCGGCTTTGCGTGAGATTTTTCCGTCTCTATGTCCTTTGTGATGTTCTGTGTTAGGTCTCGGCCAAGGCGGCTTGTAGGCTCGCAAGAACTTTCTGATTGGTGCGCTCGAACTGCAGAGGTGTGACCGATACTCGCCCCCTTGCGATGGCGAATGTCTCCGATCCTGGCGCATCCTCGCGGGCTGAACGTCGAAGCCGGAGCCAATGGTATTCAAGGCTACGGGGATCGATGCCGGATACAACGTCGACGTCTTCCACCAACCCGGTTCCTTGAGTCGTTAACTCGATCGGTCCGGCCTCAGCGGCAGATACATCCGGAAAATTGATGTTCAGGATTGAACCTTGGCTCCAAGCGCCTTTAGCGAACTGCTTAATGACCTTAGGAGCAACCGCTCGCGCCGTTTCCCAACGCACCGCTTTGCGATCGCTGAAAGCCTGACTGAGAGCCATCGACGGGATTCCGAGCAGCAAACCCGCCATCGCCGCTCCCACGGTTCCTGAGAACACTGTCTCGATCCCAAGATTTGCTCCGCGGTTAATACCCGACAGAATCAGGTCTGGTACCCCTGACACCATCAGATGGCGGACCGCCATGACCACACAGTCGCCCGGCGTTCCGGAGACTGAGTATCTACGTTCATCCTTTTGCGAGATGCGCAGCGGGCTGTGCAGACTGAGAGAATGAGACGTCCCGCTCTGGTCGTAGTTCGGCGCGACGATCCAAACCTCATCGGCGAGTTCTTCTGCGACCTCCGTTAACGTCCGAAGCCCAGGAGCATCGAACCCATCATCGTTCGTTAGCAGCACTTTTGAAAGGAGACGAGAAGTCATGGAAAAGAATTTAAAATCTCACGCAAAGCCGCAAAGAAGAAGCAAACCACAAACACGGATTTGAACTATAGGAATCGAAGCCAGCACAGCCAGACCTATGCGTATCCGTTTGGAACAATCGGATCATTGAGTAGCTCATTTCTTTGCGTCTTTGCGGCTTTGCGTGAGATTTCAAATTCGTTTACCAATTCCGAAAGAAAATGATCGCCGGTTGTCCTTTATAAACGCTCCTCGAGGATTCCCGATATCCGATCTTTGCAGCTAGGCGAAGAGACGCTTCGTTTTCGGGAGCGATCAGGCATGCGGAATTGCGTGTTTGAAAATTTTCCGCACCCCACATGTGAATTGCCTGTACGGCTTCTAGGGCAAAACCCTTACCGTGTGCCGAAGGCGCAAAGACCCACCCAGCTTCGGGAGTATTCCCAAGCGGCGGCTCAATGCTGCGTTTCAAATCGGCGAATCCCACTTCACCGAGGAAATTTCCAGTGGCTTTCTCTTCGACGACCCAATACCCGAACCCCAGCAGCAACCAATGACCAGCGTTACGGAGGAGGCGGCTCCAAGTATCTTCCGGCGTCAGGGGAATGCCACCGATAAAGCGAGTGACAACCGGGTTAGCCCAGAGTGCGGCGCAGTCAGAGAAATCCTTAAGACGGTGGGCACGAAGTACGAGTCGCTCAGTCTCCAATGTGGGTACTTTCATATTTTCTCATCAATCGGCCGATCCGCGCCGAAGCCTGCCAACAAAGCGGTTGCCGCGAATAATAGCGTGTCGAACACATAGTTGAGTCCCTCAATGGCCAGCTCTGTGTTAATCTCCAGCGCAAGAATCGGCACATAAAAAAATACCGTGAGCAGCAGAAGTACGATTCCTGCAATGGCGGCTGCGATCTGGGTCGTTCGGCGGACAACAAGACCGATTCCCGTGACCACGAGAATGGCTCCGACGAGAAAAGCAAACACCGTCGGGAACGGCACCCAGGCCGGAGTAAGCTTCTCCAGCGGAACTCCCGGCGCGTTTAATGGAAAGAGAAAGTGCTGGATTCCATAAAAGACCAACGTCGCTGCAACGATGCCACGGCCAAGCTGTATCAGAGTGTTGCTAGCCAAACTTCGACGCAACCAAACGCTCCCGGCCAACACCATCGCGCCGCCAGCGAACGAAAGCTCGCGGACTGTGAGGGTCCAAAAGAGTCGCTCACCAATATGGGAGGGCAGGTTGGGGAGGTCGATGGTTACGACAATGATCAGAAACAGTAGGGCGACCAATGGCGCCGACCAGCGCACAAGCCACCAGCAGATAAAGCTGATGGCAGCGGCAAGCCAGGCCGCACCAACGAAGTAAGTCCAGAACAAAGGGCCCGGCAGCCACCGCGGTACTATGGACATAAGATCGCTTGCTGCCGTGAAATGTTCCGCACCAAAAACTGCGAGGGCAACGGCCTCAAAAACCGGCCCAAGCACCACAATCCTCTCGGCGCCGGACGCTGCTCGGAAACGCACCCGGACAAGGAGGAGCCCTAAGACCAGCGCCGCGATGCCCGCCCCCATCATCCCATATTTTTCGAAGTCCATACCGGTCTCTTGCTATTTCTAAGCTTGTTCGGCGCGATTGTGCCGTTGATCGGGTAACGTACAACGGTCGTGGCTCTCTATTGAAGCTTTATCGGGGAGAAGCCACACGGGTGCGCCCAAGTGCCCCTTGCATCGCTCCCGAGCAATACATATTCTCTCTTGTGCCCGGAATCATCGAAGACATCGTCAACAAGGAATCTGGTGTCTCGCTGCGACGACTTACGACCGACGAGTACGACCAGCTCGGCGAAACCGGAATCCTACATGAAGAAGAACGGGTTGAGCTCATTGAGGGGCTTATAATTGAGATGGCGCCGGTCGGAGACGAACACGAAGATATTGTCGATCGATTAAACCGAGTTTTCGGGGATCAACATCGGGGACGTTACCGAGTGAGAGTCAGTGGGCCAATTAGGATCGCCGACGCGAGTGAGCCACAGCCGGATGTAACGCTTTATGAGTCAGACAGTCGACGGCACCCAGTTCCGGAGGAGATTCGATTGGTCATCGAAGTTGCTGATTCTAGTGTGCCATTTGATACCGGCGCCAAGAAAGCAATCTATGAAAGGGCACAGATCCCGGAATACTGGGTGATAGAGTTACCTACGAAACAAGTGCGGATTTACCGGTTAGTCGACGGCGGGTTTGTTGAAGAAGTGCGACGAATCGGGTCGATCAACTGCCAAGCTTTTCCGGATGTTACCGTCGATCTGCAAGAGCTGTTCTAGGGATTTCACTTCCCGAATTTCTGGTTTCGATACAACGCCCGCCATTCGATCACTTCCGTGAGTAGCGTCTTTTCCACCCGCGAAACCACGCGCAGAACGCTGGTCCAACTCTGGGTCTGCTCCAGTTGTTTGCCATAATCGAGAATGAGCCGGCGCAAATCGAGGAAACGTTGTTGGCGACGCGCATAGTCATTGATGGCGTTCATTGCGCCGGCGGCCGCCGCGATCTGGTAAGCGAGAACTACTGCCAGACCCAACCATGACATCCAGCCCTCAGATGGCAATAAATGGAGCACTTGAGCCGTCATTACGCAGAAAAGATTGCCGGTGATCGCAAAAACAACCGACCCGCTAATGATAATTTGTGCACGCGACATCACTCGATCGGCTCGTTCTGTCTGCTGGGAAAAGTAGGCGCCCTGTTGAGCGATCCGTTGCCGCTGATAGGAATCTTTGAAGGTACAGAAGTCGGTTTTCCGATTTTTGAAACCGGCTAGCGTCTTCAGATGATTAAGGGCCTCCAGCATTCCGTGAAGCTCCGGAATGACTGCTTTATCAATCACATCGTACCGCATGGGAGCATCCCAGAGAGCCAGGAATGAGCGCGATACTTCTGCCGCGGTTCGGATTTTCGCCCACCTTTCTTGGGTTTCCTTGGCCTTTAAGCCTTTTGGGGCAAGGGCAGCAATCAGTCCAAGCAAAGCGCTGGTTCCAAACAAAAGGCTGGCTTGATCTTTAAAATTATAAGCCGCCACCGTGAGCACAGCGGCGATGCCGGCGCATAAGATTGGAGCCGCGGCAATCTTGCGAAATTGGGGCGCCACCCGATTCGCGTTCTCATCAAGCTTTTGTACCCAAGCGACTGCCTGTTCCCGATGGGTTGTGCCCGGCTTGGCCTTTCGGTCGGGTAACGCGTTGAGGAAGGTTAGTTCAGGGTCGTTCCAAGCTAGATCACTTCCATTCCAGCGAGTTATTTCGCCGGTTTCACTGTGAATCCAAATGACCGGTGTCCCTAGATTTTTGCAACATTCGGCCATTTCACCGGTGCCACCAATTCCCTGGGCAGGCCGCCCATTCCATAAGACAATCAGCAAGCCGCTCTGCAGAATCGTTTCTAATCCGCACTCATAATAACAATGAGGCCGATCCAGACCGCCGCCGGCCAATTCAGCAGAGACAGCCCGTTCCAGCGCGTTTTCTGCACGCTTCCAAGTTGCGGCCTCAAAATCTTCGCTGAACTGAGCGGGTGGCATCGGTAAAAGAACACGCAACGGGATACCGAGCTCAAA
>JAFAIO010000281.1 GCA_019236675.1 Verrucomicrobiota bacterium
GGTTTCGGAAACCCCATGTCCTGTACAGTCTCAGCGCTGAAGCAGAATACCTATTTCCGACAGCCTACGGCGCCTTACTGCGCCATACTCTTGCGGTTTTCGGCGGGCGTTTGTCTCCCGAGGATTTGCAGGCGGGCCTGCGAGAGGTCGGTCGGACCGCAGCCAAGGATCATGTGGATCAAGCTAGAGAAAAACCGCAACCTCAGCGGATTGAATATGCAGTCAACGTCCTGAAGACACTAGGAGGCGACGTTCTCCTGCGAGAAAGCGAAGGGAAACGCTTGATTGTTGGAAACGGTTGCGCGCTTTCTGTTGTGACGGCTCATCATCCGGAAGCCTGCCTCATGATGGAGGCGCTGCTTTCCGAAATTATTGGCAGTCCGGTGAAGGAGCGCTGCCACCACGGCGAGGCGCCGCGTTGCTGTTTCGAAATCTCCGCTTAGAAGCCGAGTGAACCCCCCCGATAGAGGACTGGACAAAACTGCGAACGGTCGTCGCCAGAATGCCCAGGTAGATGTCGCTGGAAGGCTGCCGCTTTTATAATATTATAATCCGTCATCATGCCGGAGACCGAACGTTATAAACAATACGAGGTTCTCCGCCGAGAAGATGGCAGCCTGTGGGAGCTGGGTCGTGGCGCGATGGGAATCACCTACAAGGCTTACGACACCAATCTGCACTGCGCAGTTTGCTTAAAGATCATCAATTCCACCTACCTGGAAAACGATACTGCCCGTCAGCGATTTTTGCGAGAAGCGCGTGCCGCCGCGGCGCTCCGACATCCAAACGTCGCCTCGGTCTTCAATCTCAGCACCGATCAAGATAGCTATTTTTACGTCATGGAGTTCATCGACGGACAAACCGTCGATGCTTACGTGAAAGAGAAAGGACGCCTGGACCCCATGGAGGCATTGAACATCGGGCAGCAAGTGGCCCGGGCATTGGCCGCTGCCGACAGACAACGTCTGGTTCATCGCGACCTGAAGCCATCCAACTTGATGCTGGTCGATCAGGAAGGTGAAACGGTGGTCAAAGTGATCGATTTCGGGCTAGCGAAAAGCGCAAAAGGCGGCGCCGAGGACACCGGTACACTCACAGTGGAAGGTTTTGTCGGGACTCCGCACTACGCCAGCCCGGAGCAGGTTGAGGAAACGGAATTGGATGTCCGTTCCGACATCTATTCTCTCGGCGCCACCCTCTATTACATGATTGCGGGTAAACCCCCGTTCTCCGGGTCGGTTGGCCAGATCATGAGCCAGCACCTGTACAAGCCCATTGCCGTGGAGCCACTCACGGACGTGCCGCAGTGCGTAGTTTCGTTGCTCCAACGGATGTTAGAAAAGGACCGGGATAAGCGGCCCCAGACACCTCGCGAGCTACAGAAGGCAATCGTAGAATGCGTGGGAGAACTCCAGGGCGGAAAAACCAGTACCCTAATCCCAACCGGCGAAAGAGGAGGGGCGCAGGCAGCCACCGCAGTACCGCTGACTGAGACAGGGACATCGATTGAAACCGCGGCCCCGATTGAATCCGCGGCCCCGATTGGAACTGCGGCGCCGGAATCGTCAACTGCTGTTGAACCACGGCGTCCTTCCCCGGTCAAAGGCCGGTGGTTAATGCTAACCATCGGGCTCGTCGCGCTGATCGGCGCCGGCGTTTATTTTTATTTAGAACACAATCGGAGCCAGAATGTCGTCCAACAAACGGTTGCTCAACCGAGCGCGACTCCAATCCCTACCCCGATACCCGAGATCGCAGCGCTCTCAATACAAACCGAACCACCAAACGCTTCGGTGCTACTCGATAACAAAGCGCCGGACTCGCCTCCAAGCACGTTCTCGCACGTTCCCTTCGGGAAGCATCAACTAGTGGCGACGCAAGACAACTACGAACCATTGGAACAAGAGATCGAGGTTGGTAGCGGCACATCACCCGAAATCCATGTGAGCCTTAAGCCGAAGCCGAATCGAAGAGAGCTTCTGTTGGCCGACGTGAAGAAGTACGATGAAGGAACTCCCGATTACCTGTCGTCTTATGTACGACTGGTTCAATACCTAACGACTTCAGACGCCAGCGACGCTCAAGAGGAGACCGCAAAATTAAGCCACATTATCGACCAGTTCCGCTCTAGGACTCCTGCCATCAATAAAGATGAGTTTGGTCTATTCTATAAACAGATCGTTTCGGATGCAGCCGACTTAAACATTCTCAGTGCGATTCTCTGGTTGGCCGAAAACGAGAAGGGGGCAGAGGCATTCAATTTGTTCCAGCGCGCAGCCAAGCTAGGTGATTCCTATGCGATGATGAAGCTCGGACGGGCCTACTTGAGAAAAGCGTCAACCAACGATGAAGCCGAAGGGTTCCGCTGGCTAAACCAGGCCTTTAATGCTCCGCACCCAAATTTGGAAGCTGGGGCCTATGTCGGTGATTGTTATCTGAGCGGTAAAGGAACTAAGCAGGATCCGGTAAAGGCTGAACAAATCATCATCCCCTTGGCGAACCAAAAAGTGGTGCCGGCGATGACATTGGCGGGCCGGATATTGCAATACAAAGCCGATGTGCAACGGGTCGAAGCCGAAAAGACCGCTAATCCGCAACAGAAAAAACAGCTTAGTGCTCAGGCAAATGAATGGGACCGCCAAGCGAGGGAATGGTGGGAACAAGCGGCGGCTAAAGAGGATTGGAACGCCGTCGCCCGGCTTGGCCAATGTTATCAAGAGGGTTGGGGCGGCCTGCAAAAGAGCGAAACAGAAGCCCAGAAACGTTATCAGCAGGGCGTCGACCACGGCAACGTGCTGAGCATGTTCTTCTACGGACTACTGATCGAGAAGAAACCAGGCCGCCGCTCTGAAGCCGAAGGTTGGATCAGCAAAGCGGCGAGCGCCGGTCTTCCCTCGGCCGAAAAATGGTGCAGCGAAAATAATGTTACCTTCTCCGAGGTGAGATCGGATGAACAATGAAAACGCCGGGATCGCCGAGATCGCCGTGAACGCCGGGATCGGAGGGGAGAATCCCTGGAGCGCTGCCTTCCGGCGGCCGGGGGACGAGCCCGATTCGGCCGGAACCCTGGAGGGGAACCGCTTTAACCATGCCTCGTCACCACGCTATACTTCATCAAGTGGCGAACTAGGACCTAAAACCGTGAAAGCAGGCGGCTCCCGCTAGTTACCCAGCGTTTGGCTGCTCTTTAGGTTCGCCGAGATCAATTCCTGCGAACACAACCGCTCTGCAAGAGATCGCACTGGATCGTTCCCCTGAGCCGCTTGTCTGCCCTCCCGATCCCGGCGCTCCCGGCGTTCTCATTGCCCCACGTATTCGGGATCGAGTCCGCTGATTTTGGCGATAGTACCAACCTGCAACGGGGTATTAAATTCGTAAGCGTAGTCGTCAATCAGCGACTCTCCTTCAAGTGAGAAACGCATCCTGACTTCTTTTGCCGTTGGTGAGGTCTCCTTGCTGCGGACAGTCGGGATCAAGACCGTTTTGACCTTCTTTTTCTTGAGTTCCGCCTTTTTCTCCGGCGTTAGTTGCTTGAAGAAAGCCTTCGCATTCTGTTCTGCAATGCGGCGTTGATATTCTGTCGCCGTATGGCGGATGAACATCGTCTGGGTCTGAATGATCCGCAGCGTTGCATTTTCGCCAAATGCAAAAATCTCTGTGATCCCGAAGACCAAGCAGAGTATCAATGCGGCCACTCTAACAATTCGATTTCTCACGGTTAGCACCTTTCTAGAGGACATGATAGCTCAAGGCAAGAATTTCAGCGCAGGTTCAGACTGTTGATTTAAGGTTATAACCTTCGTGTACTTTGTGTCTTTGTAGTGAATTCCGGTCTTGATTCCCTCGGCATACTTGGATACAAACCGGTTTCGGCGGTTATGACATGATATTGGGTTGTCGCTTTGCCGCGACTGAGGATATGGAGCAGCTTCATAACACGACAGTCTAAATTGCTCCTTGGGTCGCTGATCGACAACTCGTCATAGCCACTCCAAACGCCCAAAATGAAAAATCTAGTCCAAAGAACACTGCTGACCTTTCAGTGGGCCATTGCCTCAGGTGTTTTTCTAACGTCCCACGCCCTGCAAGCACAGTCAGCCCCTGATTCGTATCTACCACCTACGGCGTTTTGGCTCGATGTACACGGCTTGAGTAGCCCACGAATCGCGGATAAAGAGTTCGGCGGCAGTCTCGATATCTCCCTCCTAACTCCTCGCAACACTAGTGTCCGTCCATCTTTCGACCTCACTACTTTTCCCGACAATCACAGGAAATTAGTGAATCCAGCACCTGTGCCAGGGCCAACCACTAATTTTGCTAATCCGGCTGCCGGAAACTGGTTTCTATCCAAGAATTGGAGCAATGGCGTACCAAACTCGACATCTAGTGCCGTGGTAGCAAACGGCGGAAAGGCAATAATTGAAGCTACCCCTACTCCAACCCCACCCCCAACGCCTACACCTACACCCACACCTCCGCCTGATGGTAAACCAGCCAAAAGAAAAGCAGCCGGAAGCACACGATCCGAAGCAAGCCAGGTAAATGCGACCGCTCAGGTTGGCACGCTTACGATCGGATCTGTCAATGGACTCGGAGGGACGGTCATCGACGCCGGGCCCCACGCAGTCCTGGATATTTTCCAAAGCCTAACCGTAGAGGCTAACGGAACACTCAAAAGCTTATCTGGTCCGGCGGTTTTCATCCTAAACGGCGGAACGGTTACAAATCTTGGTGTCATCTCGAGTGAAACCGAAGGGATTGTCTTTACTGATGGCGGCACGCTGCTGAACGAAGCGGGAGGCTCCATCAGCACTGCAACCGGGACAGCCATAGTCGTAGAAAGTGGTAACGAAAACGTTACTAATTTGGGTACGATCACCGGGGGCAATGGAATCGCCATCGATGCCACAGCTAGTTCCGGTAACACCACCCTCACGAATGCAGGCATCATCAACGGCAATGTGGAACTCGGCAGCGGAACTAACCTGGTAGCGCTCATAACCGGGAGCGACCTCAAAGGGAGCTTGAATCTTGGCACGAATTCCGGGAGCGGGCTGGTGCTGGATGGGTCCGGTCAGGAGGCGCTCAGCCAAGCCGTTACCGGTACTATTACGGATCCAGGATCGCTGACCAAACAAGGAAGCGGTACCTGGATTATTGACGAGAATTTAACGGCTCCGATATCCACCGACGTCATCTCCGGTACTTTGACGATACAGAATGCCACGCTGACCTCTTCGGCAGTCACGATCGGCAGCGGGGGAACACTGACAGGTATCGGTACCATTGCTGGAAACGTTACTAATTCTGGTGTGCTTAGCCCGGGGAATCCTTTTGGGACGTTGACGATTCGTGGCAATTACACTCAAACGAGCAGCGGTTTATTTCGCTTGCAGATAGGGGGCCTCGCATCGGGAGATTTCGGTCTGCTAGCCGTAACGGGCCAGGCCACGTTGGGCGGCACACTCGAGCTTCTCCCTGTCGGCAACTTCCACTTCGCTCCCGGTGATAAGATCGTCTTCCTTACCGCAAATAGTATCACGGGGACTTTCAGCACGATCGTAGACAACGTGCCGGACCCGAGCCCGCTCGTCAAAACTCAGATCCTGGTTCTACCGGGTGAAGTAGAAGTGGAAGGAATCCAGGGCGATTTTGTGAGCGTAGCTTGCAATCCGACCTCATTGGCAGTGGCCAAAGCCTTGGATAGCGCAATTGGCGATCCCAGGGCTGCTGCTCTGATTAGCTTTCTCGATAGCCAACCGATTAGCCAGGTCTGCCCCGACCTTACGCTGATCGCCCCGGAAGAACTAACCGCGATCTTTTCTCTTGATGTCTCGTTGGCCAACATCCAGACGGCAAACCTGGAGCGGCGCCTGGAAGATCTGCGGGCAGGCAGTCATGGCTTTAGCTCAAGTGGCTTTACGATCAACGGTTCCGCACCCAGCTTCACCGCAGGTCTTTCCGGACCAACTGGTCCGGACGGCAAGACCGGACCCCCGGCCTCAGCACCGATACCCGAGAATCGTTGGGGCTTCTTTGCTACCGGGCTTGGCGAGTTCACGGACGTTAGCACCGCCGACGGCGCCCGTGGCTTCAATTTTCGTACCGGAGGCGTAACTGTCGGGGTTGACTATCGCATAGGTTCGAATTTCGCGATTGGCCTGACAGGCGGCTATGCGCATACCGGAGTGGACCTTGCCGGCAACGGCAGCATCGACGTAGACGGTGGAACCGGTGGCTTCTACGCGACGGCATTCGGGGGCGGGTTTTACCTGGACACCTCGGTGACCGGAGGAGGGAGCGATTACGAGACCCATCGGACCGCGCTCTTGGGCACGGCTAACGGAAGTACGAATAGCACGACCGTCAATGTTCTCGTAGCCGGCGGCTACGACTGGACGACGGGACCCCTGACCATCGGCCCAATTGCGAGCTTTCAATACACGTACGTCGGCTTGAACGGCTTCACCGAGAGCGGCTCTTTGGCGCCCTTAAGATTTGGCGATCAAAGCGTAGACTCCATCCGCACGGACTTAGGTATCAAAGCGTCGTATGATTGGAAGATTGGCGGAATCCTCGTCAGACCGGAGCTGCGCGTTTCCTGGCAGCATGAATACGGGGACAGCACGTACTCCATCGTTGCGAGCTTTGCTAATGGAGCGGGAAACAATTTTACCGTGAATGGCCCACCTATCGGCCGGGACAGCTTGCTGATCGGCGCGGGTGTCGCTGTTCTGTGGAACGATCGGATATCGACCTATATCTACTACGACGGCGAACTAGCCCGCACTGACTACGATTCCCAAAGCGTGACTGCCGGCTTCAGAATCACGTTTTAGGTTTCGAACCCGAGTTTTCGTAGCTCGGGTCACGATACGGAAGTAAGAAGTTGCTCCGTAGGAGCAAAATCTTTATAGCTCATGCCCTGACGAAAATTTGCGAAACCTCCATAGGAGCGGCATCTGCACAGGCAGCCGCAGGGAATGAGCCCGTGTGACATCGCCGACAGGTCCGGAAACGGGTCGTTGATCAAGAGACGCCCGGCCCCGATGCAGCCATCTCGGAAGACACAATTCTATTCTGAGCTTTGTCCAGATCGATGGCGCTCCTACGGAGCTTGCTCCAATGTGATTGTCGATAGCTGTAAAGATTTTCCTCCTACGGAGGATGATTTTCGTAAGGCGAAGCGTCGAGGATGCAGGAAAGAGCGAGCGCCTGTCCGGCTTCGTGTCTCTTCGATCATAACAGCTGTTGTCTGTTTGTTTTTTCTGTCCGCAACCGACACGATCCAAGCCGCAGAAAAAACCGTTCTCGCCCCAGACCACGTCCTCGATATCCGGGTCCAAGCCAAAGCGTTCGGAAGCGTTAGCCCGGCCGACATCGCGACGGTACTACGTTCTGCCGCTTCAGAACTCTTCCGCTACTGTCCGCACACACAACTTGCCGGGATCGACGTTTATTATCGACCTGATCATCCTGAAATTGACGCCAAGCGAACACCAGGCGGCCGCATCGCCATGGCGTTGTCGGCCCGCGATACACATTGGGCCCAGTATAGTTTTCAGTTTACACACGAGTTTTGCCACGCACTGGCCAATTACGCTAACAACCAGCGACAAACGATACCTGATACCCCCAACGCCAACCTGTGGTTCGAAGAAAGTCTGTGTGAAACTGCGTCTCTCTTCTGTTTGCGAAGGATGAGCCGCACATGGCAAGGTAGCGCTCCCGACCCCGCTTTCCGAGCGTACGCTCCTTGGTTTGCCGACTACGCGCAGCAGCGCCTTGCACTGCCGGAACATCGTTTACCGGCCGGAACAACATTCCCCGACTGGTTTCGTCAGCACCAGCCGGCTCTGCGTAAAGACGCTGAGCAACGAGATTGGAATGCCATCATCGCCGCTCAGCTTCTACCAATCTTTGAAGCAGAACCGGCTGGATGGGAAGCGGTGACATTCCTTAATCGCGGTTCATCTAACGGCCCCCAATCATTGTCCGAGCATTTTGTCGAATGGCGCACTAACTGTCCGGATCATCTTCGTCCGTTTGTTAGCAAGTTAGCACGCGTTTTCGGAGTGATGGTGTGAGATGACGTCGGTTGTGTCTTGGGCCATCGCCCATTCGCCGTTTCGCCCACTCGCCCACTCGCTAATTCGGCGATTGGCTATTGGCTATTGGCTATCTCCCCCCCTCCCCCCTCCCAGCCTCAGCAACTCCGCAACATGCAACGGCCGGCGCCCCGTGTTCTGCTCGATTTGTTCGCGACAACTGAACCCATCCGTCACCACCAGAGTGTCCGGATCGGCGTCCCGCACGGCGGGCAACAGAACGCGTTCACCGAGCGCTTGGGAAACCTTGAATTTGCTTTGCTCAAAGCCAAAAGGGCCGGCCATCCCGCAACATCCACTGTCCAGCGATCTCAGCTCGACTCCCATCCGTTTGATTAAAGCTTCCTCGTGACTAAACGGGAGTATGGCGCGGTGATGGCAATGCCCGTGTAACAGGACCTTTTTGCCGGGCAACTTTGATGGCTCATAGCCCGGCGCTTGGGTCTGCAGAAAACTGCTCAAGGTAAAAGTCTGTTGCCGCAAACGGTAGGCAACACCGTGGTGCGGAAAGAGGCCCCTTAATTCATCTCGGAACACGCTCGCACAACTCGGCTCCAGCATGATGACCGGGAGACCGGCATTAACAGCCGGTTCCAGCGCGTTAAGGACCCGTTCTAAATACTTTTTCGCCGACTTGAGCAATCCGAAATCGTAAAGCGGACGGCCGCAACAAAGATGTTGTCGAGTCTGGGGAACCTCGACGGCGAATCCGGCATCATTCAACAGGTCCCAAGCCGCGCGGGCAATATCGGGACGGAAATAGTTATTAAAAGTGTCCGCAAACAGAATCACCTTCTGCTTAGCGCTCCGCGGTTCCGACCGGTTGGCCTCGCGCTTGTCCTCCGGAGGCCTTGCGAAGGAGGAAGCGGAGGAGCGCTCCACGGTGCCGGCCGCTTTTGTTCGAACCCAACTCACAAACGTTTCCTCGGCAAACTTCGGGATCTGGCGTTCTTCAGCAAGATGAAGGGTAGACTTGGCGATTCGATTTAGACCGGCCGAAGCATTGAGCCAATTCACGAGCTTGGGCGCTTGGGACGCCAGACGCGCCCAACGGTCAATGAATCCAAAGGCGTAATGATTCAGCGGGCGCGGCCTACCTTCGTAATAGTGTGAAAGAAATTCGGATTTATAGGTAGCAATATCGACATTAGTCGGGCACTCGCTCTTGCAACCTTTGCAGGCAAGACAGATATCCAACGATTCTTTGACTCGTTCGTCATGCCAACCGCCTTGGAGAAGCTCGCCTTGGAGCATCTCGAACAGCAGATGTGCGCGTCCACGCGTGCTATGAATTTCTTCCCGAGTCACTTGATAACTCGGGCACATAATTCCACCATCCGTCTTGCGGCAGGCGCCAACGCCAACACAACGTTGAGTCGCTTTTTCGAGCGACCCCTGATCATCGGGAAACCGAAAATGGGTCTCAAACTGTGCCGGATTATAATCGGCCCCAAGTTTCAAAAACGCTTCCGGTGGATATGGATCGATGACTTTCCCAGGATTTAGTCTGTTATCCGGATCCCACAGCCGTTTGAAGGCGCGAAAACCTTCCACGAGCTCGGGACCGAACATTCTTTCGTATAAAAAGGCACGCGCATGTCCGTCACCATGCTCACCGGAAATCGTGCCGCCATAGCTGCCGACTAAATCAGCAGCTTCCTCCAAAAACTTCCGAAACTGGCGGACCCCCCGATCGGTTTCCAGATCGAAGGTCACTCGCTGATGGACGCAGCCCTCGCCGAAATGGCCATAATACCAACCTTTGTAGCCGTATTTAGCGAGAAGCGCTTTATAATCGCGAAGGTAGGAACCGAGGACACGAGGATGCACGGCCGCGTCTTCCCAACCTTCGTGGGTGATAGAATGCTGTCCCGGAATAATCGTGGTGCCGCCATTGCTAGCCTCTCGCACTTTCCAGATTCGTTTAACCTCCCCTGGATCCCGTACCACCTTAATGACGGGCGCATCGGCCCGCTGGCGAAGCCAGTCCACTAGTTTATCTGCAGCCGCATCCGCGTCCGCGGGTGTGTCGCCGCCGAACTCAGCTAGCAGGTAACCGTTCCCCGGGGGCAGCAACGCGATGTTCTCCGGTTGCAGATTCTTCTGGCGCATCACCACCAGGACGTCCCCTTCAAAGCCTTCCAGTGCGATCGGCTTGAAAGCAAGAATGTCGGGCACTAGATCCGCCGCGATGAAGATGTCTTTGAAACCAAGGCAGACTAACGACTTGTACCGGGGGCTATGTACCAGTCTAACCTTCGCTTCGAGAACAACTACGCAAGTGCCTTCACTGCCGACCAAGCCTCGGGCAACATTAAATGGCGTGCCAGGCAGCAGCTCGTCGAAATTGTAACCGGAGACCCGCCGCGGGATCTTAGCAAACCGTTCACGAACTAAGTCCCCGTACCGATCTCGTAGCTCTACCAAGCCAGAGTAGATCCGTCCCCGGCGGCTATCCTCACGAGTAATCTGATCTAACTCAGCGGTCGGGGTCGGGCCAACCGTCAGAATAGTGCCGTCATAAAGCAAGACCCGCATTTCCTCTACATTCTCCTGGACCTTGCCGCCCATTAGAGAATGAGTCCCGGAGGAGTTGTTTCCGATCATTCCGCCAAGGGTGCACCGGTTGTGGGTCGACGGATCAGGAGCGAACGTGAGCCCATGCTCTTCGGCCGCATCACGTAATGTATCCAAAACCAGACCGGGCTGAACTCGAGCAAACCGTCGTTCCGGATTAAGCTCAAGGATCCGGTTCAAATATTTTGAAAAATCGAAGACGACGGCAGCATTGCAACCTTGACCGGCTAGACTCGTGCCACCGCCACGTGAGAGTATCGGTGCTCCAAATTTCCGGCACACGGCAACTGCGGCGATAACATCCGCTTCGTTGACAGGAATGACGAGGCCGATAGGAACCTGTCGATAATTGGAAGCGTCCATCGAATAAGCGCCACGCGACCCAGAATCGAATCTCACCTCTCCTTTAAGGTTAGCCCGCAGCTCGCGCTCAAGTTCGGCCGCGTGAGAAAAGCTATCGATCTTTGCCCCATGCGAGCTTGCAGGCAGTTCACCATCCTTGTGATCCGAGAGAGTAACAGTATCCATGTGAATGATCGCCGGAATCCAGAGCTAGATATCTCGCAATGCCAATGCCCGTCAAATCAAGGAGGTGATAGGAAGCGTGTTACAAAAAAGCAGCCCTGGCTGAGCTATGTGCAATTGAACTGCCGTCGTCCACCATCCCTAGCGGAGAGGAGCCGCATTCCGCGCGTCTTACCCAGGACTATCTGCTGAATGCGTGGTGTC